>NZ_JBFALC010000016.1:0-149455 GCF_040656035.1 Streptomyces sp. NPDC050211
CCCAGCGCCGGCACCAGCAGGGCGAACGCCACACCCTGGAGGACTGCGTGGGCCAGCAGCGCGGCCAGATGGCGCCGCAGGGGCGCGTGCAGCTCGGGGCCGGCGACACGGGCGAGTCGGCGGATCATCGGATGTCCTCCCTGGAAACCGTGCGCCCGCGGGGTTCGTCATGGGCCCAGTCACGGGTGGTACTGCGTTCCTGGGCCGCCCACATGCGGGCGTACGTGCCGCCCGCGGCGGCGAGTTCCGGGTGACGGCCGCGCTCGACGATCTCGCCGCCGGACAGCACCAGGATCTGATCGGCGTGGACGACGGTGTGCAGCCGGTGCGCGATGACGAGCAGGGTCCGGCCCGCGACCAGGGCGGACAGCGCGTCCTGGATGGCCGCCTCGGACTCGGGGTCGGCGAAGGCGGTGGCCTCGTCCAGGACCAGGATCGGTGTGTCGGCCAGCAGTGCGCGGGCGATGGAGACCCGCTGGGCCTCACCGGCCGACAGGTGGGCGTCCTCGCCCACCACAGAGTCGTAGCCGCGCGGGAGTTGTTCGATCCGCTCGTGGATCTGCGCGGCACCCGCCGCGTGGGCCACCTCGTCGGCGGTCGCGTCCGGGCGGGCCAGCGCGATGTTGTCGTGGATCGATGTCCGCAGCAACTGCACGTCCTGGAAGACGAAGCCGACGTGCCGGTACAGCTCGATCGACCCGATCTCACGCACGTCGACGCCGCCGATACGCACCGCGCCCTCGTCCACGTCCCAGAACCGGGGCAGCAGCCGGGCCAGCGTGGACTTGCCCGAACCCGACGGTCCGACGAGTGCGGTCACCGTCCCCGGTTCCAAGACCGCGTCGATCCCGCGGAGCACCCGCGCCTGACCATCGTAGGAGAAGGCGACACCGTCGAACTCCACCCGGTGGCCCCGCGGTTGCCGCGGCGTGGTCGGTTCGGCCAGCGCCGGGGTGTGCAGCAGCGCGGCGACGCGGCCCGCTGCCGCCGAGGCCAGCTTGAGGTCCATCGAGCCGTACTCCAGCGTGAGCAGCGGGGCGGCCAACGCCAGGCCGAGCAGGGCGAACGGCACGACGTCCACCGGTTCGGCCCAGCCCTGCGCCACGAACACGATGCCGGCGCCCAGCACCACGACCAGCACCGTGGGCGGCGCGACCGCCGCTTGGCTGACCGAGCTGAGGCGCAGCATCGGCCGCACCCACTGCCACCAGAAATCGGCGAAGTCGTCGGAGGCCCGGCGGAACCGGTCGTGCGCCCGGCGGGTCTGGCCGAACGTCTTGACCACCGCGATGCCCTGCACGAATTCCACGACCGCGGCGTTCACGCGCGTCATCGCCTCGTTGTAGCGGTCCATGTGCTCGCCGAACCCGCGCATCATCACCGCGTGGGCGACGACGAACAGCACCACGGGGATCAGCGTCACCAGCGTCAGCCGCCAGTCCACCCAGAGCAGGTAGCCCAGTGCGGCCAGCGGTGTGACGAGTGCCGCGGCCATGTCGGTCAGGGCGTGGCCGACCAGGTGGTGCATCGCACCGCCACATCGTCCTGTACCGCCGTCTTGACCCGGCCCGAGGCCCGGTCGGTGAACCATCCCAGCGGCACACCTCCCAGCCGGTCCGCGAGCCGGCGCCGCACCTGCAACTGCAGGTCGTTGTCGGCCAGATGGGTCGTCAGCCCGGCCAGGCCCATGGTGACCAAACGCAGCACCAGCGCACCGACGGCCACCCACACCAGCGCCCAGACCCGTCCCTCGTCGACCGGGGCCGAGCCCAGTACCTCCCGGGCCAGTTCCACCACGCACACGAACGGCACGAGCGACGCCAACGCCGAGACCACCTGAAGCCCCACCGCCACGACGAGCCGTCCCCGTACCGGGGCCAGCAGTTCACCGAGTGCTCCACGCGCAGCGCCCGGATCGCCCGTCGGCGCCCGCTCCTCCACGACGGGCGGCCGTTCGGCGCCCATAGTGGCGTCCGCAGTCTCGGTCACGGTGGCCTCCCACATATCGCGGCAGGTTCAAGGAAGGAACACGCTTGTTAGGGTCACCTAAGCACAAAGTGAAAATCATTTCCATATGCTGACCGCAACGTGCCACGCCCGACGGATGGCGACCATCCGGCCCCCTCCGGGCACAGGTCGTTTGCACCCTCCCCGCCCCAGGTCACACACGGACTCCGAGAGCGTCCGCCCCCGGCCGCGCCGGGCGCTTCCCGCCCCGGAGCGCACGAGTGGAACGAGCAGCGCGGCGGCTGTGACGGGGGTTGTCGCGGTATGCCCGCCTTCCCGGAAGGCTCAGGCAGCCCTGCTTCGACGGCTCCGAAGCCACCATGCGCCGCCGCCGAGCAGGAGGACAGCTGCCCCGATGCCGATGGGTACGGCGATGGACATGCCGTCGTCCCCGTCCGTGCTGTCCGCCGCGGGCTCCGCCGACGGCGTCGAAGTCCCGGTCGTCGACTCGCCCGAGGTGGTGTCCGGTGAGGGGGCGGCCGTCGTGGGCTCCTCCGTGGGGCTGGGACTGACGAGCTTCGCGCCGGGTGCGGCCGGCTTCAGTGCCAAGCGGGGCGCGGGATGCCCCTCCCCGTGACTGTGACCGTCCTCGGCGGGGTCCTCCAGCTCGATCCAGCGGTCCACCCGGCCGTCGCCGTAGCTCTGCAGGGTCTTGAAGACGAGTTCCTTGGCATCGGGCAACTGCCTGACGGTGACGACGTATTCGGCGTCCTCCCCCACGGCGAGCTTGGGTCCCGCAACGGTGTACCCCCGGCTGGTGGGAGCGAACTTCCACCCCTCGGGGCCTTCCTTGTAGGCGATGTCGCCCGGGGTGATGCCCTTGGGCAGGATCACCTCCAGCTTGGCGATGCCCGCGGAGTTCGACTCCGACGCCGCTGAGAAGGTCAGCTCGACGTTCTGGTCGAGGGCCCGGGCGCCCTCCGCCTCGACCTCCGCGTGGGCAACGGCCGGTCCCGCGACGGCTAGAACGACCGCGAACGCGACCGCGGTGAGGGCGCCGGTGCGGCGCAGGCTTCGTGCCAGAGTCGGGCGATGCACTGAGAACTCCCTAGTTCCGTTGGTGTCGGACTGCATTCAAGCGCAGGGAATGCCCTGCGGCGCACATCAGATGAGGGCACTCGGGCGTCCGGGCGTTCGGCTCAGGCCGCGGCGCCCTCGCCCTGGAGCCCGCAGACGCCGTCGTGGTGCGCGACGAACTCGCCGCCATCCCCGCCGTCGTACGGCTGTCCCGCACCGCCCGGCGCCTGGTGATCCAGAACCTCGTCATCGCTGGGGCGTTCATCACCGTGTTGGTCGCCCTGGGACCTGATCGGTACGCTGCCGCTGCCGCTGCCGCTGCCGCTCGGCGTCGCCGGGCACGAGGGCTCCACCGTCATCGTCGGCCTGAACGGCCTGGGCCAACTCCGGGAAGGACACCGCGTGAGCAAGCGCTCCCGCCGTACTGCCGCTGCCGCCTCCGCCCCGTCGGCGGGGGCGGCGCGGTGCACGGTCACCGTGTGCCGGGGGTGCTGCTGCGGCACGCCGAAGATCCCCGGCTTCGACCACGCGGCTCAACTACGCGGCCTGCGCCAGGCCCTCGACGGCACCGCGACCGTCCGCGTCACCGACTGCCTGGACACCTGCGAGCACGCCAACGTCGTCGTCGTGCAGCCCTCGCCCGCCGGCCGCGCGGTGGGCGGCCGGCCCGTGTGGCTCGGCCTGGTCAACGACACCGATGCCACCGCCGACATCACCGCCTGGATCGAGCGGGGCGGCCCCGGCCTCGCCGATCCGCCCGGCATCCTCGACCTGTACGGCTTCACTCCCTCCCGCCGCGTGCGGGGTCAGGTGGAGGGCTGACGCACGCGACCCTGGGGAAGAGGCTCACCGGGCCTGCGGATGCGGACGCCGCCATGCCGGGATGCCCTCGGGGGCGGCCGGGTGTCGTTCGAGCCCCATCGCCGACAACTCAGCGGCCGGCGTCTCGTCGGAGATGACACGGCAGTCGCGGACCCTGCGGTCTCTTCCCGGATCAGTTCGTCGCCGCGCCAGGTCCGGTAGGTCATCACCCAGCGGATCAAGTCCTCATCCACGACGTCCGCCCGCGCGAGGGTGCCCACCGAGGGCGGGACGGCGGTCATCGTCCGGGGTCGTACGACTCCATGATCAGCACTCCGCCTGGGCGCTGCGCACCGGCCCACTTGTGCCAGAGCCGAGCCGCTGCATGAACGGCAGGCGCCACGGGTCTGTGAGGAAGGTCAGCAGGTCGCCCATGACGCGGTCACCGTGCCGATCGCGCGGTCGAGGCCGAAGGCCCGCAGCATCCGGCCGGGGGCGGCGAGGAGTTCGGGGCCGCCCTCGGCCACGACCGTGCGGTTCATCAGCGCCACCCGGCGGCAGATGCCCTGCCGTCCGCGGCCAGCCGGCCGAACAACTCGTTCAACAACTCCTGGGTGCGGACATCGACTCCGTGAACGGCTTGTCCAGGAGCCGGATACACGAGCCGGCGGCCGGCGCGCGGACCACCAGAACCCGCTGCCGCCGGCCGCCGGAGAGGTCGCCGACGGGGCGTCGCCGCAGCGCGGTGAGCCCGGTCAGCTCCAGTGCCTCGTCCACCGCCACTCGGTCCGTCGCGCCCGGGCCGCGCAGCCGGCCCATCTGCCGGGGACGGGCAGTGAGGACCGCCCCGCGAGCTCGCTGGGGAAGCTCCAGGCGAACTCGTGCCGTTGGGGCACGTACCCGGTGCGCTCACCGGCCGACCGCCCGGTCCGTTCTCGACGGTCGCCTCTCCCTCCGGCCAGCGGCACAAGGTCGGCCAGGCCGTGGCGCGGCGGCAGGGCCGCCGTACGCCTGCGGCCCAGGCGGACGGGCTCGTCGGGTCGGACGATCAGTGGCCGGCGACGATGCCGGACAGTTCGTTGGTGCTCTTCGGCAGGGTCACGGACGTGACCTTCTTGCCCGATTCGATGTCGACGGCGTGCAGCTTGCGCTTGCCCGGCTCGGAGACGTACGCGATGTGGTCGCGGACGAAGAGGGTGGGACGGGCCTGCTGCCAGTCCAGCGGCTCCTGCCACGCGCCCACGACGGGGATCTTCTTGCCCACCTTGCCCGTCTCCGGGTCGATGACGTGGAGGGTGCCGTTCGTGCCGAGGACGAGTGCTTCGCCGCCGGGTCCGCGGCCGAGGGAGCGGAAGGAGTAGCTGGTGCCCAGGTCGACCAGGCGCAGTTTCGCGGTTTCGGTGTTGATGAGGGAGATGCGGGTCGGCCGCTCCAGTTCGGCCTCCGGGTCGGTCTTGTAGTCGCCCAGGAGGATGGGCGATACGTCGCTGCCGCTCTGGTTGCCGATGCGGCCGTAGTCGTCGGGGGCGTCGACCTTGGTGAACTTGCCGTCCTTGTAGATCAGGATGCCGTCCTCGCAGCCGATGCCGATGGCCTCGCCCTTGGCCGCGGCCTCACCGTGGACGCCGGGGCACTTCTCGTTGCGCTGGAGCTCCTTGTTCTTCTTGTCCAGGACGAGGGCGCCGGTGCGCTTCTCCTCGGTGCCGAGGGTGCTGAGGAGTTCGCCGTTGCTCAGTTCGATGGCGACGCCGTGGTGCGGCTCGGCGGAGGTGTAGGTGCGGCCCTGCGGCTTCTTGCCGCCTTCAAGGTCGTCGGGGTCGAAGACGTTGACCTCGCCGGTGCCGTCGGTGAACAGGACCGTCTTGCCGGCGTGCCGTACCACGTGGCCGGGCTTGGCACCCTTGTATTCGACGCCGGTGAAGCTCTGTTCGGCGGCGTTCAGGACGCGGAAACCGGCGTCGGTGGAGACGATGACGTGGGAGTCGTCGCCGGCGGGGTTGAGGCGGTTGAAGCCGGGCAGCTCGACCGTGTTGGCGAGCTTCAGGCTCTCACCGTCCAGGACGTAGAGGCCGCCGTCGAACGTGGCGACGAGCGGGTCCTTGACCGCTACGGCCTTGGTGTTCGGCGCGTTCTTGGCCTTCGTGTCGGTCGAAGAGGTGTCCTCTCCTCCACAGGCGGTCAGGACCGCGGAGGCCGCCAGGATGAGGGCCGCGCCCGTGATTGCTTTGGTGCGTATCGGCTTGTTCACCGGTGTGTTCCTTTCTGTGCCGCGCGGGCGCGGCAGTGGGTGCGGGTGTGCTTGAGCGGCCGGTCGGCCGGTTTCCACGTCAGGGGCGCTGGTTCAGGCGCCGGTCAGGCCGTCGGTCATGGCGGTGGTGTTGGCGCGCATCATCTGCAGGTAGGTGCCGGCGCCCTTCCCCTTCTCGGTCAGGGACTCGGAGTAGAGTTCGACGACGCGCACGCCGCCGCCCATCTCCGTGCGCAGGACCTCGGCCAGCCGTGTGGGCTGGGAGGAGTCGGCGAAGACGGTTCGTACGCCTGCCGTCCGCATGGCCTCGGTGAGTGAGCGCAGGTCGGAGGAGCTGGGCGAGGCCAGCGTCGTACCACTCGGGAGCACCGCGCCGATGACCCGGAATCCGAAGCGGTCGGCGAGGTAGCCGAACACGTGGTGGTTGGTCACCAGCGCGCGCCGCTGCTCGGGTACGCGGTCGAAGGACTTCTCCATCCAGGCGGTGAGGTCGGCGAGTTGCGCGTCGTAGCGGTCGGCGTTGGCGCGGATCACCTTCTCGTCCACGCCGTCCACGTGCTCGACGACCCGGTCGGCGATCAGGCCCACGGCCTTGCGGACGCGGTCGGGGTCGGTCCAGAAGTGCGGATCGGGCTGCCCGGCCTCCTGCTCGGGTCCTCCGTCGTCATGCGCCTGGAAGCTGAGGGGGTCCACCGCTTTGCCGGCCTCGAAGGTGGCCACTCCTGCCTCGCGGGCGGCGTCCACGTGCCGCAGTACGTTCTCCTCGAGGCCCAGCCCGTTGAAGACCACGAGGTCGGCACGCTCCAACTCGGCGGCCTGTACGGCCGAAAGTCCGAAGGAGTGCGGGTCGGCGTTCGGCTTCATCAGTACGGTCACAGCGGCCTCGTCGCCGACGATCTCCTGCGTGATGTCGCCCAGAATGTTGGTCGTCACCACGACCCGGGGGCGCTCGTCGCTGCTCGTACAGCCGGTGCCGGCACCGGCCAGGGCGAGTATGAGCAGGACCAGCAGGAGGGTGGGCAGCCGCCGCGACTCTTGCGTCTGTCTCGTCATCGTCCGGTCTCCACCATCAGCGCCGGCTCGATGTCCAGGTCGAAGGTGCGCGCCACGCGCAGGTTGTCGTTGTAGTCGATCTCGTACACGCGTTTGCCCTTGGGATCGTTGAGGTAGGCGCGGCTGCGGTCGACCTCGATGACCGGTTCCACGTTCCCGTCGGTACCGATGTCGGGGGCGCCCGTCAGAAGCGGCTTCGTCTTGGAGACCTGCTTGCCGGTGGCGATGTCGTAGCCATGGAGTGCCCCGTCGGTCTCGAGGACGATCAGGACAGAGCCCTCTCCCGCGGTGTTGGCGGAGGTGACGGGACCGGTCTTCACCCGTGTCCACGTGCGCTCGGTGACGTCCAGGACCCACACGGCCCGGTCCCCGGCGGGTGCCGTGAGCGTGTCGCTGCCGGGCCGGTGCCGGAAGGCCGTGGCCCGTTCCGCTTCGGGTACGTCGCTGCCGTACGGGATCTTCTCGGCGGTGAAGGTGCCGTCGGCGTCACGGACGAGCAGGGCGCCGTCGGCGCAGCCGAGGACGACTCCGCGCCGGGTGACGGCGTCGCCCCGCGGGGCCTCGCAGCGGGCGTCCGGCGACGCGGCCCGCTTGCCCTGGCGGTCGTACACCGCGACCTTCCCGTTGTCCGTGACGCCGAGCAGGTGCTCCGCGTAGGGCACGACTGCTCCCGCGTGCGTGCCGGGAAGCGTGCGGGCGGAGCCGACCTTGCCCTTCTCCAGTTCGGCCCGGCGGTAGATGCCGGCCCGGCCGCCGTCGTCGGTCACCGCTGTCACGGCGGCATCGCTGCGGACACGGGTGCCCGGGCGTCCGGGCAGCTCGCCCACGTCGCGTATCGCCGCGCGGTAGTAGTGGACATGGTCGCCGTGATCCACCATCCAGGCGCCGCCGTCGAGGACGCGCGTGCCGCCCGCGGTGTGGAAGTAGCCGAACCGGCCGTCCGTGGTCAGTTCCGTGGTGCCCGCGGTCCGGGACACCTCGTGCACCTTGCCGGTGATCAGATCGAGTACTCGGGTGTCCCCCGACCCCGGGTCGTTGAGCACCAGCCGCGACTGCTGCTCGGCCTTCTCCTGTGCCCCTGCGACGTACCCGTGCGGACCGGAGGCCGAGGGAGTCGTCCTCGGGGCGGACGCGGTGCCGTCCTGACCCGCGCAGCTCGTAGTGAGCAGACAGACGGCCACGAGCGCGGTGGGCACCCAAGCAGTGGCGTTTCTGCGGACGAACAAGGGGATCGCCTCTTCCATCAGTGAGGGGCCGCGGCGTGAGCACCGGCGAGGCGCGCACGGCGGTGGTGGCGGAGACCGGATGCCAGGTGCGAGAGGAAGAACAGGCTGACCGCGAGGCCCGAGATGGTCGCGCCGGCCGCGGTGCTCAAGTGCCAGGACAGCAACAGGCCGCCGAAGGTGGCGGTGATGCCGAGCAGCGCCGCCAGGGCCATGACACCCCGCACGCTGCGCGCCCAGGGCAGCGCGGCCGCCGGCGGGGCGATGAGCAGACCCAGGACCAGCAGCGTGCCCACGATGTGGAAGGAGGCGACGATGGCCAGCGCCAGCAGGCCGAGCAGCACCGCATGAGCGAGGCGCGGGCGCAGGCCGAGCGTCTGCGCCTTGCGCGGGTCGAAGGCCAGGGCGAGGAAGGCCCGGTGGCCGAGGACCGAGACGACCAGTGCCAGCAGCAGCGCCACGCCCAGCAGCACCAGGTCCTGCTCCCGGACGGCGAGGACGTCACCGAAGAGGAACCCGGTCAGGTCGACCGCGAAGGACTGCGAGCGCGAGACGATGATGACGCCGAGCGACAGCATCCCCACGAACAGCAGGCCGATCCCGGTGTCCTGGGACAGCCTCGGGGTGCGGCCGAGGGCGGTGACGCCGGCCGTCATGACGGCCGCGCTCAGCAGCGCCCCCACCAGCAGGTTGCCGCCGAACAGTGCGGCGAGCGCGACTCCGGGCAACAGCCCGTGCGACATGGCGTCGCCGAGGAAGGCCATCCCCCTGAGCACCACCCACGTACCGGCCAGGGCGCAGATCGCCGACACCAACATCCCGCCCCACAGCGCCCTTTGCACGAAGGTCACCTCGAAGGGACCTGTCAACCACTCCATGGATCAACACAGTACAATGAAAATCATGTTCAAAAAACAGGGAGTCTCCCGCGCCGTCGCCGAGGGCGGGACGCCCCGCGTCCGCTTCACCGGGCTGTCCGCCGGCTACCCCGGCCGCACCGTCCTCCATCAACTCGACGCCGAGATACCGGCGTTGGCCATCACGGCGCTCGTCGGCCCGAACGGCAGCGGGAAGTCCACCCTGCTCGGAGTGCTGGCCGGAGTGATTCGGCCCACATCAGGCGAGCTCCGTCACGTCGGCGACCGGCCGCCGGCGTTCGTCCCGCAGCGCGGCGCCGTCGGTGACGCGCTGCCGCTGACCGTAAGGCAGACGGTCGAGATGGGGCGCTGGGGCGAACGCGGGCCGTGGCGCCGGCTGACCCGGCAGGACCACGCCACGGTGGACACGGCCATGGAGCGACTGGGCATCACCGACCTCGCCCCTCGCCAACTCGGGGAACTGTCCGGCGGGCAAAGGCAACGCGCGCTGATCGCCCAGGGCCTTGCCCAGGAGTCGGACCTGCTCCTCCTGGACGAGCCGACCACGGGACTCGACCCCGGGGCAAGGGACCGGATCGCCGCGCTGCTGACGGAGCTCGTCGCCGACGGGGTGACCGTCGTCCAGGCCACGCACGACCTCGAAGCGGCGCGCTCAGCCGACACCTGCCTCCTGCTCAGCGACGGCCACGTGGTGCAACAAGGCGACCCCGAGCAACTCCTCTCCCCCTTGACGCTCACCCGGATCTGGCAACCGGCCTGACGCGACGACGACATCATGCCTCGCGGCAAACAGCAGCCGTAGCACGATCTCCAACTCGGCCCGAGCCAGCGGCTGCCCGAGGCACTGGTGCACACCGTGTCCGAAGGCGAGATGGGCGCGCGCGTTCCGGCGGACGTCGAAGCGGCCGGCGTCGGGGAAGACGCTCTCATCGTGATCAGCGGCAAGGAGCGAGCAGATGACGCCGTCGCCCGCGGTCACCGTCAGCTCGCCGATGGTCACGTCACGGGTCGCCACACGCACCGTGCCGTGCTGCACGATCGTCAGGATGCGCAGGAGTTCGTCGACGGCGGACGGGGCGCCGATCGCCTCCGGGCTGTCGACAGTGGAGGCGATGATCGCGCACTTGGAGCCGAAGAAGTCGAGGTCTTCCTCGGGCACGCCGAGGATGCCGTCGATGCCGAGCGCGGGCAGCGGGAGGGCCACGGCCTCGATGAAGTCGACGGGGGGCGTGCGCCGGGCCATTTCGTCGAAGAGCCGCTCGGCCGTGGCGCGGCTGCCGGGACGCAGCTCCTGGATCCTGCGATGGGTGAACTCGGGCGTGACGGCGCACCGGAGGCGTCCGTGGTCGGGATCGTCCATCCGCAGGGACGACACCTGACTGGGCCCGGGGTGCGCCCTGAACTCTGCAATCCTTCAGATGAAAATGACAATTGCATTAATGCACAGCCCGGAGGTAGACGTAGTGGATCCGTACGAACGCTCCGCCGAGTACCTGGACCTGATGATGGCCGGGGCCTGGCAGGCCCTGGCCCCGGCGCTGACCGCGCTGCTCCACGAGGTGAGGGCGGAGGCCGGACCGGCCGTGGACCTCGGCGCCGGGACGGGCCGCGGGGTCGCGGCCATCTGCGCGGCGCTCCCAGGGGACGATCCCGTCCTCGCGGTCGAACCCTCCGCCGCCATGCGCGCGGTGCTCCTCGCCCGGGTCCATGACGACCCTGAACTCCGGGGCCGGGTCACGGTGCTGGCGGAGGATGCCGCACACGCCTCTCTCCCGGAGGGTCTGCGGGCGATCGTCGCGCTGAACATGCTGGGCCACCTGCCGCCGGTCGAGCGGCGCGCCCTGTGGGCCGACGCCACGCAGCGGCTCGCCCCCGGCGGCGCCCTCATCGTCAATGTCAGCCCGCCTGTTCGGCCGGAGCGCGTGCCGCGCACCCGGATGGCTTCGGCGACCGTGGGCGCATTGGACTACGAGGGATGGGCGAGCGCGGAGCCCTCGGGCGATGACGAGGTCACCTGGCGGATGGACTACCGCGTCCTGCGGGACGGTCTTGCGCTGTCCGAGGTCACGGTCAACTACCGCTGGTGGGTGGCGAGCGAGACACAGCTTGCCGAGGAGACCTCCGAAGCCGGGCTCGTCATGCGACCCGCCGGTGATCCCGCGCTCGGGCTTCACGTCCTCACGCGCCAAAGCCAGTAGCGTCCTGCCGTTCCTGACGCCCGTCGCCTGACTGCCGCCATGCCACTGGGAATCCGTGCGTCCCGCCAACTGGGACCGCACCCGCAGCTGCGCGAGCTGAAGGACGTCCGTACGCTGCCTTCCGCTGGTCTCGAGATGAGCTCTCGCGCTTCCACCGTCGCGCTCCGGCCGAGAGCCAGCAAGTCACCGCATGCGCAGGGTCCTTAGCGTGTTACCGCAGGTGGCGGGGGCTGGGGAGCGAGTCTGCAAGGGTGAAAGCCCCACGCGGCAACGGAGTTCCCCATAGGCAGGAGATCGACCAAGATCCTTCTGTCGCACGAGGAACTCCGTTGGATGATCAGTGTCGCAGCCCGCAACAACCACCATTTCCTGGCCGGAGACCAGTCATCCTCGTCCCGGTGTCGGTGCTGTACCGAGCTGTCCTCCCGGCGGTGGTGGAAGGGAAGACCGCGTCAGCGCCGCTGGAAGGCGTGGTTCAGGACGTCGAGGGTGACCGCCAGCCCGAGCCGGTGCCCGTGCTCGGAGGCGAAGCGGTAATGCACGCCGGCCCAGATTCGCGCCTCCAGGAGTTCGGCTGTCGCCACCCGAAGGCTGTCGTAGTGGCGGGTCGTGCCGGAGGCGGGGCTGTACGCGGCGAACGTGAGGTCGTCACGGCCGAAGAACGACCCCAAGACCTTCATGACCGCCGTGGTGAAGCAGGCGTGGCCCGACGGGTACTCCGGCGACGGGGCGGTGACCCGCAGCGGCGTCCAGTCCGGGTCAGGATCGGTGGCCGCGTTGCCGTCGGTGCCGGCGAGCGGAATGGCCGTCACTGGGCGCCAGAAGTTCCAGTGCGCCTTGGCCTTGTAGCAGGCGATCAGGGTGTCGGTGGAGGCCACGTACACCATGGCGAGCAGCCGGGCCGTGCGGAGGCTGCTGAGGCGGTGCGCGTCGGCGAGTTGCCGGGTGATCGACCATTCGACCATGTGGGGGTCGTCCCACCAGATCGCCGCCTCGGTCTGGTCCTCGGTGCGGACGGTGCTGGTGGCCGCGCCGAGGCTCTTGACCTCGTTCAGGTCGCGGGCCCAGGCGGCACCGGTCAGGGCCGGCGGCTGCTTGACCCGGTAGGCGCCGGCGTCGGGGACGACGAACGGCTTCAGGTTCGGCACCCAGGCGCCGACGCCGACGTAGCCGGGCGGGGTGAGCCGGTATTCGCCCGGCTCGGTGCCGACGGTCCACGGCGCGGTGGGGTCGAAGCCGTCGTCACGGCGGCTCTCGGTCATCGCCGCGGCGGCGGCCCTGCCGACGGCCACCCCGCCGTCCTCGGCGCGGCCGTCGGGGATCGCGGCCAGCGCCTCGTCGTACCGGGCCTTCAGCGACTCGGCCTGCCCGGGGAAGAGCCACAGCAGCGTGTCGTGGGCGGCCGCGGCGACCGCCGCGGCGGTGGAGTCCCCGGGGCGACTGCGGGGCGCGCTGACCAGGGGCTCGTACGGACGGCCGGCGACCGCGTTGACCGCGTCGTACACGGCGCCCTGCACGATGGCGAAGCTGCGGGTGCTGGTGGTGGGCGACTGCTTGGCGGTGTCATAGATGGCGGTCTGGGCGTGGATGTTCCAGGCGAGGACGGGATTGCCCGGGGCGGCCTTCACGCCGCTGTGTGCCTCGGCGGTGGTGGCCATCAGTGGGACGGTCAGGGCGAGTACGGAGAGGACCGCGATACGGCGTAACCCTCTGAATGATCCGGCGAGCGGGCGTTGTGTCACGAGACCCCCATGGGCTTGTCGGTGACAGATTGTCCGAGCCTATATAGGCAGGGGTCAGTTTTGTCGTTACATCGACAATCATCGACAATCCGACGGGGTTCACACCCGGATGTCCGTCACCTCGGCGACGCATGCGCGGGCTCCGGGCGGGCCGGTCAGCCGTGGTGGCGAGGTCGGTCGCCGAGACGGAGGGCACGGGCAGGAAGCCCGGGCGCCTCCGGGCGCGGTCGGCGCGAAGCGAACCCCCTGCTCACCGACGGTCGCCACGGGACGTGGACGTTCGCCGTCGGCGTTCCCGCCCCGGACCACCGCCGGACGACCATCCGCCGAGACGGCTTCGCCAGCCGCGCCAGCACACCGGCTCTACGGCGACCGCCCGCGCCCGTGCGCAAGATCTGGACCACCACCGAGGCGGTCCGGTTCCTCCAGCACTGCCACCAGGCCGAGCCGGACCTGGCCGACCTGTTCGAGTTCCTCATTGGCACCGGTCTACTCAAAGGCCCGTCGACAACAACCGGCTTGTCATCACCCCGCCCCCGCCCAAGACCCGCACCAGCAAGAACTGGTCGCCATATCCCCACGAGTCGCCGCTGCCCTCCTGCACCGGGCCCGGTCAGCGCCCCGGGCTCATAGCGATCCCGACGCCCCCTTCACCGTCATCTGCTGCTGCGGACGGCGCCGACCGTGCTCGGCCGGCTCGCCGGAGCGCTGCCCGTCCGGGCCGCCGACGTCCACCTCAGCCTGAACTGCAGTGGCTCCGCGACGCGGATGCGGCCCCGGCCAGGCCCGGCCCGCCCGCTCAGTCGACGGAGAAGTGCTCGAAACCGGCGATCCCGCGAGTACCCGTCCAGCCGTTGGCGGCCGTCATGAAGACGCCGATGTCCTGGGTGTCGGCAACGCCGCCCGGGGTGGCGGTGCCGACCTTGGTCCAGGAGACGCCGTCACGGCTGCACTCACCGGTGTACGTGTCGCCGAAGCGCGTCAGCCGCAGGTGCACCGGGGCGGCGAGGGACCCGGCCAGTGCGATGGAGTCGAACTGGCCGTTGCCGTCGGAGTCCCAGGACAGTGCGCAGCCGTTGGACGGCGTCACCGCCAGATTGACGTAACCGGCCGAGCCGTTGGCGTTCTCGGAGAGGTCGTTGCGGACGATCAGACCGGCGCGGGCCCATCCGCCGGTGGTGTCCTGCGAGGTGACCCGGACCGTGGCGGTCGAGGCGGTCCCGAAGGCGGCGGCACGGTAGACCGTGCCGAACTCGTTGGTACCGCCCCACAGGTCGGCGCCCGCACCCTCGATGGCGAGCGCGTCCCCGGACTGGCCGAAGACCGCGTCGTTGAAGGAGGCGCTCCGGTAGGGGTCGCCCACCCCGGTGCCCGCCATGAGCCGGACACTCGCCAACGCCGAGCCACGCGTACCGCCGCTCCGGTAGGACGCGCCCACCGGCACCCGGGAGATCAGCGCACCGGTGGCCTGGGTGAGGGTCACCGTGAAGGTCGCCGAGAAGGTCTTGCCCGGTGCGACCGACGCCGCGGTGGTCGTGCCGGACGGCTCGGCGGTCATCCCCTCCGGTGCGTCGAGGGACAGCGTCACATCCGTCGCCGGCCCGAAGCCGTTGCGGTTGGTGAACGACACGGTGACCGTCACGGGGTGGCCCTCCGCCACCGCGCCCCGGTCGGCGGACGCGGTCAGTGTCACCTGGTCGGGATCGGCGGCGAGGGTGTCCCGCACCTGCCGGGCCAGCTTGTGGATATCGCCCGACGTCTTCACCGGGTAGCTGTCGTGCTGGTGCGCCCAGCGGTCCTCCAGCGCGAACCAGTCGATCTCGGCCGGCTCCCGGCCGGCCGAGATCGCGGCGGACAACTCGGCGAAGTACGTCTTCCAGCGCGTGTGGTACAGGCCGCCGACCAGCCCTGCCCATTCCCGGTTCGCGTAGTCGTGCAGCCCTTCCTCGCTGCTCGCCCGACCGCCCCAGGTGGTGATGATCGACCGTGCGTCGTACTCCAGTTGGTCCTTCTCGGCCCTGCTTGCGCCCCAGGACCGGGCGTCGGCCAGCCACCGTCCGAGCAGGTGCTGCGGGGACGTGGCCAGGACCTTGTCCATCAGCTTCATCCAGCTGAGCCAGGTCCTGGTGAGCCGGTCGAAGCCGGCGCGGTCCCCGGCCTCGTATGCCGCCTTGATCCGGGGCAGCAGGACCCGGCTGCGGTTGGACAGCACCTGACGGGTCACGTCGGTCAGGTCGTAGGTGTAGGCGGAGCTGTCACGCAGCCGCGGTGCGACCTGGAGGAGTTCGGTGAGGGCCTTGTCGAAGGCCGTCGTGTCGTAGCGGTCGGCCTCCGGACCCCATGCGGCGGCCTTGTTGGCGCCCAGACTCGGCCGGGCGCCGAACAGCCCGTCGGGCGCCTCGCTCCACCCGTCCTTGCGGGACATGTTGTACGCGGTGTCGCGGATCGTCTTCCAGGCCGCGATGGCGTGCGGGTCCTCGCCGCCGTACCGGGACACGGCGTACGAGGCGAACCAGTCGTCGAGGTCGATGGTGCCGGGCGTCCAGGCCAGCTCCGTGAACAGGGCCATCGCGGCGGGGTTGTTGTCGGCGCCCTCCGGCATCATCGCGATCCCGGAGAGCGCGCTGCCTTCCTTGTCGCGCCACTTCGGGTACTGCTCCACCCAGTCGGGGGCGTTGGCGCCGATCGGGGTGTGACCTCCGAAGTTCCAGATGCTGCCGAAGGCGTACGGAGTGCCGTCCCAGTCGCTCTCCCGGTCGGTGACGGTGGCGTAGCGGTCGGACAGGCCGTCGACGACGAGCATCGTGGTCTTGTCGACAGCTCCGAGAATCTCCCGGCTCGGGTTGTTCTGCCAGCCCAGGATGGCCCAGACGGCTCCGGGGTGTGCCTTCTGGAGAGCGGCCTCGACGGCCTTGGCGGCCTCGCTCACCGGCACGTCACCGGGATTGCCGCCCTCGTGCAGCAGGTCCATCTTGTACATGGCGCTGTCGCCGAAGCGTTCCCGTTGGTGCCGGTAGAACGCGGCGGCGACGTCGGCGAACAGCGACGTGCGCGGATCGAGCCAGTCGGGGCGTTTGAAGGCACCCCAGGAGCCCTGGGCCACCAGGGACGCGCCGGGCTGCTTGGCTCGGAAGTCGTCCGGCACGGTGCCGTAGTAGCCGGGCAGCACCGGGGTCATGCCCAGCTCGCGCACCCGCCGGATGATCTTCTTGGCGAGGGCGGCGCGCTGATCGATGAGCCGCTTGGACACCGGACCGCCGAACCCCGACATGTTCTGCAGCAGCCACCAGGGCTGGTGCGCGGGGGCGGGGATCCAGGCCCGTAGTTCGGCGTCCGTGTAGCCGAACTCCCGGAAGGTGTCGTAGTAGACGGCGTCGGCACCGATGTAGACGAGGACCTCGTTGATGCCGTGCAGCGCGAGGACGTCGATCTCGCGTTCCCACGCCGCCCAGCCCCGATAGGGGCCGGTGTAGCCCTCGTTGGTGTCGTTGAAGGCGAATCGGTGGGGCACGTTCGCCGTTCCCGTGATCGCCGCCGCGGGCGCCGGGAGCGTACGCGGGAGGTTCAACTGCCGGCCGTTCCACGAGATGTCGGCCTTGGTGACCTGCGCCAGATAGGTGTTGAAGCCGGTGAGGAGTACGGCGGGGCTGGTGCCCTCGACCGTGATGTGCCCGGCCCGGCCGGTGACCCGGAAGCGGTCCGCGCCGCTGTCCGCGATCGCGCGCAGTGCGACCTGCCGGTGGTGATCGGGCATGAGGCGCCGCAGCGCCGCGGCGGCCGTAGCGGTGTCGAACTCCGCCGTCGTGCTCCCGACGGTCCCGGCGGTTCCTGCCGCCCCGGCGGTCGTCGGCGGTGCCAGCACCGTGCCGCCCAGAGCCACCACGCCCGTCAACACCCGTCTGCGGGTGACACCTTCATTGCTGTGCATGAGCTTCCCTTCTTGCGGAACGCACTGTCAGGCGACCGTCATCGCGAATATGTGCAGCGCCGGAACGCCGGACAGCAGGCCGTCACTGACCTTCGGCAGTACAACCGCTTGCAACTCCCTGTCCTGGAGCGCCACGTCGAACACGAAGAGGCTGACGGGGATGTCGTCCCGGCCGGTGGGGAGGAGGCGGTACGGCACCACCACGGCGGCGGAGCCGTGCGCCCCGTACCAGTCGGGTACGGCGACGGAGAACGCCTGCTCGCTGCCATCGGCGTACAGGACCTTCCCTTCGCCTTTGCCTTCGCCCCAGGTGCTGGTGCCGAGGAAGGCAAGGCGGGAGCCCGAGCCGGACAGCAGCACGGTCTGCCCAGTGGAAACGACGTTGTCCTCGGTTCCGGGTTCGGCGTCCGGCCAGGTGAAGCCCACGCCGTCGTACGTCACCTCCGCACCCGGCTTCAGCCCGACCGAGGCCAGGGCCTGCGCGGACAGGGCGGAACGTGACCCGTCGATGTCGGCGACCGTGAAGAGCTCGTCGGAGGCGATGCCCTTGTTGTCGAACGCGCCGGCCAGCGAGCGGTTCGGCAGCCGCACCGACGACGAGGCGCGGACGCAGTCGGAGCCGTTCCTGTGGACGTCGAAGACCGCGTGGGCGGTGAAGGCGATCTCGCCTTCGGCGTCAGCGTCCAGTGCGGTCCGCCAGCTGCGGGTGGCCTTCGCGCCGGGCGCCAGGCTGCCCAGCCCCGACGGCTTCCCGGCGCCGTCCACGGCCAGGTAGAGGACCGTGTCACGCAGCGCGATCCGGGTGGTGTTGGTGAGGGTGGCGGTCAAGGTCACCTCCTCCCCCGCCTTCGGGGTGGTAGGTGCCACGGTGAGCGTGACGGGAGGTGCGAGGAAATCCTCTTCGGGACGGTAGGGACGGTACGCGCGACTGCTCACGGTGCTTCCTCCATCGCTGCGTTCTCCACCGTGAAGTGGTCGAAGACCGCCTGGACGGTCGTGCCGGGGTAGTTGAAGTTGACCGCGCTGGCGACGACACCGACGTCCGCGGCGCCGGTCGCCGAGGGGACGGTCACGGTGACGATCTCGTCCCACTTGAGTGTGTTGCTCGTGGCGTACGCGGTGTACGTGGTGCCGGAACGCACCAGCCGCAGCCAGGCCGGGTGGTAGGAGTTGCCGGTGCCGGCCCAGGTGTCCACGCGCCCGTCACCGTCGCTGTCCGTCACGAACTCCAGGCCGTACTGCTTCGACATGGTCAGCACGGCGTAGCCGCCCGCCTCCGGCGCGGTCAGGTCGTTGGCGATCGCGAGCCCGTACTTGGCGGACGGGTTGTCACTGCCGGTCAGGCTGACCGCCTTCACCTGCACCACGCAGGACTCGGCAGCGGCTCCGGGGAGATGGAGGCCGCCCTTCTCGTCGGTGCCGCCGGACAGGTCACGGCCCCCCGACCAGATCACCAACTGGGTGCCGTACTGGCCGTACTTGGCGTCATCGGTGGTCGCATGCGTCAGATACGGGTCCTTCACACCGTTGGCCTCATAAGGGATGGTGAACGTCTTGGCGGACCGGGCGCAGTCGGCGCTGTGCCCGTCGACGTCGAAGACCACGTGTGCGGTGAACGACACGGCCCCCGCCACTCCGGAGGGCATCTGGGTCCGCCAACTGCGGGTCAGCTTCACGCCGGGCCGGAGGTCTCCGAGGGGGATGGTCCGCGTGGCCGTCGTCGCTCCCGGGTCGATCAGGTAGAGGACGGCGTTGCGCAGCGGGAACGGGCAGTCGTTGGTGAGGACCGTGGTGGCCGTCACCGCGTCACCGGCGGCCGGGGCTGCCGGTTGCGTGGTGACGGAGAGCGTGGGCCCGAGGGTGTCCAGTGCGGTTCCGGTACGTCGTACGGCCATCGCGCTCATCCCCGGTCCCAGTCGACGGTGAAGGTGTTCGCGATATCGCTGGGCAGGCTGGACGGGACGGTGATGTGGATCTTTCCGTCCCCGCGGGTCCACCGCAGCGGCTCCTTGCGGCCGAGCAGTCGTATCCGTGAGGTGGCGCTGATCGGGATGTCGCCGGGAACCGACAGGGTGCCGCTGGGCGTGCCGAGCACGATGATGTTGAACTTGCCGGGCGAGACCGTGTAGCGGACACCGAGCCCGCCGCCCTCCTCCTCGGCCCGCACCCACGGCGCCGACCCGTAGATCGCGGGGCCGTTGACGTCCAGCCAGGCGCCCATGTCGCGCAGTCGCTTCTGCATGATCTCGGGGATGGTGCCGTCCGGCTTGGGGCCGATGTTGAGGAGCAGGTTGCCGTTCTTGCTGACCACGTCGGCGAGCAGGTGGATGAGGAACTCGGAGGTCTTGTAGTCCTCGTCCAGCTCGTGCTTGTTGTAGCCCCAGGAGTAGCCCATGGTGATGCAGCACTCCCACTTCTGCGGATCCATGGTGGGGTTGGTGCGCTGCTCGTAGGTCGCGAAGTCGAAGTGGGTGTCGAAGCGGTCGTTGACCACGACTCCCTTGGGCCTGCGCCGGTTCTTGGCCTGGTTGTAGTAGTGGGCGAGGGGTTCCTCGCTGCGCCACGGCGGTTCGCCCGTCGGCCGGAACCACTGGCCGTCCGCCCAGAGCAGGTCCGGGTCGTAGCGGTCGACGATCTCGTACAGCTGCTTGAGTTCGTAGTCGCCGATGTAGTCATCGACCGGCTTGTAGCCGACCATCGGGATCTCTTCGTCGGTGTAGAAGTTCCTCATCGGCCGGCCGATCGACGGGTTGAAGAACTCGCCGATCGAGTAGTACAGGCCGGGCCGCACGGTGCCGCGCTTGCGGGCCGCGGTCATCAGTTCGCCGACCAGGTCGCGCTCGGGGCCGTACTTGACCGAGTGCCGGTCGGTGAACTCGCTGGGGTACAGGGCGAATCCGTCGTGGTGTTTGCTGGTCAGCGCGAAGTACTCGGCGCCCGCCTGCTCGAACAGTTTCACCCAGGAGTCCGGGTCGTAGTTCTCCGCCTTGAACTGCGGGATGAAGTCGTCGTAGACGAAGTCCTGGCCGTAGGTGTCGCGGTGGTACTTCCACTCGGCGGTGTCCTTGTAGCTCTGGTACCAGAGGTACCACTCGGCGGCGATGCGCCGTGCGGAGCCGCCGGGCACCGAGTAGACGCCCCAGTGGACGAAGATGCCGAACTTGGCGTCCTTGTACCAGCGAGGCACCGGGTGGGCGTCGAGGGACGCCTTGGTGGGCTCGTAGTCGGGAATGCCCGGGACGCCGGACACGGCACCCTGCGCCAGCGCCTGGGCGGTACCGGGCGGGGCGAGCAGCACCGCGCCGCCGAGGGCGGCCGCGGTGGTCATGAAGTGTCTGCGGTCGACTGCCATGAACGTGCCTCTCACTCTGCGTGGATCACTCGTAGGTGGATCACTCGTGCGTGGAGAAGGAGTCGAAGAGTGCTGTCGTGGTCTGGCCCGGGTAGTTGAGGTTGACGGCGCTCGCGACCATTCCGGCCTCGCCGGTGCCGGTCGCGGACGGCACGGTGGCGGTGGCGACCTGCTGCCATGCGGTGCCGTCTGGGCTGGCGTACGCGGTGTAGGCGGAGCCGTCGCGGACGAGCTTCAGCCAGGCCGGGTGGTACGAACTGCCGCCGCCGGCCCAGGTGTCGAGTCGGCCGTCGCCGTCGCTGTCGGTCAGGAACTCCAGGCCGTATTGCTTCGACATGGTGAGCACCGCGTAGCCGCCCGCTTCGGGCGCGGTGAGGTCGTTGGCGACGGCGATGCCCGCCTTGGCGGACGGGCCGCTGCCGGTCTGACCGACGACGCGAGCGGTCACGGTGCCGGACGGCGGCACGGCGTCGGCGAGGTAGACCGCCGCCTTCTCGTCCTTCCAGCCGGACAGGTCCTGGCCGCCCGCCCAGATGGCGAACTGGTCGCCATTCTGGGCGTATTGGGCCTCTTCGGTGGTGGTGGCGGTCGTCAGATACGGCGGCTTGACGGCGAACGGGACGGGGGTCACCGTGGCGTCCACGCTGTCGGAGTCGCGCCGTGTACGGCCGTCCTGGCGGAAGGAGGTGCGTACGCCGATCTGGTGGGTGCCCCAGGCCGCGTCGGCCGCCGGGGTCACCGTCCAGGTGACGGTGGCGCTGTCGCCCGGCGCGAGGGAGCGGAAGCGTGCGCTGTCGGCCGGTTCGGCGGACCAGCCGTCGGGGACATCGAGGCGCGTACTGACCTGAGTGACCGTTTTGGGACCGGTGTTGGTGACGGTCGACGTGATCTCCGTACCGTCACCGCCGACTTGCAGGGTCGGCAGGTACGGGGTGAGCCGGACGCGGGCCGAGGGGCAGTCCCGGCCCGCCCCGAGGGTGGTGAGGTCGACCGCGTCGGCGAACGCCTTCATCCCGGTGTCGTTCGGGTGCAGATGGTCACCGGAGTCGAACGCGGCGGCGTAGCGGGTGGGGTCGGCCGGATCCCGTACCGCCTTGTCGAAGTCGGCGTAGTCGTCGAAGACGCCGCCGTCGCGTACGAATGTGTTGACCTTCTGCCGGTCGGCCTCCTTCGCCTCGGTCCACCAGTCGCCCCAGCCGCGGTACGGGACGACGGTCGCGCCGATCACACGCAGCCCGCGGGCGTGGGCGCGGTGCGCGATCTCCTTCATGCCGTCGATCACCTGATCGCCGGTGGCGCCGCCCCAGCTGAGGTCGTTGACGCCCTCGAAAAGAATCACCGTCCGAGCGCCCGGCTGTGACAGCACATCGCGTTCCAGCCGGTCCAGCGCCGACGGGTTGCCGTCGACGCCGGCCGTGATCCGGTTGCCGCTGATGCCCTCGTTCAGCACCCCGGCGGTGGACGAGCAGGCCGACAGCCGCCCCGCCAGATAGTCGGGCCAGCGCCGGTTGGCGTTGGCCGTGGAGGACGCCCCGTCGGTGATGGAGTCGCCGAGCGCCACGACGGCGCCCGCCGTGTCACCGCCCCGCACATCGACTCCGGTCAGGAACGGGAACGTGGAGTCGGTCCTGGTGAAGGCGTCCCCGGCGGCGTCCGAGGCGTGGTCACCGCCGCCGTCGGGCGTCCAGTAGACGGTCTGGAGGCCCATCCAGTGCTGGCTGATGTGGGTGAGCCGGCCAGGGAAGTACAGGCTGACGACCAGGTCGCTGCGGGCCGGCACGGGGATCCTGACGGCATCGCTCACCGCCTGTTCCCCGGCAGCGATCGTCACCTCGTCCTTGCCGCCGAACCGCAGCTCGTACGGCTTCGCGACGGCCGAGCCGCCGCCACTGCGGCCCACGGTCGCATGCCCGATCTTCACCGGCTCGGTCGTGAAGCCGTTGGTCAGCCGGATGCGCACGCTCGACCCGCCGGCGCTCACACGCACCGGTATCCGTACGGTCACCTCCGAGGTGCCCGGGTCGTACGAGGCGTGCTGCGCGGTTGCCCAAGTCCCTGTCCACTCCGGCTGCTTGGTCTCGGCCGCGGCCGGAGTCGCCGGGAGCAGGGCCGCCAGGACGGCCGCCACGGCCGTGGTCAGGGCTGCGAATCTTCGGCGTTCACGCAGGTGTCCACGTAGATGTCCGAACACGGGTCCTCCTCAGGAACAGCCGCGGCCGAGCCCGAGCGCGGCGAGGTCGATGGAGTCGGCGAAGGCCTTCATCCCGGCGTCGTTGGGATGCAGATGGTCGCCCGAGTCGTATGCCGCGCCGAGCCGCCGCGGGTCCGCCGGGTCCCGTACCGCCTTGTCGAAGTCCGCGTAGTCGTCGAAGACCTCGCCGGAGTCCCGGACGAACGCGTTGACCTGCTGCCGCCGCGCCTCCGTCTCCTCGCTCCAGCCGCCCCAGGTGAAGTCCTTGTACGGGGTGATCGTGGCGGCGACGACCCGCATCCCGCGCTGGTGCGCCCGGTCCGCGATCTCCGTCATCCCGGCGATGATCTGCTCGGCACTCGCCCCGCCGAGATCGTTGATGCCCTCGAAGAGGACCAGGGTCCTGGCCCCCGGCTGGGAGAGCACGTCCCGTTCGAGGCGGTCCAGGGCCGAGGGGTTGGTCGCGGTCCCGGCGGTGATCCGGTTGCTGGTGATGCCAGCGTTGAGCACCCCGGCGCCGGGCCGGCAGGCGTTCAGCCGGGCGGAGAGCAGGTCGGGCCAGCGCTGGTTGGTGTCGGGCGTCGAGAAGGACCCGTCGGTGATGGAGTCACCGAGCGCCACCACCGATCCAGTCCTCGGCGCGGTCACGTCGACGCCGCTGAGGAAGGGCCAGCTCGTGGTGGTCCAGGTGAAGGCGTCGCCGGCGGTGTCGGCGGCGTGGTCGCCCGCTCCGTAATCCGTCCAGTAGACGGTCTGCTGCGCCCACCAGTGATCGGTGATGTGCGTGACCTCGCGGGGCAGATGGAGACTGACGACCAGGTCGGCCAGGGCCGGCACGGAGAGGCGGAGGGGATCGCTGACCGCCTCTCCGCCCGCCGGGATGGTGACCGCGCGCTTCCCGCCGAACCGTAGGTCGTACGGGCGCGGCACTGCGGAGCCGCCGTCGCGCAGGCCCACGGTCGCGTGCCCGATAGTCACCGGGTCGGTGGCGTAGGCGTTGGTCAGGCGGATGCGTACGGATGAGCCGCCGACGCTGGTGTGCACCGGCATCCGTACCGTCACCTCGGACATACCCGAGACTTCGTAGTGCTCGCTGGCCGCCGTCGCCCAAGTTCCCGTCCAGCCGCGCCGATCGTCCTGCTGACCGGCCTCGGCGGGCGCCATCGTCCCCGCCACGACGGCCGAGACCGCAAGGAGCAACGCTGCGAGCCTGCCGCGTATCGCATGCATGTGCCCGCCCCCTACCGTTCCGCGCCGGTGCGGGCGAGCGCCTGGTACGCCTTGTTGGCACCCTTGGCCTTGAGGTTCACGAACGCCGGGGTCACCCCGAGCGGGGCCGCGTATCCCTTGAGCGTCACGGGGCCGCGGACGACCTTGCCGTTGGTGACGTCGCGCCACGTTCCGGAGGGCAGGAAGATGTCCCGGGTGGTGCCTTCGTCAAGCTGGGGTGCGGCGAGCACGGCCGGGCCGAGCATCCACTCGTCGGTGACCGTGTAACTCGCCCCGTCCTTCGGGAAGTCGAAGAACAGCGGCCGCATGATCGGGTCACCGGCCTTCAACGTCTGCTGCACCTGGTCCCAGATGTACGGGGCCAGCCGCTCGTGCGTCGCGATGGCCGACCGGTAGAGCTCGACCGTCTCCTTGTCATAGCCGACCCACTCGCCGGTCGTCGCGTCCCGTACGCCGGTGGGTGAGGTGGAGGCGTACATCAGCGGCATCAGGGACGCCGCCTGCGCCCAGCGGGCCAGGACCTCCTTGGTGGGCGGCGGATAGCTGAGCGAGCCGCCGATCATGTCGGTCTCGACGAACGGGTAACCGATCGTGGAGACGGCCAGGTTGGCCGAGACCGCGGCGCGCAGCCCGCCGAAGGTGGTCGGCTTGTCGGCCGTGCGGGTGGCGAAGCCCTTGTCCTGCGCGGCGTTCCACGCGACCCGCAGCCCGGCGCCCTGCTGGTCGAACTCGTCGGCCAGCTCGGTGCCGTACTTCACGTAGTCGGCGCGGGTCGCCCCCGGATAGGGGGCGCACCGGTCGTCGAAGAAGGCGGTGTCGAACTTGAACCCGGCGACCCTCAACTCGCTTGTCTGCGCGCGGAGGTCGTCGGTATACCACTGCCGGGCGGCCGGGTTCGCCAGGTCGATCAGCCCGGTCTGCCGACCGTTCCACCAGGTGAAGAGGCACGGCTTGGACGGGTCGGAGGGGTCCTTCAGCAGGTAGCCGTTGTCGACGGCGTGGGAGAAGTTGGCGGCGGTCTCGGGCATGTACAGGCCGGTCCACATGCCGAGGTCGAACCCGAGGCGGCCCAACTCCCGGGAAAGCGTGGGCAGATCGGGGAAGCGTTCGCCGAAGTCGGCCGCGATCACGCTCTCCTCGATCTGCACCGCGTGCCCGCCGAGCCCGGCGCCGGCCAGCGCGCGGGCCCAGGCGAGGACGTTCTCCGGGGTCTGCTCGCCGTAGAGCTGGGCCCAGGAGTTCCAGAGGGGGGTGGCGTACTGCTCGTAGGGGGTGTCGGAGCGTTCGGGCTTGCCGACCAGCGCGATGTGGTCGCGGTACACCTCGGCCGGGGTGTCCTCGACGAACACCGTGGAGGCGGAGGGCCGTTCGCCGGTGACGGTGAACTCGCCGAGCCCGTTGCCACCGGAGTTGATCCGCACGTCCATCGGGTCGCTCGTGTGCGCCCGCAGCCCGGTGGCACTGGAGGTGTACCAGAAGGGGGAAACCACCTGGTACGACGCCGGACTGAACCCGGTGTCCACCAGCTGTCCGGAGTCCAGCGGCCACGGCTGGATGGTCTGGTCGCTGTTCTCGCCGTGCCCGTACCAGTGCCCGGCGCTGCCGAGGTCGTACGCCGTGCTGAGCGCGTCGGCCCGGGCGCCCGACAGGGACCAGTGCATGTCGTACCGGTCGGAGCGCAGGGTGATCCGCAGATCGACGGTGACGCCCGGCAGGTCGGTGGCGGCGGTGACGCGCAAGGTGTTGCCGTCACGCGTGCTGCCGGTGACCTCCCGGACGAGGTGCCAGTCGGCGCCGATCCGGAACCGGAACGCCGCGGGCGCGGTGGCCAGGACGGTCCGACCCGCCCGTACGGTGGTGACGGTCAACCGGTCCGTGGCGACGCGCAGTTCGTAGGCGGATGTCGCGAAGGTGATCGGCCCGGAGTCGGCGGCCGCTGGGGCCGATCCGAGTAGCGGCGCGGCCAGGACCAGCGCCGCCGAGCCGCTGCGGACGGTTCGTCTCAGCCTGGGCATCAGGCACCGCCGCCGCAGGTCAGCTTGGCGTCGGCCCAGTCGGCGTGGTCCGTGGACACATCGCCGTCGCCGTCGACCAACAGGTCCAGCCAGCGGGCGCCGGTCACGTCCGCGTCGATCGCGGTACCGCCGTCCGAGCCGTACAGCACCGGCGTGGTGGCGAGGGTGCGGCCATCGGCGATGACCTGGAAGGAGACGCTGCCGTTGTCGCCGACCTCGTCGTCCACCCCGGCCGTGGCGGTGAAGCGGGTGCAGCCGCCGCCGAGATAGACCCGGACCTGGCTGTTCGCGTGCACGCCGAGGCCCTTGGCGTACGAGGTGCCGCCGACTGAGAGCGTCCGCCCGTCGCCCGCCGCGGACTCGCCGTTGGAGGTGTCCCTTTCCACCGGGCCCCAGCCGTTGACGGCCTTGATCAGGGTCAGGTCGCTCACGTAGGCGTCAGCGGACAGCCCCGGCGGCGGCACCTGCACGGCCCGTTCGCCGGTGACGGTGCCCGGACGGCCGGGCTGTGTGAGCGTGGCGGTCGCGGACAGGACGGCGTAGTGGACCGGGTCGCCGGGCGGGGTCACGGTGTAGGTGGCGGTCACCGTGTCGACGGGCCGGACCCGGGCGAAACGGGTCGTGTCGTCGGTGGTCGCGGTCCAGCCGTCGGGCGTCGTCAGCGTCAGCTGTACGTCCCGAGCCGTGGGCGCGCCCTTCGGCACGGTGAGCGACACAGGAACCTCGGTGGCGGTACCCGTGCCCAGGAACGGCTCGGCGTCGACGGTGACATGGGCGCCCGCGGTCGGCATGGCGTAGGTCTCGGCGTCGTACGAGGGCGCTGCCACCGGACCGACCTTGATCCCGCCCGCCGAGGCGCCGAGGTCGACGAGCTTCGCCGAACCCGGCCCCGCGTCGGCCCCGGTGGACCACACGGCCAGGGCGATGGTGTTGCTGCCCTGCTCTCGCAGGATCCCCTTGGGGATGACGAACCGTGTCTGGGGTCCGGTGTCCGGCAGGTAGCGGCCGATCAGCCAGCCGTTGACGAAGATCTGGGCGCGGTAGCCGGTACCGTCGTCGGCTTCGGCGAGATCGAGTGCGATCGCGTTGTCCTGGCCCTGCGGCAGGTCGAGCCGGGCGGAGGTGCGGTACCAGCGCACGCCGGGCCCGGTCTTCCCAGACTGCCCGGACAGGGTGGTGCTCATCCAGCCGCCGTCCGGGAAGCCCGGCAGCGACCAGCCGGCCCGCTCCCCGTAAAGCCCGCCGTTGTTGTACGGGCCCCGGGCAGTGTCGACCGGGTCCTCGCCACCCCGGCTGCCCTGGATCTTCCAGGTGAGCGTGGAGGCCCCGCCGACCACCTCGGCGCCGAGCAGGCCGCGCGGCTCCTTGGAGTAGTCGTGGCCCCATTCCTCGTTGTGGCCCGCGTTCTCGGCGAGCACGGAAAGGACGTTGTCACCTTCCGCCTTGAGCGTCCCGGACGGGATGTCGAAGGTGTGCGCGCCGTCGCCGGAGCTGCCGAGGTAGCGGCCGTTGAGCCAGACCGCGTACTGGCCGGTCGGGCCGGTGTTGGCGTTCAGCGCGAGCCCGGTCGCCTGGCCCGTGGTCTTGAACCGGCCGCGGTACCAGACGTTGCCGTGGTGATAGCCGTACTCGTCCATCGCGAGGACCGGCAGCGACCCGGCGAGCTCCGGGTTGTTGGCGGTGAGGTGGTCGGCGGTGGTCCAGGAGGAGTCGTCGAAGCCCGGGGCGGACTCCGGTGCCTCCTCCTTGTACTTCCACGTCGTCAGCGCGGGCAGCTCGACCGGGCGCGGGGCCTGGGTGACGGCGACCTTGCGGCCGTTCCAGGTCACCGTCTTGGCGTCCGCGATGACCTCGATCTTCGCGGCCTTGGTGGAGTCGCCGGTCAACTTCAGAGTGCCGTCCGCCTGTTCGGCCGTACGGACGAGGGCGGGGCCTCGTACGAGAACCGGGCCCGCGGCGGTGTCCTGTTGCCACCAGTGGGCGGTCTCGGCGGTGTCGGCGATCAGCAGTTCCATGCCGTTCACCAGCACCCGGGCCAGGCCCTTGTGCGTGTAGTTCAGCCGCAGATCGCCGCGTTCGGCGTCCCAGGTGGTCGTGACATCACCGTCGAGGACGGTGGCCTTTGGCCGCTCGGCGTACCGCAGCACGGTCTCGCCGGCCTCGCCCGCACGCCCGTACAGCAGCGCCACGTCCCGGTCATCGATCCGGGCGTGCGTCATGATCTCCGAGGTGGAGTAGACGAGCCGCTGGTTCTCGCTCAAGTCGTAGCCCGCGACGAGAAGTTTGGCGTCCCGGCCGTCGACGGTGATCGTTCCCTGCTGGGGTACGCGCGGGTAGTCGCCGTCCGCGCCCTTCAGCGACAGGGTGGTCTCGTCCTTGTCCTTCACGCGGGTGTCGGCGTGCCGGACGGTGAAGAACTGGGTGCCGTCGTCGGGGTTGACGCGCCGGTCGATGCGCAGGGCGTCGTCGGACGGGGCAGGGGCTTCGGCCTTGTCGGTGCGCGCCAGTGAGGTGACGGAGTTGACCATGTAACCGAGGCGCTTGAACTCCTGGTACTTGTCAGTCAGTTGGCGGGACTCGTTGATCGGGGCCCCGTAGTCGTACGATGTGTAGACCGCGTTGGGGTCGGCGAGCCAGCCCCAGTTGGTGCCGCCGTACGTCATGTAGAAGGACTGGCCGCTCACCCCGGCGGCGATGTTCATCTTGCTGAACACCCGGGTGAAGTCGGTGCCGGTGAGCTTCGCGCAGTCCTGGTATCCGGTGCCGCCCCAGGGGTCGAAGGCGCCGCCCTGTGCCTCCGGGATGATCAGGGGAGACTCGGGCTTCCACTCATTGACGTACGAGTAGTCGGGCAGGTTCTTCCAGGTGTCGGGGTCCTTGCAGTCGAAGCCCTGCGGGTAGGCGTCGAAGCCGTAGATGTCCGGGGCGCCCTTGCCGCTGACCCAGTTCTTGTTGGCACCGCCGTCATTGACGAAGGTGGGCACGTCGATGCCGTCTTCCTTCGCCCAGTCGATGAGGGTCTGCATGTAGTCGGCGTCCTGGCGACCGCCCTGGTACTCGTTCTCGACCTGATACAGGATCACATTGCCGGTGCCACGGGTGAGTTGGTGCCGAGCGATGATCGGGTTGATCCGGCTCATCCACTCCCGGGCCGCCTTCATGTACTCCGGCTCGGAGGTGCGGTTCACGCCGGCCTGTGTCTTCCGCCAGGCGGGCATGCCGCCGCCGGAGACCTCCGCGTTGATGTACGGGCCCGGGCGGGCGATCACATACAGGCCCGCGCGCTCGGCCTCGTCGAGCAGCCGCTCCACGTCACGGGTACCGGTGAAGTCGTACGAGCCGGGCTTGGCCGAGTGGTAGCCCCAGTCGAAGTAGAGCGAGACAGCGTTGAATCCGCCCGCCTTGATCTTCTGCAGTACATCGCGCCACGCGTCAGGGCTGGGCAGCCGGAAGTAGTGGAACTCGGCGCCCCAGATGTACAGGGGTTTACCGTCGACCCGCACGGAGTACTGGTCGTAGGTCACGGTGTGTGGGGCCGTCAGCTCCGCCTGAACCGGTGCTGCGGCAGCTCCTGTACTAGTCAGGGGCATGACAGAGAGGGCTCCGGCGAGCAGCAGAGATCTCCACTTACCCCTCATGACGTCAGCCCCTTCACGACTGCAGCCCGCGCGGTCTCGATGTCGCCGACGTCCTTCGTCCGGCCGTCGAGGTTCCGGGTCGCGGTGGTGAGGGCCTCGGTCAGGGCGTCGCTGTCGGCGCCGCCGTCCTTCTTCCGCAGCTGGGCGATGAGTTCGTAGTCCTCGATGCCCTCCTTCAGCTGCTCCCAGCGGATGCTGGACATCGGGCCGTCCTT
Source organism: Streptomyces sp. NPDC050211 (assembly GCF_040656035.1). NCBI lineage: Bacteria > Bacillati > Actinomycetota > Actinomycetes > Kitasatosporales > Streptomycetaceae > Streptomyces > Streptomyces sp. NPDC050211. The sequence continues at coordinate 29,737 of NZ_JBFALC010000016.1, forward strand.
GCCCGGGTAGACCAGATACTCGTCGCCCTGGGTGAAGATGTGCACCGGCTGCTTGAAGGGGTCGCTGGTCCAGCTGTTGTACGACCAGCGCAGGAAACCGTCCAGATTCCGCTGGGCGGAGATCCACGGCAGCATCCGCGACTCGACGGCCGGCGAGTACGACAGCGTGTTGGGGTGGGCCGGCGAACCGTACACATAGAAGGTCGTGGTTTTCCCGGCCTTGCGCCGCTCCGCCACCTTCTCCTTTGTCATCGCGTCGATGCCGCCCCAGTCGACGGACAGGTTGGACGCCACGCCCTCGGTGCTGATCGAACCGGCCACGGAGATACGGTCGTCGAAGACCGGTGCGACCTCGTGGACGAAGTCCTTGACGACCGTCATGGTGTCGATGGGCCGCTCGTCGAAGGACAGCCAGGTGTCCTCCAGCCAGCCCTTGGCCTTCAGGTGCTTCTCGAAGGCCGGAAGGAACGCTCCCCACGCCTCCCGCCAACGGTCCCCGCCCAGAGCGACGTTCTCGTAGACCGTCTTGCCGGTGCGGGTGTCGGTGTAGGTGAGGTGCTCCTGGTCCTGGAACGCCAGCATGGAGAAGGCACCGATGCCGGGCCCGAGACCGGCGCGTCTGGCGGTCTGGACGTACTTGTCCCAGCGGCCGAAGTCGAAGGAGAACGTCTTTCCGTTCCAGGTCCAGCCCACCATGCTGGTGTACGGCGTGGCCGTCTGCGACTCCCGGGTGCCGAGCGACCACTGGTGGTGCCACGGGTTGTCGACGATGGTGGTGTTGATGACCTTCTGGCCGCGCGAAGCCAGGTCGCGGTTGTACTTCTCGATCAGCTTCCAGTGCTGGTCGGACCAGAGCTTGATGCCGTGGTTCTTGGCCATTGTCTCCGGCTGCGCCCATACGTCGAGGAAGAAGTCGTAGTCCTCCGGGTCGGGCACGCTCGCGTCCGCGACCTCGATGGTCAGCGGGTAGCTGGCCTGGGTGCGGCCGTCGGCGTCGACCTTCACCGTGCCGGTGTAGGTGCCGGGCCTGGCCTTCTCGGGGATCTGGAAGGTGAACCACAGCGGCTGCGCCGCGTACGCGGGCACGTCCACGGAGGACCGCTCCTCGAGCGCGTCGCCGACCACATCGGGGTTGCGGTCGCCGGACACCTCTTTGCCGGAGCTGACCTGGTCGATGGTGGCGGACCAGTCGACCTCGCTCTTGGAGCGCTGCACGGGCACGTACTTGACGAACCGGACCTGGGTGTCGTCACCGGACAGCTTCGCGCCGCCGGGCCCGGTGAGGTCGCCGACCACGGCCTTGACGTTGTCGAGGTCCTGGCCGGAGGCGATCGCCAACTGCGCCGAGACCTGCTCGTTGCGCACGGCGGAGAGCTTCAGCTCCTTGGTGTCCTTGCCCTGGATGGCGGTCATCGGGTAGCGCGGGACCCGCTCCTCCGCGGAGCCGGCGAAGGAGCCGGTGGGAACCCAGGTGATGGTGTCCCTGGTGCCCATGGCGTCGGCGACCTTGACGGTCAGCCAGGTGGTGGTGGCCTTGGAATCGAGGTCGGTGCCGGTGGTCGCGCCAGTGGTGCCGGTGACGGCTATCGCGGTGGTGCTCGCGGCCACGACGACGCCCGCGACGAAGCCGGCGACTGCTGAGGACGTACGTGCCATGGGGGTGGGTTCCCTCTCTCATGGACGTGCAGGGACTGGCCCGTCCCCGGCGGGCCCCACGGAAGTGGGAGGCCTGCCGGGAAACGGGGGTGGTGTCAGCGGCAACGGCCCGTCAGGAGGTGACGGAGAATCCGCTGAAGACGGCTTCGATGTTCTCGCCGGGGTAGTTCACGTTGGCCGCGCTGGCGACCATCCCGGCGTCACCGGTACCGGTGGCCGACGGCACCTGGGCGGTGCCGACCTGCGACCAGGTCTCGCCGTCCTTGCTGGCATACGCGGTGTAGGTGGCGCCGTCCCGGGTCAGCTTGAGATGCGCCGGGTGGTAGGTGGAGCCACCGCCCGCCCAGGTGTCGAGCTTCCCGTCACCGTCGCTGTCGGTCATGAACTCCAGGCCGTAGCTCTCGGTCATGACCAGCACCGCGTAACCGCCCTTCTCGGGCGCCGTCAGGTCGTTGGCGAGGGCGATGCCTGCCTTGCCGACCGGTGAGGCGCTGTCCTGGGAGACCAACTGGGCCTGCACGGTGGCCTTTTCCCCGGCCGCGTCGTCGCGGTAGATGACGCCCTTCTCATCCTTCCAGCCGGACAGATCCTGGCCGCTCGCCCAGATGGCGAACTGGTCGCCGCTCTGGGCGTATTGGGCGCCCCCGGAGGTCGTGTCGGCCGTCAGGTACGGCTCCTGCACGCTGCCCGGGGCGGCCTTCACCTGCGCCGGCACGGTGTCGGACACCTTCTGCGACCCGTCGTATCCGGTGTAGATGACAGTGCCAGTGAGGTCGTGGCTGCCCCAGCGGGCGTCGTCGGCCGGGGTCACCGTCCAGGTGGTGGTGAGTGTGGCGCCGTTCTTGAGGGACTGCGCGGTGGTCGGGCCGGTCGCCTTGGCAGTCCAGCCGTCGGGCAGGTCCAGTGCCGCCGTGGCGTTCTTGAGGGTCCGGGTGCCCCAGTTGGTCACCTCGGTGGTCACCTCGAACGGCGTGCCGGCGTCGGTGGACGGGGCGTCCGGGCTGATCAGGACGGAGGCGGCCGGCGCGTCGTCCCGCTTGAGCGCCTTGATGGCCTTGGCGGCGCCCTTGGCCTTGAGGTTGACGAAGGCCGGGGTCACGCCGAGCGGCGCCGCGTACCCCTTGAGGGTCTTGGGGCCGCGGATCACCGTGCCCTGGTTCACGTCGTACCACGTGCCCGGCGGCAAATGGACCGAGCGGGTGGCGCCGGTGCTCAGCTTGGGCGCGGCGAGCACGGCCGGGCCGAGCATCCACTCATCGGTGACCGTGTAACTCGCTTTGTCCTTCGGGAAGTCGAAGAACAGCGGCCGCATGATCGGATCGCCGGTCTTCAGGGTGCTCTGCACCTGGTCCCAGATGTAGGGGGCGAGCTTCTCGTGGGTCTCGATCGCCTCCCGGTAGAGGTCGACCGTCTCCTGGTCGTAGTCCACCTTCTGGCCGGTGGTGGTGTCGTTGGTGTCCACCGGGGATGTCGAGGCGTACATGAGTGGCATCAGCGAGGCGGACTGCGCCCACCGCACCAGTACGTCCTTCGTCGGTGCGGGCTGGCCGCCGGAGCCGCCGATCATGTCGGACTCGACGAACGGGTAGCCGATGGTGGAGATGGCCAGGTTCTGGGTGGCGGAGGCGCGCAGGGAGTCCCAGCCGGTGCCCTTGTCGACCTGGCGGGTGACGAAGCCGGCCTCGTGGGCCGTCTGGTTCCAGTGCACCCGGATTCCGGCGCCCTGGAGGTCGAACTCGTCGGCGAGCTCGGTGCCGAGCTTCTGGTAGTCCGTGGCCTGGTGGCCCTCGCGCGGCGCGCACTTCTCGTCGAAGAAGCGGGTGTCGAACTTCAGCCCGTCGATGTCGTACGTGTCCATCAGCTTCTTGAGGTTGCCCTCGTACCAGGCCTTGGCTTCGGGGTTGGCCAGGTCGATGATCCCTGCCTGGCCGTTCCACCAGGTCACTTCGCACGGCTTGTTCGTGTCCTTGGCGTCCATGAGCAGGTAGCCGTTGTCGACCGCGTACTGGTAGTTGTCGGAGTCCAGGTTGATCCACAGGGTGACCCAGATGCCGAAGTCGAACCCCATGTCGTGGATCTTCTTGGAGAGGCCCTTGGGATCGGGGAAAGTCTTGGGATCCCAGGTGAGATTGCCGTAGTTCGACTCCCACTTGTCGTCGAGCTGGATGGTGTGCCCGTCCAGACCGTTGTCGGAGAGGTCGGTGGCGTAGTCGAGCAGTTTCTCCTGGTCGATCTTGGTGTAGAACTGCGCCCAGGAATTCCACAGCGGCTTGGCGTACTGCTCGTACGTGGCGTCGGACTTGGTCGGCTTGCCGACGATGCCGATGTAGTCGCGGTAGACCTCAAGCGGGGTCGACTCGACGAACACGGTGGCCTTGTAGGTGTCGGGCGACTCGATGGTGAAAGTGCCGAGACCGTCCTTGCCCTTGTTGAGCGCCACGTCCATGACGTCGCCGGTGTCGACGCGTAGACCGGTCGACTTGGAGGTGTACCAGAACGGGTCGATCATGTTGTACGACGCCGGGCCGAAGGTCTCGTGGTCGACCTCACCGGCGTCGAGCGGCCAGGGCTGGTTGACGCCGGGACCGCCCTGCGGGGTCTCCGCCTCGCCGTGGCCGTACCAGTGGCCGGCCGACGACAGGTCGTATGCCAGGCCCAGTTGGTCGGGGTTGCCACCTTCGACGTCCCAGTCCAGCTGGTAGCGGTCGGCTTCGGGTGTGAGCCTGGCCTGGACGGTGGCGCCGTCGAGGGTGGTGTCGGTGGTGAGGGTGAGGACGCCGCTCTGCCAAGTCCAGTCGGTGACCGCGGTGGCGTGCTCCCACTTCTCGTCGGAGCGGAAGCGGAGTCCTCCGGTGTCGCCGCCCGCGGTGTCGAGCACGGTCTTTCCGGAGCGCTCGGTGGTGAGGGCGAGTTCGTCGGTGGCGATGGCGACGGAGTAGCCGGGTGTGTTCTTGGTGCCCGGCACGGACAGGGTGAGGCCGTCCGCGCTCTGGGTCACCTTCGGCCGGTCGGCGGTGTCCGCCTGGGCCTTTGTGGTGAGGGATTCGGTGACGGGCGGTATGAACGTCAGGGCCAGCGAGGCGGCCAACAGCGTTCCGAGACTACGAGTTTTGCGCCGTCTGAGCGGTTGGGTGCGCACTCACGTCCTCCTGCGGGGCGGGGCGGGGCGTTGCTTCGCGGGGCAGCACGGCAAGATCATGCTCATTTCTGCTCATGTTCTGGCTATAAACATCAGCTGTCAACATTCCCTTCCATGATTTCCCGACAGCACCATCGGCCTCTGTGGCCCCTGACCATGGGGCCTGACCGGGTGCGCGCCCTGCCGGGGAAGGGGGCGCACCCGGGGAAGACGGCGGTAAATTCTGTGTGAACCGGTCCCAGTTCGGGGTATCCGGCTTGCCTGCCCGGGGTCCACCACACAGGCGGGGCCAGGATGGTCCGCGGTCAGGGCAGGGTCCTCGAGCGGGCCGGATGACGGGGCGTCACCACGCGCACCGCCGGGACTGGGCACGCGCACCGCCGGGACTGGGGAGGAACGGACGTCGGCTGCACCGGCACGCGGCTCGCACTCCGCCCGAAGGCACTCAAGACCCTCGACGAACAGGGCGCGCAGCAACACCCGTTCGGTGGTAGCGAACCGAGTGCGCTCCACCGCCGCCTCGCCGGCGAAGTCGAGCACGACGGCCGCATCGGCAATCGCCGCTCTTGACATCGCGCCCGCCATGTTGGGCATGATGGATATTAATGCTTGAACTGAGCGACTTTCGAGCAGAAACAATCACTCGGTTCCAGCACGAAGGTGGTCTCTCGTGAAACGGCACCTCATCGGCACCGCAACCGGCGTGGCCCTCGCCCTGGTCCTCACCGGATGCGGCAAGGGAGGTTCGTCCGGTGGCGGCGACTCCGACGGAAAAACGATCAGATTCGTGGCCGCCAAGTACGACGACGACACCCAGCCGTACTGGGCGAACCTCATCAAGGCCTTCGAGGAGGAGAACCCCGGCTACCAGGTCGAGTTGGAGGTTGTCGACTGGGAGCAACTGGACTCCAAGGTCAAAACGTACGTCCAGACCGGGCAGCAACCCGACGTCCTCAACTACAACAAGTTCTCCGACTTCGCCCGCGACGACCTGATCCACCAGGCCAAGGACGTCGTGTCACCGAAGGTGCTCGCCGACTTCCTGCCGCTCTTCGCCGACCAGGCGCAGTACGAAGGCGTCCAGTACGGCCTGCCGTTCATCTCCAGTGCGCGGCTCTTCTTCTACAACAAGGACATCTTCGACAAGGCCAAGATCTCCGAGCCGCCGTCCAGTTGGGCCGAGGTCGAGGAGGCCGCCCGGAAGATCAAGAAGGCCGGCGACATCCCGCTGGGCCTGCCGCTCGGCGCGGAGGAGGCCCAGGCCGAGTTCTACATCTGGGCGATGAACAACGGCGGCGGCTGGACCGACAAGTCGGGTAAGTGGACGGTCGACCAGCGGGCCAACGTCGAAACGCTGGACTACCTGCGGAAGCTCACGAAGGCCGGGCTGACCCAGCCCAACCCCGAGGCCACCAACCGCAAGGACGTCTTCAACCAGTTCGCGCAAGGGAAGATCGGCATGCTCAACGGCGCCGTCTTCATGCGCAAGGGCTTCATCGACACGGTCGACAAGAACCTGAACTACGGCGTCGCGCCGCTGCCGAGCAAGGACGGCACGACCCACAACACGCTCGGTGTCCAGGACTACTTGGTGGCCTTCAAGAAGGACGAGGGCAAGAACCGCGAAGCCGTCAACAAGTTCCTCGACTTCTTCTACCAGAAGGAGAACGCCTCGAAGTTCCTGTCCACAGAGGGCTTCCTGTCGGTCACCAAGTCGGCCGGTGACGCGCTGAGTTCGGACTCCGCCTATTACAAGCCGTTCGTCGACGCGCTGTCGGGCGCGCGGTTCGCACCCACCGACAACCCGAACTGGGCGACCGTCGAGGGCGCCGTGAAGCAGCGCATCGGCACCGCCGTGTCGGGCGCCGAGCCCAAGGAGGTCCTGGGCGACATCCAGGAGACCGCCGAGAAGGACGGCTGACGGGGTGGCCGTACAGGACGTCACCACGCGCACGGAGGAACGGACACCTGAGGCACCGCCAAGTCGCGTGCGAAACGGCCGCCGCCTGCGGGCACTTGAACCGCTGCTGTGGCTCGGCCCCGCGCTCGCGCTGATCCTGGCCGTGGTCATCTGGCCCGTCGTCGAGATGGTCCGTACGTCCCTGATGGACATCAGCTCCACCGGACTGACCCGCGGCTTCGCGGGTGGCGCCAACTACGCCGATCTGTTCGCCGAGCCGGACCTGCCCGGCGTGGTGCTGCGCACCCTGGTCTGGGTCGTGGGCGTGGTCACGGTCACCATCACCGTCTCGCTGGCACTGGCGCAGTTGCTCAACTCCCGTTTCCCCGGGCGCCGGATGGTCCGCTGGGCGCTGATCGTGCCCTGGGCGGCATCGGTTCTGATGACGGCGCTGACCTGGCGCTGGATGCTCAGCAACTTCTACGGCGTCGTCAACCGCGTACTCATGGACGTAGGAATCCTGGACAAACCGGTGAACTGGCTGGCCCACCCGGTCCAGGCGTTCGTCTGGATGATGGCCGTGGCGGTCTTCGTCTCGCTGCCGTTCACCGCGTTCGTCATCCTCTCCGGCCTGGGAACCATCCCGGCCGAGGTGTACGAGGCGGCCCGCCTGGACGGCGCGGGACCGGCCCGCACCTATCTGTCCGTCACGCTGCCGCTGCTGCGCCCGTCCCTGCTGGTCGCCGCCGTCATCAACGTCATCAACGTGTTCAACTCCTTCCCGATCATCTGGGCCATGACCCGCGGCGGTCCCGGCTTCGCCACCGACACGACCACCACCTACATGTACAAGCTGGCGTTCGACAACCAGGCCGTCGGCGAGTCGGCGGCCATGGCCGTCGTGAACTTCGCGCTGATCCTCCTGGTCGTGCTGGTGTACCTGCACGTCGTCCGCAGGCGAGAGGAGATCGGCTGATGTCCGCCGCCACGGCCCGGCCCACAACAGTCCAATCCGCAACGGCCCGATCCGCAAAGGCCCGGCGGCGTCCGCTGCGGCTGCGCACCGTCGTGCTCACCGGGGTGGGCTGGCTGGTGGCCCTGATGTTCCTTGCGCCGTACCTGCAGATGCTGCTGACGGCCCTGAAGCCGACGCCGGAACTGATGAAGTCGCCGCCGTCCTATCTGCCGCATCAGTGGGAGTGGTCCAACTTCGCCGACGTCTGGTCGCTGACGGATCCGCCGGTCTCCGACGCGCTCTTGTTCTCGCTGTACGTCGCCGGGATGTCCACGCTCCTCGCGCTTGCCGTGGGGCTGCCCGCCGCCTACTACACCGCCCGCCACCGCTTCCGTGGGCGCGGCGCCTTCCTGCTGCTGGTGCTGGTCACCCAGATGTTCGCGCCGACCGCACTACTGGTCGGCATCTACCGGGAGATGGTCAGCCTCGATCTGACCGACACCGCGGAGGGGCTGATCCTGGTCAACGCGGCGTTCAACCTGCCGTTCTGCATCTGGATCCTCAACGCGTACTTCGCGAGCATCCCCAAGGAGCTTGAGGAGGCGGCGTACGTGGACGGGGCCGGCCGGCTGGGTGCGATGGTCAGGGTCACCCTTCCGCTGGCGCTGCCCGGCGTGGTGACCGCGCTCGTCTACACGTTCATCGGGGCGTGGAACGAGTACGTCGTCGCCCTCACCATCACCTCGTCCGGCGACCGGACGACGCTGACCAAGGCCATCCCCGGATTCGTCACGGCCTACCAGGAGCAATGGCAGTATCTCTTCGCCACGTCACTGATCGCGATCGTGCCGGTCGTCGTCCTGTTCGTCTTCGTGGAACGCTATCTGATCAGCGGTCTGACGGCCGGCGGCGTCAAGTGATCTGCGGGCGCACACATGTCGCGCCCCCTTCCTGAGCGGGCTCCGACGCTCAAGCCCGAATGATCTTCACGCCAGCGGCGGCGAACGGCTCGGTCAGCTCCGGGCCCGCCGCCTTGTCGGTCACCAGTATGTGGACGTCTTCCACCGGGCAGATCCGCGCGAAAGCCCGCCGACCCAGCTTGGAGGAGTCCGCGACCACGATCACCTGTTGGGCACGTCCGGCCAACGCCCAGTTTATGCCGGCCTCGCCCTCGTCCTGGGCCGTCGCCCCGTGCCGGACGTCGATCGCGTCGACGCCGATGAAGGCATGGTCGAGCGTGATCTGCGCGAGCATCCCGGTGGCAAGCGGTCCGGTGAGCTCGTACGAGGCCGGGCGGGCCACTCCCCCGGTGACGACGAGCTTCACATGGCGGCGTACGACCAGTTCGTTGGCGATGTTCAGCGCGTTGGTGACGACCGTCAGCGAGGGCCCGGCGCCCTCCGCGCTCAGCTCGGGTCTGATGGCCAGCGCCCGGGCGACCGCGGTGGTCGTGGTGCCGCCGTTCAAACCCACCACGGCACCCGCTTTCACCAGGCCCGCCGCCGCGTTGGCGATCCGTTCCTTCTCCGGAGCGTTGCGCGCAGCCTTGTAGCGGAGCGGCAGGTCGTACGCGATGGCGTTGATCACGGCGCCGCCATGGGTACGGGTGACCATTTGCTGGCGCGCCAGCTCATCCAGATCGCGTCGGATCGTGGCGGTGGAGACGCGCAGTGCTTCCGCGGCGGCCTCGACCTCGATCCGTCCGTCGCGCGTCAGCAGGTCCAGCAAGGCGCTCCATCTTTCCTGCGGTGCCGCCATGCGTCGTCCCCTGTCCGTGATGTGCGGGCCCGTGAAAGCACGAGCCATATCCGATTCTCTGCAACACGATGTGTGTTTCCGCAGCTTAGACGGCCGTAGCCAGCACTTCTGCGCACAACCGATGAGACGGTGCCGCGCATCGGGACGGCCGAGGCGTTTACCGTCCCCGGAGCGGCAACAGCATCTTCCGGGAAGATCAGCGGCAACCTGCGGCGCCCTCAGGGCTACAACCGCGCCTGTCAACGTCCTACGACTGCTGTCACGCCGCCGTCACGTGTCACACGAACGCACCCAGTAGCAGTGCCACGAAGCCCACGATCACGCCGTTGACGGTCCACAGACGCTTCGCGCGCAGGACGCGGAAGGGGTGGGCATTACTCATTTCCGGCTCCGGTCCGAGGAAGAGAGAAGTGCAGCAGGAGGAGCCGCCGGCGTCGTCGCGGGCGGGAGCCTCATACGGCTGAGGAGGTGTCGCCGGTGGACGCGGCCACCGGAAGCAGGGCCGGCCGCTTGGCCTGGCGGCCGTCGCCAGAGGAGCGGCCACGCAGGCGGCGGCCGACCCAAGGGCCGAGGAAGGTGCCGGCCCAGCGCAGTTCGGTACCCACGGTCCTCCAGACAGAGATGTCTGTCCCCTCGGCCGGAAGGGGAAGGGTCCACTTGTCGTCGCTGCCCGGCAGACCGAGCGCCTGGGCCACGGCAGCCGCGATGCGCGCGTGTCCCAGCGGGCCGGCGTGCAGCCGGTCAGCACTCCACAACCGCGGATCGGCCGCCGCCGCGTGCGCGGCCGTCTCCGCCACCACCACGCCGTGGCGGTCGGCGGCCTCCCGGATGCGCGCGTTGAGTGCGAGAACACGGTGACCGATCGGGCGGGCCAACGGCGTGATACGCCCGACATCGGGAAACATGAGGGTCGCGACGGTGGCGCCCTGCGCCGTGAGGGCGGCGAACATCGCCTCGACATGGCCCGCCACCTCGTCGAGGTCGCAGCCCGGGCGCAACGCATCGTTGACCCCAGCCACCACGGTGGCGAGGTCGGGCCGCATTGCGAGAGCCGGAGCCAGCTGCTCGGCGCGCACCTGACCGGCCTTACGGCCGCGCACCGCGAGGTTGGCGTAGAGCAGGCCGCGGCTGTGGCGGGCGACCTGCTCGGCGAGCCGGTCCGCCCAGCCCCGAAGACCACGGACGTCGTCGCCGTCCCCGAGCCCTTCGGTGTGACTGTCACCCAGGGCGACATAGCGCAGATACCCACTGCTCGACACGGGGCCGACCGCCTCTCGTCAACGCTGCTGATGGAAGTGGCACACGGCCATCGCTAAACAACTAGGCACCTAGTCGCATTGTTGAATATGAGGATAGCTGCGGGCTCACCTTCCTGCAAAGTGACGCCGCTCAGGCAGGTGCTGAGGCCGTCGAGGGCGGTCCACCGCCGCAGTCCACCGCCTTGGTCCCGCGCCGACCTCACCGCCCATTCCCTCTTCAGACCTGAGCACCGACCACGGTCTGCGCCGGCACCTGAGCGCCCGGGTCGTCAACGTCATGCACAACGAGGACGCGGTCGGCTTCGCCATCGCCCGCCGTTTCGCGCCGAACCGCCCGTACCGGGTCACCTTCAACGGTGGCGTCCACGGCCCGGGTGACAACGCCTGCGGAAAGCTCCGCGATCCGCTCCTTGGCCGCGTCGGCCTGCGCGGTGATCTCCCGCTCCCGTTCCTCCAGTCGTGCCAGCACCACGCCGAGGGTGAGCTGATCGCCCCTCATGCGGTGTGCCAGGACGACGCGGTCGCTCCGGTCAGCCGACGCAGTATCACCGCGGTCATCGCCCAGTACACCCGCGACTCGGAGGTGCGGGGCTGGTGTTCGTAGTCGCGTGCCAGCGGCTCGTTGCCCACGGCCACCCGGTGCCCTACAGCGGCCTGGCCCGGTCCCGGGCTCAGCCCGGTTGCTGTCGCTCCTCGCTGGGGCCGCCGGGTTCGGCCGCCATGCGGGGGTGGTCCGGGGTTCGCTCCGGGGCGGTCGTGGTGTCGGGGTGGGGGACGGGCGCGGGGGTGTCGGGAGGTCCAGGCTGTCGGCGCTTCTTGCGGAGGCTGAGGAGGGGCACGGCGACCGCGAAGACGACCACGAAGGCGAGCAGCGTGGCGGAGACGGGGCGGCCCAGGAAGCCGGTCACGTCGCCGTCGAACATCCGCATCGAGCGCCGGAAGTCCGTCTCCAGCAGGTTGCCGAGCACGAAGGCGAGGACGAGCGGGCCGGGCGGCAGTCCGACCTTCTTCATCAGGTAGCCGACGACGCCGAGCACGACCACGGCGAGCATGTCGAACATGCTGGAGCGGATCGTGTAGACGCCGATCATGGTGATGAGCACGGTCAGCGGCGCCAGGATGCTGGCCCGGACGCGCAGCACGCGGACGAACAGCCCGATCAGCGGCATGCTGAGGATGATCAGGAACAGGTTCCCGAGGTACATGGAGTCGATGACGCCCCAGAACACCTCGGGATGTTCGTCGATCATCTGCGGGCCCGGGGTCACGCCCGCCAGCAGCAGGGCGCCGAACATGACGGCCATGGTCGCGTTGGCCGGGATGCCGAGGGTGAGCAGCGGGATGAACGAGGAGGTGGCGGCGGTGTTGTTGGCCGCTTCTGGGCCCGCGACCCCCTCGATCGCGCCCTTGCCGAACCGCTCGGGCGTCCTGGAGGAGCGCTTCTCGACCGTGTACGCGACCATCGAGGCCATCGTGGCGCCGCCACCGGGAAGGATGCCGAGGAAGAAGCCCACCACCGTCCCCCGGGCGATCGCCCACCTCGACTGCAGGAACTCCGCCCGGCTGGGCCGGGCCCGGCCGACGCGGGGCTTCGGCGGGGCGCCTTGGCGGAGGCGTTCGAGGCTGTGCAGGATCTCCCCGATGCCGAACAGGCCCATGGCGAGGATGACGAAGTCGAGCCCGTCGGCGAGTTGGTCGCTGCCGAAGGTGTAGCGAGCGCTGCCCAGGAGCGGGTCGCGACCCAGGGTGGCGAGCAGCAGCCCGATGCTGCCAGCAAGGAGGCTGCGGCGCAGGGATCCGGTGCTCAGGGTGGAGATCATCAGGATGCCGAGCAGCGCGAGCGCGGCGTACTCCGGCGGGCCGAAGGCCAGAGCCCAGCCCGCCACCAGCGGGGCCGCCACGGTCAGTGCGACGATGCCTACGGTGCCGCCGATGAAGGAGGCGATCGCGGCGATGCCGAGCGCGGATCCGGCGCGGCCCGTGCGGGCCATCTCGTAGCCGTCGATGGCGGTCACCACCGTCGAGGCCTCTCCGGGCAGGCGGAGCAGCACCGAGGTGACCGTGCCGCCGTACTGGGCGCCGTAGAAGATGCCGGCGAGCAGGATGATCGCCGAGGCCGGTTCGAGGGTGTACGTGACCGGCAGCAGGATGGCGATGGTGGCGGCCGGGCCGAGGCCGGGCAGCACGCCGACCAGCATGCCGAGTGTCACCCCGATCAGGCAGTACAGCAGGTTCTGCGGCTCGAAGACCACGCCGAAGCCGTCCAGTGCGGGAGTGAGGAAGTCCATCGGATTCTCACAGGTGTTGAGGGATCAGAACGCGACGAGACGAGGCAGCGAGACGCCCAGCGCGACGATGAAGAGCAGATACGACGCTGCACACGCGGCCACGGCCACGGCCAGGCTGAGCCGCCAGCTGTCCCGGCCGAAGCCGCGCATCCACAGCACCAGCAGGAGCACCGTCATGACCTCGAAGCCCACCCGCTCGATGAGCAGGGTGTACGCGACCAGCGACAGGGCGCCCAGGGCCACCACGGCGGTTTGCCTGCTGAACGGTTCCTGTTCGGTGTCCGCGCCGGGATTGAGGAGCAGCGAGGCGGACAGCGTCACCATGGTGAGGCTCACGATCAGGGGCCACAGCCCGGGGCCGGGGTCGGCGGGCGATCCCAGGCCCATCGATACGGCCGCCAGGGCGGCGAGGGCGCCGATGCCGAGCGGCACCAGCGCCCCCAGTCGTGCCTGGGTCCTCATGCCTCAGCCCTCGGTCTTCAGGTCGAGACCGAACTTGTCGATGAGCTCGCCGTAGCGCTTCTTGGCGGTCTCGACCTGCTTGACGGCGGCGTCCGGCGAGGCCTCCCAGCGGCCGATGTAGTTGTTCTCCAGGAACTTGCCGTATTCCGGGTCTTGGAAGGCCTTCTTCAGCGCCGCTCGCAGCTCGGAGACGACGTTGTCCGGCAGTCCTGCCGGGCCGGCGACCCAGCGGCGCTGGTCCACGACGACATCGTGGCCGGACTCGACAGCGGTGGGCACGTCGGGCAGGAAGTCGATGCGCTCCTTGGCGAAAACCGCCAGTGGACGCAGCTTTTCGGACGTGAGATGGGGAGCGGCCTCGGCCACGTGGACGGCGCCGACGTCCACCTGGCTGCCCAGCAGCGCGGTCACCGTGGGCGCGCCGCCGTCGAACGGGATGCCGTCGGCTTTGACGCCAGCGTCGCCGAAGAGGAGGGCCTGGGCCAGCTCGCTGCCGGTGCCGGCGCCTGTGGTGCCGTACTTGACCGACTTCTTCGCGAGCAGGTCGTCGAGGGTCTCGATGTCCGACTTCGCCGGGACGACGAGGACGTAGTCCTCCACGGTCAGCCCGGAGATGACGTCCATGTCGGACATCTCGATGGGATCATCGTCGACGACGGTGTGCGGGCCGATCGACATGAGCGACTGGAAGAGCATGACCAGGCTGTAGCCGTCGGGCTCGCGGCCGAGGACCTCCTTGCCGCCCACGGCGCCGTTGGCGCCGGGCTTGTTCTCCACCACAACGGACTGTCCCAGGGGGTCCTCCATCGCCTTGGCTGCGGCGCGCGATATCAGGTCGGTGCTGCCGCCCGGGTCGGAAGGCGCGGTCCACTCCACGGTCTTGGTGGGATAGTTCTCGGCGTCTTCGCCGCTGCCCCCGCCGCCCTGGACCCCTCCGCACGAGGTCAGGGTGAGAAGCGCAGCGGCGCAGACGGCCGCGCCGGCGAGGTGCCGGCCCTGGCGCAGTCGGGCCTGGAACATGATTGTTCTCCTTCATGCGTGGGTTCTGGCCAGCCGGGGTCACCACCGCGGGAGCGGTGGTTGCGTCCGGTCAGGGTGCTTGCGCCGCATGGCCGCGACGTCGTCGCGGTCGTGGCACTGCGGCGTCCGGTCGAACCGTTCGTGCGGGCGGGCTGGTCGTGCAGGCGGGCTGGCACCAGGGCGTGGACGGCGGCGATCTCCTCGTCGGGGTGGTCGTGGCTGCCGTAGGTCTCACCGATGCCGACGCCGCTGTCGGAGGGCTCTGTCTCGACGATGCTGCCGGGTGTGTACGGCTGATGCGCGCCAAGGAAGTTGGACAGCGGCCGGTCACTGATGAGGAGGTGGGTGACGGTCACCTTGATGGCGGTGCGAGGCGCGCTGCTGAGCACGACGTTCCCTCACTTCCTCACCTGTCCGTTGCGAGCGCCAGGCCGGTGTGCAGGAGGGCCTCGAGTTGCCCCAGGTGGTCAGGGGCCGGTTCCACAAGGGGCGCGCGGACCGGGCCGACCGGGGCTCCGCGGAGCCGGGCCGCGGCCTTGACCAGGGACACCGCATAACCCGTGCCCTGGTCGCGCAGTTCGACGAGGGGCAGGTAGAACTCCCTCAGCAGGTGCTCCATTCTTGGGTGGTCTCCGGCCCGGTGCGCCGCGTAGAAGGCGCCCGCGATCTCGGGTGCGAAGGCGTGGACCGCCGAGGAGTAAGCGGGGATGCCGATGCTCGCGTACGCCCGTACCTGCATCTCGGCGGTGGCCACGCCGTTGAAGAACAGCCAGTCGCCGGGCGCCACCAGCCGCAGCCGCTGCATCTGGTCGAGGTCGCCGTGCCCGTCCTTGAGGCCGACGACGCCGTCGACCGTGGCCAGTTCCCTGGCCGCGGCGGTGCTCAGCTTGACCTGCCCGCGCTGGTAGACGATCAGGGGAAGGGGCGAGCCGCCCGCCACCGCGCGGACATGGTCCACATATCCGCGCTGCGGGGCGGAGATGAGGTAGTGCGGCATGAGCAGCCCGGCGTCCGCGCCGGCCCCCTCCGCGAGCCGGGCGAACTGCAGCCCGAGCGACCAGCCGTACCCGACGCCGGCCACCACCGGGACCTGTCCCGCCACGACCTCGACGGCGGCGCGTACGACGGCGTGGTACTCCTCGGCGGACAGCGAGAAGAACTCACCGGTTCCGCAGGCGACGAAGACGGCGCCCGGGCCGGCGGCGAGCTGCGCAGCCAGGTGGGTGCGGAAGCCGTCGAGGTCGAGGCCGCCCTCGGCGTCGAAGGATGTCAGCGGGAAGGACAGGACACCCTGCGCCATCCCTTTGCGCAGCCGATCCGCCGTCTCACGGTCACGCTCGATATCCCGCGTCGTCTCCATGTGCGCCACCTGTCTCCGTATGTAGACAGTTGTCTCGTGTGGGAGAGCATGGCTACATGGCTGATAACCGTCAAGCATCGGTGCAAGAATTCTTCGAGTGCGTACGGAAGGGGTGGCGATGAGTGAGCCTGAGGCGGTCAGCGGCGTACGGGGCGTGAAGTCGGCAGCCCGTACGGTCGAGTTGCTCGAGCTCCTGGCCGCGCGGCAGAACCGGCCCGCCCGGCTGCGAGAACTCAGCGAGGCCCTCGGCGCCCCACGCAGCAGCGTCTACGCTCTGCTGCGGACCTTGACGGAGCACGGCTGGGTCCGCACCGATCCCTCCGGCACGCTCTACAGCGTCGGCATCCGAGCCCTCCTCGCGGGGACGACCTACCTGGACGCGGACCCTTATCTGCGCATCGTCCAGCCGCTGATCAACGACCTGAGCGCCAAGCTCGACGAGACCATCCACTACGGGCGACTGGACCGCACGGACATCGTCTATCTGGCGACGCACGAATCCAGCCAGTACCTCCGCCCCTTCAGCCGGGTCGGCCGCCGGCTCCCGGCCTTCAGCACGGCACTGGGCAAGGCGCTGCTCGCCGAGCGGCTGGACACCGACCTGTCCGACCATGTCCCCGACACGCTGAAGCCCCTCACACCGAACACCCACACCGAACACGACACTCTGATCAAGGACCTGCGGGCCACCGCCGAGCGCGGATACGCCATCGACAACGAGGAGAACTTCGCCGGCGTCGTCTGCTACGGATTCTCACTCCGGTTCACCACACCCCCGATCGACGCGATCAGCTGCTCGATCCCCATCGACCGGCTCACCCCCGCGAGGACCGAGGAACTCATCGAGGCCATGCGGCTCACCCGGCTGTCGATCGAGCGGATGGCGCCGATCGACCACACGATGCCGTAGGGCGTCCGCCCGACGGGACAGCCACGAGTCGCCCCATGAACCGCCGCGACGGCCGGGGCGAGCCGGGTCGGGGTCAGCCTTCGGTGGACCACCTCGGCGCGGACGACCCCACCGCTTCGAACGGCCGCTCCCAGAACAGCGGGTTCTCCTCGAGGGCGACGGGGAACCGGAGCCGTTTCACCGGGCTGCCGTCACCGCTGACGAAGACACCGTCCTCGTACGGCCCGTCGTGGGGCAGACGGACCTAGGGTTCCTCCGCGGCGTGGCCCTCGCCGATCAGCAATGCCGCGGTCCGGGCGAGCGAGAGCCGGGAGACCGAGCCCTGACCGGCTGGCCGAACGCCGTGCTGCTGGCGGCCAGCCACTGAACTGCCGTGGGATCACTGCCTCGTTGAGGGTGGAGGTGGTTCCGGCGAAGACCCAGGGCGTGCGGTGCAAGCTCACGCGGCTCGTCGCGCGGGGATGGGCACACGAGCCGGTTCGGGGCCGGTTCGTCTGCGGCGACGGCCGAGACGGCGGGTCATGACCATGGTCATCGGGTCGGGCGCTTGATCCGCGGGCGGTACCAGCCGCCGGTTGAGGTGACCGTCGCCGATGAGGTGGGTGTCGGCGGCGACGACATCGCAGGCCAGCGCCAGTTCGAGGCCCCCGGCGACAGCGCGACCATGCACCACGTCGCCCCATGGTTTCGGGCTGGCCGCGATGCGGCTGAAGCGGGCCGACACGTCGGCCAGGAAGTCGACCGGGTTGTCGCCCCGCTCGTGCAGCTCCAGGAACTGGTGGAAGTCCCCGCCGGCACAGAAGCTCGGTCCCCGGCCTGCCACGGCGATGACCGCGGTGCCGGGGTCGGCCTCAGCGCTGGTCATCTGTTTGTCCAGGGCTGCGATGAGGGTGATGTCGAGGGCGTTGCGCCGCTCGGGCGGTTGAGCAGCAGCCACCGGACGGTGCCGCGTTGCTCGACGAGCAGAGGTTCCATGCCGGTCAACGTGGCTCCGGGGCGGCGAGTTCGGCCGGCGGTTGCGCAGCAGGTAGCGCTGGGTCTTGCTGCTGGGTGTCTTGGGCAGGGCGTCGAAGAAGTGGATCGTGGGCGGCGTAGCGGGCCTTGACCAGCAGCTGGAGTTCGGTGGCCAACTCTGGCATCAGATCGAGCAGGCGGACCACTCGTGCCCCCTTGGCCCAGGCCCTCGGTGCCGTACTCGACCGGATGGCAGCCGCCTCCGGATCCGGCCGCGTCATCGCAGGCCGGTCGAGCGGAACCTGGTCGGTCTGCTGACAGAGGAATCTTCACCGCGGCGTTTGCCGAGGGGCAGGCGCCCGTGGGAGGTCATCGCCCCCGCCGCAGGATGCCTGCCGCCCTTCGACCGAGCCGACATGACTACTTCGGCGCCCTTGCCCACCGGAGCAACCGATCGGTCGGCTTTCCCGTCGCTTGCGGTCAGGCCGGAAGCACCACGGGCAGGATGATGCGGGACGGCCGGTCCGAGTCGTGGAAGACCTGCTGCCGGGCGACTCGGGCCGTGGTCGCGTTCTCCTCGGGTTCGCCCGTGTTGAGGTTGCGGTCCCAACGGGGGAAGTTGCTGGAGGTGACCTGGAGCCGTATCCGGTGCCCCGCCCGGAAGACGATGCTGGTCGACCACAGGTCCACGACGTGCTCGGCCGCCTCGCCCGGCACCGACGCGCGCACCCGCACGATGCCGTCGGCCACATTGCGGGAGACACCCGTCTCGTCGACGTCGCACAGGCGTGCCACCCAGTCGGTCGAGGGCCCGTCCGTGGCGATGAAGAGCACCGCCCGGACGCGGCCGGTCACCTCGACGTCCTCGGTGAGCGGTTCGGTGGTGAAGACCAGGACGTCCTCACGCGCCTCCACGGCCGTCTGGTCGAGCGGCCCGGGACGGAACTCGTCAGACAGCAGGAGCGCTCCGCCGGTGGTGGGTACCGGGTTCATGGGGTCGTAGGTGAACTCGTCGGGCTGCTCGGCGGTGGGCGGCGGCTCAGGGGTCAGGCGTCCGTCCGCGCGCAGGTGGAAGTCCGTGTCCACGGCCCGCGACAGGGGCCATTCCGTCTCCTCGCGCCACTGGTTGATGCCCATGACGAACAACAGCACCTTGCCGGTGTCCGGCTCCAGAGCCTCGCCGTCGCCGATCGTGCGCTGGTACCAGTCGAGTTGCAGGTCGTGCAGGCGTCCGCGCATGCCCATGAAGGCGGAGTTCGCGGCGAACCCGAAGTTGACGTCGCCGACCGCGTGCTGCTGGTTGGCGTGGCTCCACGGGCCCATGATCAGCGTGGCGGACCGGCCGGCGCTGCGCATGGCGGCGAAGTTGTCGAGCGTGCCCTGGGCGAAGATGTCGTACCAGCCGCCGACCTGGAAGGTGGGCAGGTCCACCTCGTCGTGTCGGCCTGCGACCCGGCAGGACGTCGCCCAGCCGGGCTCCCGCCGGGACCGCTCGTAACCCAGCTCGGGCAGGTCGTGCCGGGCGAACGCGGGGAACTGCCCGGCGGGCAGCTCCCCGTAGCCGCCGTCTGCCAGGCCGTCGAGATCCTGCACAAGCCTGCCGAGACTGCCCACGAGCGCGGCGGGGTCGGTGCCGTGCCGGCGCATCAGCGCGTCGGCACCCATCATGAGAGTCCAGGGCGCGGTGATCCCGAGCTCGATCGCACCGCCGCGCGTCCACAGCCCGTCGTCCGGATCGGACCACGTGACCATCGGCGCGATCGCCTTCAGCTCCGGCGGCTTCGACAACGCCGCCATCCACTGCGTGTTGCCGAAATAGCTGGCGCCGATCATGCCGACCGAGCCGCTCGCGCCGGGCAGAGCAGCGGCCCACCGCACGGTGTCGTACCCGTCGCTCTCCTCATACGTCCACGGCTCCCACTCCCCCTCCGAAGCGAACCGGCCACGCGTGTCCTGGACGACCACCATGAAGCCCCGCCGAGCCGCCGCCAGCGGATCGAGCACGACACCCATCATGGGCGTCTGCTTGCCGTACGGCAGCCGGCTCAACAGCACGGGCCACGGCCCCGTACCCCCGGGCCGGTAGACATCGGCGCGCAGCACCGTGCCGTCGCGCATCTGAGCCGGAACATCGAACTCGACCTGGATCTCCGCCATGTACTGCTCCTTCGCACCACGACACTCTCACGTGACATAGTCGAACCCGGCCCTCTCGCGCACTACCCCCGAACGAGGGTGTCCACGGCGCTCTCGGGGCGGTCACGCCACCGCGTTCAGCAGGTCGGCCAGCAGGTCGGGCCGTTCCAGGGCGATGAAGTGGCCTGCGTTGGGGACCTGGGTGAAGTCGGCGGCCGGCAGCAGTTGCTTGTTGGCTTGCCGGTCCGAGGGCCGGGACCAGTCCTTCTCCCCGTAGACGAGGTGGACGGGCGCCTTGACCTCTCGGTAGCGCGAGCGGGCGGCGATGAGGCTGGGCAGGCTCTGGTACACGGCCCGGGCGACCGTCGAGTAGCCGGGGCGGCGGCCCACCTGGAGGAGTTCGTCGAGGTAGTCCGCCCGCAGCGCGGTCTTGTCGACCAGCCCGCCCTGCAGGATCCTGCGGAAGACGACCTTGGGCTCCACCCCGGCGACCACCGTGCCCACCCCCGGAGTGAGGACACCGCTGACCACCACACGGGCGAGAAGGCTGGACCGGGCGATACCGCCGCGGAAGTCGTACGTGTTCACCGCGACGACGCGCCGGACCCACTCGGGCAGATCGGCCGCGGTGGTCAGGGCGAGCACCGCCCCCATGGACTCCCCGACCAGGGTCACGTCGTGGAGGTCGAGTTCGGTGAGAAGCCGCTCGACGCCCGCGCGCATGGCCGGCTCGTCGTACGACGCACCGGGCACGATCTCGGAGTAGCCCATCCCCGGCAGGTCGAGGGCGTACACGGTGTACCGGTCCGCGATCAGCGGGATGAGGTGGCGGAAGTGCTCGGCCTGGGTGCGCACGGTGTGCAGAAGGACCAGCGGGGCGCCGGTCCCCGCCTTGAGGTAACGCAGCGTTCCCTCACGGCTGTGGCGTCCTGTCCGCGGGGCGATGGTGTGGCTGGTGGTCCCCGGGATGTGAATCGTGGGATGTGTCTCTGGGCTGGGCATCTCGTCAGTTTCCCTTTGTGTGAACTGCTGCGGACGGGCGATCGGATAGGGCCCGCCCGAAGGCGGCGTGACCACGGACCAGCCCTTGGATTCATTGAGAAACCGACCGGTTTCCATCATCGTAAACCGATCGGTTTCCAAGCGCAAGACTGAGGTTGCCATCCGCAGTAACAGGGTCAGCGCACAGGACAGACGCGAGAGTGCCATCCGCACGGCGGTCGCCGATTTCGCGTCGCCGGCCGCCGAGGCCAAGGGCGATGCGGCCAAGTAGTCCGGGCCGACTGGATGAGGCCCCAGGAAACCGCGTACCTGCCGTTGGGCGCTGATCTCGACGAGACGACGGTTCCTGGCGCGAGGCACGCCCGTCAACACCCCTACGGCCACCGGGCTCCCCTCCGATTGCGGGGAATCAGGGGCGGGGAGCCATCAGCCCGGGGAGCGCACGGTCACAGCGCCTGCTCGGACGGGGATGCGTCAGCGCATGCCCACCGCATCGAGCAAGGTGATCACCGTGGGCGTGACGAGCCCGGTCAGCTTGTCGGCTCCGATCCCCGCGCGGGCACTGGCGCCGTCGAAGACAAGGCTGAGCTGCCGGGCCAGCAGGTCGGGATGGCTTGCCCCGCCCCGTTCGGCCTCGGAACGGAAGAAGGCTGTCAGATTCTCTTTGACCCGGTGGGCCACCTGACTTGCAGGGTGACTCTGATCCTTCAACTCGATCTGAGCAGCCAGGTACCGACAGCCTTGGAAGTCGGGCGCACCCGCCTGCTCCTCCAGCTGGTCGAAGACGTGCAGGATCCGCTCGCGGGGAGAACGGCCGTCGTCCGCCGCCGGCAGGAGCCCGGCCGCGAAGGCAGAGGCGCGTTCCCCCAGGCTCGCCACCAGCAGTTCGTCCTTGCTCTCGAACAGCTGGTACAGGGAACGCTTCGACACCCCCGCCGCCTTGCACAGCGCCTCGACGCCGATGCCGACACCGTCTCGGTAGGAGAGCGTGGCCGCCGCCTCCAGCAGCCGCTCTCTGGCGCTTGACTTCACTACGGTGGTCATACCGCGAGGTTAACTCGATGCGGACAAAATGAAAACCGATCGGTTTACGGCGCTTTACCGGGCGGGGACGCGGCGCAGCCCCTGGCGGCCGCCCGTCACCCCCGAAGCCGGAGAGTGCGGCCGCGATGAGGCCGACGGTCATCCTCACCCAGCCCCTGGCCAGGCCCGCGCCCACTGGGCGCCATCATAGAGGCTCTCTGCCGCAGCGGTTTTGAACTCTGGGAGGACGCGCGCGAAGGGTCGTGGCCGACCTACCCGTGCCGGACCTCGCAGAGCGGCGTGCTCAACCTCGAAGATCGGAAACGACCCATACGAAATGGGCCCCCACAGGCTCTCGCCTGCGAAGACCCTTCGCACCGTCGGGACGACAGGATTTGAACCTGCGCCCCCTTGACCCCCAGTTGCGGAGCCCCTGAGCGGCGTGCGACGGGTCGTTCTTCGAGGTCAGTGTCCAGCGTACTCGGCCGAGTAAAGGAGTCTGTATTTTCAAGCCCCCGGCCGGGCAGCCTCGTCGCTTCCCGAACCGTCTTCCACTGATCGAGGAAGCCACTTCGAACTCCGACGCTTCCATCGTCACGCCTCAGCCGAGAGCAGGCAAGTCAGCAGAGGGGAAAGGCCCTTGCGCTCCGAGCCGTCCGTGGTCGACATGCCTCCTTGGGGCCTGATACAGCTCCCCCACACCCGCCCGCAAGGAACTGATGGGTTATCAGGTGTACCGAAGCATGCAGGTGACGAGGCCTGCGGGGCGTAGCACTCACAACATGGCTCGGCTCCTGCTCAAGGGCCATGGGGCCCGGCAGCCTTCGGTAGGCACCGCGAGCGGAGAACCCGCGCCTGATCAGCCCGTGCAGTCGGCGGCCATCTCGGCGCCAATCCGCGGTGGGCGCTGGGGAGTCGGTACGCGCTATCAGGCGGCACGCCGGCCCTTGGAGCGGGAGGGACGACCGTCGTGGCTCAGGCTGGAGCGGCCGGCGGTCGACCTAGCGAGGGGAACCGCGGGCTCCGCCGATACCGTGTTCCCGGTGGACGGACATCTGAGTGACGCGGAACTCGATGAACTGGTCGAGCAGGCCACCGTGGACGCCTACGACGACGAGGAGCAGCTCACGCGGGCCTCTACACGATGCCCGCAGAGCATCTGGCCGTCCCGTTCAAGACGGTCGTTCTCGGGGTCGAGGTCACCGTGAAAAAGGTGGACCTGCTGCCCGGCAGCCAGATCGTGGCGGTCTGTACGCGAGGCTGGCACCGGCAGGCCATCGGCATTCTCGACCTTCCGTTGCCGGATCCGGCACCCGAGGGGGCCGAGTTGATCGAGGCCTACCGGCACTGGGGACCGTAAGCGCGCCCGGGTCAGTGGCCGGTCGGCAGCGCCGGCCGGTAGCCCTGATCGGCGAGCCAGGCTCGGGCCCGGCCGTACTGCCGTTCCGCGCCGAACAACCAGTACCGCTGCAACTGCGCCGGTGAGGTGGCCAGCATGACCTTGAAGCGGCGGAACGCTCCTGGGCCCTGGATCGCGATGCCGAGGTAGCGGGCGAGGTCCCGGTCGTCGAGGGGCGGTGATGAAGTCCTCCATGTCGCGGTAGGCATCACGTGATCCCTCGCACGGGACATGGAGCCACTGCTCGGTGCCCTCCGGTTCGTCCTCGTCCCATGACTCATCCGTGTCCGCAAGGGCGGGCCGGCACTCGCCGGTGTCCAGGTCGATGCGGCCACCGCAATACTGATCGAAACCGCTGTCTGCAGGGCGCTGCTGCGTTAGCCTCGTCTTTCCCTCATGGGCGAACTGGCATGCGACGAACATCACTTCGGGGGACACGTGTCAGAACACCGACCGGTGCCATCGGACTCGGCGCCGGACGACGCCGCGGCGCTGCGGCAGACCGGCGCCGCACCCCTGCACTCGGGTGACCCGCGCCGCATCGGCCCCTATGTGCCGCTGGCGCTGCTGGGCAGCGGCGGCATGGGGCGGGTCTATCTCGGCCGCCCCGCGGGCGGTGGCCCGGGCCTGGTCGCAGTGAAGGTGATCAGGCCCGAGTACGCGGACGCCCCGGGCTTTCGGCGCCGGTTCGAGCGCGAGGCGTCTGTGCACGACCTGGTCCGCACCGCGCGCACGCCCCGCCTGTGCGGCACGGGCTTCCAGGAGCGGCTGCTGTGGATGGCCACCGAGTATCTGCCGGGCCTCGACCTGGCGGACGCGGTACGCGAGGACGGCGCCCTGGCGACCGCCGCGGTGTGGCGGCTGGTGGCCGAGCTGGGGCGGGCGCTGGCCGACCTCGCCACCGTCGGGATCGTGCACCGGGACCTGAAGCCGTCCAACGTGCTGCTGTCCGTCCACGGCGCCCACGTGATCGACTTCGGCCTGTCGAAGGCCGTCGATGCGAGCGCGCTGACCGGCACGGGCAACCGGGTGGGCACCCCGGCCTACATGTCGCCGGAACACCTGCGAACGGGCACGTGTGAGCCGCCCTCGGACGTGTTCTCGCTCGGCGCGACGCTGGTCTACGCGACGACCGGAAGCGCCCCCTTCGGCGACGGCACGGGCGTCGACGTGATGCACCGGGTGGCCTTCGAGGAGCCGAACGCAGAGCTGCTGGGCAAGGTCGCGGCGGCGGACGCGGACCTGGCCGCCTTGCTGTCCGCCTGCCTGGCCAAGGAACCCGAGCGGCGGCCCACCCCGCAGCATCTGATCGACACCGCCTCGGTCCGCGCCGAGACGGCCGACTGGCCCGAGCCGCTCGCGGGCAGGGTGCTGGCCCAGCAGCGGGCGTACGAGGCGCTCGATGGTCTGCCGGGCGACGGGACGACTCGCCTGCGCTCCCCCGAGGACATACCAGTGGCCGTCGCCGCCGGGCCCGTGGAGCAGGTCGCCACGCCCGAAGCCGAAGCCCCCGCTGCTCCGTCGGATCCGCCGGAGCGCTTACGTCCCGCCGAGACCCGCATCCGGGGCCACAGAAAGCCGCTGCTCGTCGTCGCCGCGGGCGTCATGCTGTGTGCGACGGCCGCGGGAATCCTGGCCCTCGATGGCCAAAGCCCGCGCACTTCCGACGCCTCCCCCGGCTCCGGCACGGCAAGCGGCGGCTCCCTGCCCGGCGGCGGCGCACCGACGGCGTCCGCGTCCTCCACGTACACGTCCGCCTCCGGCAGGAGGGTCGACGGCGGGTCAAGAAGTGCTGCCTCCGCCACGGCGTCTGCCGCCTCGGGCTCGCCAGGCACCGGGCGGCACGACTCCTCCTCGGCTCCCGCCGCCGGGCCGACCGTGACCGGCGAGCCGACCGGCCTCGCCACCACGACCAGCACGCCCTCCGAGCCCGCGACCCCACCCTGGATCTCCGGCTGCACCTACTACGCCGGCAAGGGCCGCACGCGCGAGGGCGACAGCGGCAAGCGGGTGCTGCAGGCGCAGTGCATGCTGACCAAGCGCGGCTATGACGTGGGCAGTTCGGGGGTCGACGGCGAGTTCGGTCCCGGGACGACGGCCGCCGTAGAGAGCTTCCAGAACACCAAAGGGCTCGACGCCGACGGCATCGTGGGGCACGACACGTGGGCCGCTTTGCGCGAAACCGTCTGAGCGCGTGATCGACACCACAATCGAGACGGTGTCGTTCGGTAGCGGACTACGCCGATCCTCATATGAACGAAACGGTTTCGTTCACGATGGAGGCCCGCCATGACCTCCGTACTCGTCGTCCATGACCAGTCCCTGCAACGCCTCGGCCTCCGTATGCTCCTCGCGGCCGAACCCGATCTGACCGTCGCCGGCGAGGCGATGAACGCCCTGGATGCCGCCGACATGAGCGACGCCCTGCGGCCCGACGTCGTCGCCAAGGGCAACGGCGCCTCCGACGCCGACGGCATCCAGGCCATCCGCCGCATCACCCGCCCCGTCCTGCCGGGCGAGCGCCACCCGCGGGTCCTGGCCCTGACGCCGACCAGCAACGAGGCGTACGCCTCCGCAGCCCTGCGCGCCGGAGGGCGGCGGCTTCCTCGCCCAGGACGCCACACCCGAGGAACTGACCGCCGCCGTCCGCATCGTGGCCGCCGGGGACGCCGTCATCACCCCCGCCCTGACCCGCGCGCTCATCGAGCCCGTCCGCCAGGAGCAGCCGGTCCCTCGCAGCACCCGCCAGGCCGGACTCGCCACGCTCACCCAACGCGAACGCGACATCCTCACCGCCGTGGCCTCCGGCTGGTCGAACGCCGAGATCGGCGAGCGGCTGTCCATCACACTGACGACCGTGAAGTCCCACGTCAGCCACATCCTCGCGAAGATCGGCGCGCGGGCCCAGGTGCAGGCGGTGGTCTTCGCCCACGAGACGAGTCTGGTGCGCCCGGCCGCCGCCTGACAGCGCGTCCCGCTCACCCCTTCACGGCTCCGGAGAGCATGCCGCAGACGAAGTGCCGTTGCAGGAAGACGTACAGGGCGACGACCGGCAGGGCGACGATGATGGAGGCGGCCGCCAGCAGGGAGTACTGCGTGGTGTGCTCGCTCTGGAAGAACGCCAGGCCCAGGGGCGCCGCGCGCTTGTTCCCGTCGGTGATCACGACCAGCAGGAACTCGTTCCAGGTCCACATCAACACCGGCATGGCCATCGTCAGCAGCGCCGGACGGCTCGTGGGCACCAGGATCCGCCACAGCAGCCGCCAGTCCGAGGCCCCGTCCAGAGGCGCCGCCTCGATGATGCTGATGGGCACGGATCAGAAGGAGTCGCGCATCCAGAAGATGCTGACGGCGAGGGACTGCGCGGTCTGCGGCAGGATCAACGCCCAGTAGGAGTCGGTGAGTCCGGCGCTGCGCAGGTGGAAGTACAGCGGGATGACCAATGCCTCGGGCGGCACCATCAGCCCGACGAGGGTGAACGAAGGGAGTGTCTGATCGACGGCGGATCTGATGATCAAGGAGACGCCTCTGATGACAGAGACCGCCGTGGAGAACGAGCAGACCGAACCGGCGGGCCAGGCACCATCGAGTGCGGTGTCGGACGAGCAGCTCGTTGCGATGCTGGTTGGCCGGGCCCGCAACGAGGGGTGCGGGTGCTGGAGTCCGCCCTTGAGGGCGAGATCACCGACCACGTCGGCTACGAGAAGCACGACCCGGCCGGGAAGAACAACGGCAACAGCCGCAACCCACAGACCGTCAAGAAACGGCAGCGCCGCCTGGCCGGCGTCGACGAAATGGTGCTGTCGCTCTCGGCGAAGTGCCTCACTGAACCGGCCGCTCGATCGCGTCTACCCGGTCCTGTTCGTCGATCCATCAAGTCAAGATCAGGGACGGGCAGGTCGCGAACCGTCCGGTCTACGTGGTGATGGCCGTGGCCGTGGAGGCACCCGCGACATCCTCGGCATCTGGGCCGACGACGGCGGCGAGGACGCGAAGTACTGGCTGCATGTGTTCACCGAGCTGAAACCAAGACGGTATAAGCGCCCACACATTACCCAGCTCTCCCGGAGTCGGGCAACGCGTCCACTGACGCCTCCTGCCTTCGGCTGCGGCAGGCGGTATAAGCCAGGGACGGATACCCCGGCCCCGTCTTCCAGACGGTGCTGTTCGCCCTCAGCACGGGCGACGCCAGCAGACGACGAACCTATTGGCAGGCTCCTGCCCTGCCTGCGGCAGCCACTCAACGTGCCTACGGCCGCGCCGCATGGCGGTCAGCGCTCCGGACCCACAGCGATCCCCGCGCCCCTTTCACAGGACTGGTCTTCTGCCGACCCGACGGCCGACCGCTGCAGCCGCGCGCCGTCCTCGACCGGCTCCGGCAACTGTCCCAAGAGGCAGGCGTCCCCCAGGTGACCGTTCACGACCTGCGCCACCTGGCCGCTACCCTCACCATCACCGCCGGCGTCCCCCTCAGCGTGGTCTCGAAGACTCTGCGCCACTCCACCCTGTCAACCACGGCCAACATCTACAGCCACCTCACCCAGCAAGCCGCCCGCGAAGCAGTCGACACCATCGAACACACCCTCACCCGGGCCGAACAGAGAGCCGACCGGCAGGCCCGGCCGAAGCGGCCGCGCTCACCACGCGACCACATCCAGCGGCTGCGCGAAGCCCTCAACCGGCTCCGCTCCCCCGCCCCGCCCGGGTTCTGCTCCCCGCGAGCCGACCCCAGATCCGGCCTGCGACCACAGTGCGACCACCAGCCCTCCGGGAACGCGAAAGGCCGCCCTCCCGTAAACGAGAGAACGGCCTCCGACCTGCATCAAAGCTGGTCGGGACGACAGGATTTGAACCTGCGACCCCTTGACCCCCAGTCAAGTGCGCTACCAAGCTGCGCCACGTCCCGGTGCGCTGTCTCGCGGTGTTCCGCGAGAACGCGCAGGTCAACCCTAACGCACGCGTACGGGTGCTGACGCCGTGTCCTCGGCGGCGCGGGCACGCGCGGTCAGGCCGGAGGCTCGTCCGACCGGGACCAGCAGGGCCGCCAGTGCCGCGGCCAGGCAGAGCAGGGCCAGCAGGGTGAAGCCGTGGGTGTAGCCGGATTCGTAGGGTAGGCCGGAGGGTTGGAGGTGGCCGGTGACCAGGACGCTGGTGACCGCGGCGCCGATGGAGCCGCCGATGGTGCGGATGTTGGCGTTCATTCCGGTCGCAGCGCCGGTCTGGTCGGCCGGGACGCTGCCCACGATCAGGTTGGCCATCGAGGCGAAGGCCAGTCCGATGCCGAGGCCGAACACGCCTGCCACGAAGGCGACTTGCCACTGCTCGTCGTGCCAGAGGGCGAGGAAGCCGCAGGCGAGCGCGCCGAGCGACGCACCTGCTGTGAGCAGGGTCTTGGCGCCCAGGACCGGTTCCAGGCGGCCGCTCAGCACGCCGGAGAAGAACATCGCGACGAGCATCGGCAGCATGAGCAGTCCGGCGGCGGTGACGCTGGAGCCGAAGCCGTATCCGGCGGAGCTGGGCGTCTGTACGAAACCGGGGAGGAAGGACCAGATCGCGTACATGCCCGCGCCGAACAGCAGCGCGGCGGTGTTGGTGGTCCACACGGCGGGCAGCCGCATCACGCGCAGGTCGATCAGCGGCGTGCGCGAGCGGGCCTCGGCCAGGAGCCACAGCGCGAAGAGCACTACGGCGGCCGCGAACAGGCCGATCACCCGGGCCGAGCCCCAGCCCCAGACGCTCGCCTGGCTGAGCGGCAGCAGCAGAGCCACCAGCCAGGCCGACAGCAGCCCGGCGCCGAGCCAATTGACGTTGCCTGCCGCTCGGTTGGGCGACTCGGGTACGTAGCGCAGGGCGATCAGCGTGGTGACGGCGACGATCGCCACGGGGATCCAGAACAGCCAGCGGTAGTCGAGCGCGGACACGATGGGTCCGGCCGCGACCATGCCGACGCCGCCGCCCGCTGCGATCACCGCGGACAGGTTGCTGATGCTGCCGCTCACCTGGGACGGGGCGAACTCGTCCCGGATGATGCCGAAGGAGAGCGGGAACAGCGCGCCGCCGACGCCCTGGACGACCCGGGCGACGATCAGTACGCCGATGGTCGGCGCGAGTGCGGCGAGCAGACAGCCGACGGCCACGACGGACAGGACGGCGACGAGGGTGCGCTTCTTGCCGATCAGGTCGCCGACGCGGCCGAGGATCGGCGTGAAGATCGAGGCGGACAGCAGATACGCCGTCATCACCCAGGTCGCGGTGGACTGCGAGGTGTCGAGCGCGTGCTGGACGGTCGGCAGGGCCGGCGCGATCAGTGACTGCAGCATGGCGAACACGCCGGCACCGCTCGCGAGGACCGCGAAGGTGAGACGGGTGGACTTGCGGGGCATGGAAAGCCTCTCCGAATCCGAACAGGGTGCGGCCGAGAGCGTCCGGTCGCGGACGAATGTGAGCGGACGAGTGTGAGCGGAAGGGGTGAGGGGTCTTCGCGTCTCAGACGTCACGCGTCCACGGCGAACGGACCCCGCACTGCTAAAGTGGAGGTACCCCTCCACTGTAGCGGAGGCGCACCTCCGCTTCAACCCGTCCACCCCGGGAGGCAGCAGTGACGGCCCAGCCGTACCCCGTCAGCGAGATCGTCGCGTCGCGCCGGCCGCACCGTAAGGACGCCGCGCGCAACTACGACGCGCTGCTGGTGGCCGCCCGTGAGGCGTTCGCCGAGCACGGCGCGGAGGCCTCGCTGGAGGACATCGCACGGCGGGCGGGCGTCGGCATCGGCACGCTGTACCGGAACTTCCCGACCCGCCGCCATCTCTTCGAGAGCGTGTACGCGACCGAGGTGAACGACCTGTGCCAGGTCGCCGAGGAGGTCGCCGACCAAGGGCCGTGGGAGGCGCTGACCTCGTGGCTGCGGCGGTTCGTCGACTACACCGTCACCAAGCGGGCCATCCGCGAGGCCCTCAACAACGAGTCGGAGATCTTCCTGGCCTGCCGGGAGTCGATGTACGCGGCGGGCGGCCCGCTCTTCCAGCGGGCGCAGGAGGCGGGCGAGGCACGCAAGGACATGGACTTCGACGACCTGCTGCGGATGGTCTCGGGCATCACCGCGACGAACTTCCTCGACGAGGCCCAGCGCGACCGCGTACTGACCGTCGCGCTCGACGGCGTACGGGCCAGGGACTGAGCACTCCCCCGGCCGGGGCAGGCCACGGCGGACGACCTCTGAACCCCTAGCCCTGCGCGACAACGTCAGTGCGTGGCCGCCAGTTCCTGCTGCGCACCACCGGCCCCCGTGGACCGCTTCGGGCCGCGCAGTGAGGCGATGCCGATGAAGACCATGGAGGAGAGGCCGGCGATGGCGAAGGCGGTGAAGCCCCAGTCGCCGTGGTTCGCGGCGAGGAGCTGGCCGCCGAGCCAGGGGCCGAAGACGGCGCCGAAGCGGCCCATGCCGGAGGTCCAGCCGACGGCGGTGGCACGGCTGTCCGGGGTGGAGCGGATGGAGACGGTCGCGTAGATCATCGTCTGGGCGCTGTTGAGGAAGACGCCGGTGAGGAAGACGACGATCATCGTCACGCTCATCGGCATATGGACGCTGAGCAGGAAGACCCCGGCGGCGGTCAGCGCGAACCAGATCGCCGAGATGCGCGGGGCGCCGAAGCGGTCGGCGGCCCGGCCCGCGACGAGCATGCCCACGATGCCGCCGAGGTTGAAGACGACCACGAAGGACAGGGCGGAGCCCAGCTCGTAGCCCTCGGCGCGCATCAGGGTGGGCAGCCAGGTGGCGACGCCGTAGACGAGCAGCAGTCCGCCGAAGGAGGCCAGCCAGTAGAGCAGGGTCTGGGTCCACTCGCCGCCGCGGAAGAGGGTGACCAGGTTGGTCCAGCGGCCGGCCGCACCCTGCTTGCCGGACTTGGCGGCGGGCACCTCGACGTCGTACCGGGCGGCCAGCTCCCGGGCCTCCTCTCTGCGGCCCTTGGCGACGAGGAAGCTCAGCGACTCGGGCAGGAAGCGCGCAAGCACCGGGGCGAAGAGCAGCGGGAGCACGCAGACCCAGAACGCGGCGCGCCAACCGACCGGTTCCACGAGCCACTTGGCGACGTAGGCCGACAGGACGCCGCCCGCGTGGTGGGCGGTCATCAGCAGGCCGATGATGATGGCGCCGCGACCGCGCGGGGCGTAGTCGGAGACCATGCTGATCGCGGTCGGCAGCAGTCCGCCGAGGCCGAGGCCCGCCAGGGTCCGGCCGAGGCCGAAGACGGCGACGCTGTCCGCGATGGCGCACACACCGGAGGCCAGCGAGAAGAGGATCACGCAGGAGACCATGAGCTTCTTGCGCCCGATCCGGTCCGCGACGGTTCCCGCGGCCAAGGCACCGATCAGCATGCCGAAGGTGGCGTAGCTGCCGAGGTCGCCGGCCTGGTCCGGGGTGAGGCCGAAGGTCTTCGTCTCCAGCAGGTGCGGGAGCACCGAGCCGTAGATGAACATGTCGAGGCCGTCGAAGAGCACGGCCAGCCAGCACAGTCCGACGACCAGGATGGCCAGTCTGCCGCCGCGGGCGGAGAGCGAGGGGGAGGAAGACATCGTTGGTTACCTCTCGTACGTGGTGCGCCAGACGCTAAGGAGTCGATCGGCGAACGGTCAACGTTTTTGTCAACAATCTCATCGACAGTTCGCCGAACTCGTGCGGACTCTTGCGGGGCTCCTGTGGGCCGACTGTGTCCCGGCTCAGCCGACCGGCGGCGCCCCGTGCGTGTGGAACGACTCGATGGTCTTCAGGCCCCAGGCCTGGCCCTTCTTCCGCTCCTCCTCGGTCCAGGTGATCAGCGGCCAGTCGGGAGCCAGGACCAGCCGCGTGAGCGGGTTGCACAGCTCGATGCGGTTGCCGCCCGGCTCGTAGACGTAGAGGAAGAACGTCTGCTGGATGGCGTGCTTGTGCGGGCCGGTCTCGATGAACACGCCGGTGTCGATGGCGAGATCGGCGGCGCGCAGGATCTCCTCGCGGGTGTCCGTCGCGAAGGCGATGTGGTGCAGTCGGCCGGTGGAGCCGGTCCAGTCCGAGGTGTAGACGACGTCGTACGACTTGTTGGTGAAGGTCAGCCAGCGGGCCGCGATCTTCCCCGTGTCGAGCCGGATCTGCTCCGTGGGTCGTGCGCCGAGGAGCTGTTCCTGGAACTCCGCGTTGGCGAGTACGTCGGCGGCGAGGAAGTTGATGTGGTCGAGCCGGCGTACGCCCACGCCCCGGTTGGGCTTGGCCTGGGGCTGGTTCTTCAGCGCGGGCCGCAACTCCTCGGGGGCTTCGTAGTGTTGGCTCTCCCAGTACAACGCGTGCTCGTGCCCGTCCGGGTCGGTGGTGACATAGAGCTTGCCGAGGCCGGGCTCGTCCTCGACCCAGGTGCCGGTGCCGCCGGCGTCCTCGATCGCGCCGACGCGCCGCTGAAGGGCCTCCTCGCTGGAGGCGCGCAGGGCGAGCCGGCCGAGGCCCGGCTGTTCGCGGGCGGTGAGGACGAGGCTGTGGTGCTCGTAGTCGTCGAAGGTCCGCAGGTAAACGGTGTCTCCCTGCTGCCCGTTGACGGTCAGGCCCAGGTAGTCGGTGAAGAAGGCGACACTGGCGTCCAGGTCCGGGGTGAACAGCTGGGCGTGGCCGACATGGGCGATGTCACCGAGCGGCGGGGTCATGGTGTGCCTCCAAGGGTGGTACGGCAGCGCGGGGGAAGACGGTGCCGTCGAAGATCTTCCGTGCGGTGCACACGACGGCGGTGCGGCGGACCACGGGAGCGGTCTGAGCGGATCCGGGCTCCACGCTGGTTTCGATGTCGAGGAATCCGGTGAGGTGCTCGATGCGTACGCGGTCGCCCTGCCCGCGGGGCTCCGCGATCCCCTCCGCCACGCCGCCGGGCACGAGCAGCCCCGCCGCCACGCTCGCGGCGCCCAGGACGCCGATGGAGGTGTGGCAGCGGACGGGGATGAAGGTGCGGGTCGTCACCGCGCCGCCGTCCCGGGGCGGCGCGAGCAGGCTGAGCTTGGGCACGGTGGCGCCGTCCACATCGCCGAGGCCCATCAACTTCCCTGCGTCCAACCGGATTTCGCGCAGCCGGCCGGCGAGGGCGACGTCCTCCTCGAGGTCCTTGGGCGCCTCGTAGCCGGTGACTCCCATGGCGGATGCGGGGATCAGCACGGTCGGCATTCCGTTGTCCACGCAGGTGACCTCGGTACCGGCGACGATGTCGCGGACGTGACCGGTGGGCAGCAGCGGGCCGGCGCCCGGCGGGAACTCGATCACGACGCCAGCGGCGGTGCCCGGCACCCCAGAGATCTCCGAGGAACCGGTGTAGTCGACCCGGCCACCGGGAGTGGGGAAGGTCGCGACGGCCAGCTCTCCGGTGTTGAGCATCCGGATGCGTACGGTCGTCTCGGCGTCGTCCGCGTCGACCAGGCCGCGTTCCACGGCGAAGGGGCCGACCCCGGCGAGGATGTTGCCGCAGTTCTGCCGGTCCGTCACTTCTGGGCGGTCGACGGCGACTTGGAGGAACAGGTAGTCGACGTCCGCCTCGGGGCCGGCCGAGCGGGAGATGACGGCCACCTTGCTGGTGAGCGGGTGCGCGCCGCCCAGGCCGTCGATCTGGCGCGGGTCGGGGCTGCCCATGACCCGCAGCAGCAGGTCGTCGCGGTCACCGGGATCGGCGGGCAGGTCATCGGCGAGGAAGTAGGAGCCTTTGGAGGTGCCGCCGCGCATCAGCATGCATGGCACCTCCTCGGGCCCGCGGCTCACGACCGCTCCCCCGTGTATTCCTCGTACGTCCGGTACTCGACGCCGAGCCGCCGCAACGTCTCCCGCAACCCGTAGCGGTCCAGGCCCAGTTGACCGTCAAGGAAGGCGGCGCGGGCCTTTGCCTCCTTGGCCTCGCGGGCCTCGGACGCCTCGACGGTGGCGTGGGCACGCTCGCGCGGGACGACCACCACGCCGTCGTCGTCGGCGAGGATCACGTCGCCGGGGCGGATCACCTGGCCGTCGATCGCGACCGGTACGTTGACCGAGCCGCCGGTGGCCTTGACCGTGCCCT
The DNA here is from genome assembly GCF_040656035.1 of Streptomyces sp. NPDC050211. Lineage (NCBI taxonomy): Bacteria > Bacillati > Actinomycetota > Actinomycetes > Kitasatosporales > Streptomycetaceae > Streptomyces > Streptomyces sp. NPDC050211. The sequence goes on from NZ_JBFALC010000016.1 coordinate 64,012, forward strand.
GCGCGGAGACCGCCCGGGACCAGGCCGGGAAGTCCATCTCGCGCAGCTCCTGGGTGTCGCGGACACCGGCGTTGATGACCAGGCCACGCACGCCCCGCCGCTGCAGCGCGGTGGCGAACAGTTCGCCGAACATGCCGTCGGTGGACGGGGAGGTGGTGGTGACGACGAGGATGTCTCCCTCGCCGCACTGCTCGACGGCCGCGTGGATCACGAGGTTGTCGCCGGGCCAGCTGAGCGCGGTGACGGCCGTACCGGCGACGCGCACGCCCTGCTGGATGGGGCGGATGCCGGGGCCGAGCAGACCGGTGCGCCCCAGCGCCTCGCTCACGGTGGCCACGCCGAATGCGGCGAGCGCCTCGACGTCCTTGGCGTCGGCCTTCGGGGGGTCGGTGACGATCACGCCGCTCATGCCAGCTCCTTCGCGATCTGCGGGTAGGGACGCATGAACGCCTCGGCCATGGTCTTGTGGGCGAGGCCCAGGTTGGGTCCGGCGTTGCGCTTGAGCTGGACGCCGCGGCGCACGGCGAGGTCGGTGTAGTAGTCCCACAGGTGCTGCTGCGCGCCGAGGCACTCCATCGCCTTGCGCTTGGTGTCCCACACCTCGGTGATGTCGAGCAGGACCTCGGGCTTGAAGCCGCTCATCTCGGGCTGGTGCGGCTCGAAGTAGAAGACCGGCGGGGCGCCGATGATGTCGCCCTGGCCCGGGTAGCCGATGGCCTGGGCGAGGATCCGGGCTTCCAGGGCCATGCGGTTGGCGGCCGGGTGGTCGCCGTTGTACGGGTCCTGTGTCGGGTGGGTGAGGACGGCATCGGGCTGCGTCTCGCGGTAGACCTCGACGAGTCGGTCGGTCAACTCCGCTGTGGGGACCAGCGGATAGTCGCCGGCGTCGAAGAAGCGGACCTCGGCGCCAAGGGTTTCGGCGGCACGCTCGGCCTCGTCCCGGCGCATCGCCTTGATCTCCTCCAGCTGCTTGCCCTCGCGCCACGCCTTGGCGGACTCGCCGCGCTCGCCGAAGGTCAGGCAGGCGATCGTGACCTTCTCCCCCCGCGAGGCGGCCAGGGCGATGGCTCCACCGGCCCGCCACACGAAGTCCCCGGCATGCGCGGTGACGACGAGGGTCGACCGTGGTGGTGGGGAGGTGGCGGGCGCTTCGGCATGCGTCATTGCGGAAATCTCCTTGGTGGACAGAGGGGCGCCCGCCCCGCGTGCGTCAGTCGCGCAACGCGTCGATCACACTGGTGAGGTGGGCGCGGACGGCCGCTTCGGCCGCCTGGGGGTCCCTGGACCTGATCGCTTCGATCATCGCCAGATGCTCGTTCAGGGAGTGCTGCGGACGACCGGGCCGCAGCGCCAACTGGAAGCGATGGCGCACCAGTTGGGCGTTGAGCCGCTCCAGCAGTGCCACGGCCGTGCGCTGGCCGGAGAACTCCTGGATCCTGGCGTGCAGTTCCTGGTTCAGCTCGGAGTACGTCATCGGCTCGCCGTCGGCCACGGCCTTGCTCATGGCCGTGCCGAGGTCCGTCAGTTCCGTCAGCTGCTCGTCGCTGGCCGCGACGGCCGCCTTCGCCGCGCAGAGCCCTTCGAGGACCATGCGGCACTCGGTGATGGCGACCGCTTCCTCCACGGTCACCACCCGCACCCGCGAGCCGCGGTTGCGGATCCGCTCCACGAGGCCCTGGGCCTCCAGATCGATGAGTGCCGCACGGATGCTCGCCCGTGTCACATCGAACTGCTCGGCGAGTTCGTTCTCCACCAGTCGCTGTGCCGGTGCCATCTCGCCGTGCAGGATCGCCTGCCGCAGCTGCGCGAGCGCATGCTGCTTGGCCTGCTCTCCGGTGCTCGGACGGGCTTGTTTCGGCATCGTGTGCCCTCTCTGAGTGAGTGCCTGTCGAACGTAAATCTAGCAAACAGAATTGTCAACAATTTTGTCGGTACCGGTCGGAGTCTCAGCCCTCGCGGTACAGCTCGGTGACCAGTTCCATCACGGCCTGTGCGGCGGGATGCGGGTCGTCCCGCCACCAGGCGAGGCGTACGGCGATCGGCTCGGCGTCCCGCACCGGGCGGTAGACGACGCCGGGCCGCGGATACTGGTTGGCGGTGGACTCGGCCGTGATGCCGATGCCACGGCCCGCCGAGATCACGGTGAGCCAGTCGTCGATGTCGTGCGTCTCCTCGACGGCCGGGCGGGAGTCCGGCGGCCACAGGTCGGCGGTCGTGGTGCCGGTGCGGCGGTCGACGAGGAGCGTACGCCCGGCGAGGTCGGCCAGCCGGACCGAGCGGCGGCGGGCCAGCGGATCGTCGCCGGCCACCGCGCACAGCCGCCGCTCCAGACCGACGATGGCCGACTCGAACCGCCGGTCGTCCACGGGCCGCCGTACGACGGCCAGATCGCAGGCGCCCTCCGCGAGTCCGGCCGTGCCCGAGTTGACGCGGACGAGGTGCAGATCGGTCTCCGGACGCAGCTCGGCCCAGCGGCGCTGGAAGGCGACGGTGTGCCGGCCGAGAGCGGACCAGGCGTAGCCGATCCGCAGCTGGGCATGGCCGGACGCGGCCTCCCGCACCAGGTCGTCCACCTCGGCGAGCACACGCCGGGCGTGCGCCACCACCCGCACCCCGGCCCCAGTCGGGGTCACCTCGCGCGAGGTCCGCCGCAACAGCCGTACGCCCAGGGCCTTTTCCAGCGAGGCCAGGGTGCGGGAGACGGCGGCCTGGGAGACGTCGAGGGCGAGGGCGGCGTCGGTGAAGGTGCCCTCGTCGACGATCGCGACGAGACAGCGCAACTGCCGCAGTTCCACATCCATGCGTCCAGCGTATAGATGCCGCTCCGGATGCATTTTGCGCAAGTACGGAACGGGCGCACGATCGGAGCATGCCAGGAGCACCCGCACGCCCCGCCGCATCCCTGTCCTCCTCCGCGCCGGTCCCAGCCCCGGAGCGGCCCCCGCTCGCCGGGGTGGCCACGATGGCGGGCAGCGGGCTGTCCAACCAGGTCGGAGCCGCGGTCGGCTCGCTCGCGTTTCCCGTGATCGGTCCCGTCGGTGTCGTCGCGGTGCGTCAGTACGTCGCCGCGGCCGTCCTGCTGGCCGTGGGCAGGCCGCGGCTGCGGTCGTTCACCTGGCGGCAGTGGTGGCCGGTGCTGTTGCTTGCCTTGGTGTTCGGGACGATGAACCTGTCCCTGTACAGCGCCGTCGACCGCATCGGCCTCGGGCTGGCGGTGACGCTGGAGTTCCTGGGTCCGCTGAGCATCGCGCTCGCGGCGACCCGGCGGCGCCTGGACGCCTGCTGGGCGCTGCTCGCGGCGGCGGGTGTCGTCGTCCTGATGCGACCGCAGCCGTCGGCCGACTATCTCGGTATGGGGCTGGCCCTGCTCGCGGCCCTGTGCTGGGCGTCGTACATCCTGCTCAACCGGACCGTCGGACGGCGTATCCCGGGAGCGCAGGGTTCGGCAGCCGCCGCCGGGCTGTCCGCGCTGATGTTTCTGCCGGTCGGGATCGTCGTGGTGGTCCGGCATCCGCCGACCCTGATGGCCGCCGGGTGTGCCGTGGCCGCGGGGGTGCTGTCCTCGGCGGTGCCGTATCTCGCCGACCTGTTCACGCTGCGACGGGTGACGGCGGCGGCGTTCGGCCTGTTCATGAGTGTCAACCCGGTGCTTGCCGCGGTGGTCGGATGGGTCGTCCTTGGTGAGGGGCTGGGGTGGATGGAGTGGGCGGGTATCACGGCGGTTGTCTCCGCGAATGCGCTCAGCGTGCTCGCTCGGTCGGGGCGGTAGCCGCGCCCGGGGGCGCATTGGTCAGGCCAGGCGCACTCTTGAATGTTTGATTCAGCGAATCTAACATCGCGCGGTGGATCCATTCATCCACTGATCATGGTTACGGAAGGGGATTCCCCCGTGTTCCCAGCCATTCGCCTCAGACACCCGGCCGCCGCCCTGGCACTCACGCTCGCCCTGAGCCTCCCCACGACCGCGACGGCCACACCCCCAAGAGATGTGCCGCAGGTATGGCCCACCCCGCAGCACCTCAGCGTGGGACGCGGCCAACTCACCGTCCCTGAACGGGTCGTCGAGGTCGTCGGCCCGGGAACCGACCCTTCGGCCCGCCGCCTCGTCGAATCCGTCCTGCGGGACGCCGGAGCCGACGAGATCGTCACGACCGACAAGCCTCCCGCGTCGGCCGCGCTCACCATCTACGTCGGCGGCCCCGACGAGAGCGGCGCCACCGGCCGGGTCCTCAAAGCTCTCGGCGCCAAGCCCCCGGCCGGTCTGCCGTCCGGCGGCTATGTCCTCGCGTCCGGCCGGAAGGACGGGCGGGCCCTCGTCGCCCTGTCCGGCGTCGACACCACGGGCACGTTCTATGCCGCCCAGACTCTGCGCCAACTCGTCGTCAAGGCGGGCGGATCCCGTTCCGCCCTCCCCGAGGTCACCGTGCGGGACTGGCCGACGGCGCCCCTGCGCGGGGTCATCGAGGGCTTCTACGGCGCTCCCTGGTCGCACGCCGAGCGCCTTGCCCAACTCGACTTCTACGGCCGTACGAAGCAGAACGTCTACGTCTACTCCCCCAAGGACGACGCCTACTTGCGCGCCCGCTGGCGCGACGCGTACCCGCCCGCCGAACTGGCCCGGCTCGCGGAGCTGGTCGACCGGGCCGACGCCAACCACGTCCGCTTCACCTACGCCCTCTCCCCCGGACTGTCGGTCTGCTACTCCTCGGACGCCGACGTCAAGGCGCTCACCGCCAAGTTCGACTCGCTGTACGCCATCGGCGTCCGTTCCTTCGCGATCCCGCTGGACGACATCAGCTACACCAAGTGGAACTGCGCCGCCGACGAGGAGGAGTTCGGCACCGGAGGCGGCGCGGCCGGCACCGCCCAGGCCGAGTTGCTCAACCGGGTCTGGCAGGAGTTCTCCGCCACGCACTCCGGGCTCGAACCACTGGAGATGGTCCCCACCGAGTGCTCGGACCTGGCCGACTCCCCCTACAAGACCGCCCTGCGGGAGAAGCTGGACCCCTCGGTGGTCGTCGAGTGGACCGGCGTCGGCGTGATCGCCCCGACCATCACCGCCGACCAGGTACGCAACGCTCGCAAGGTGTACGGCCACCCGATCCTGGTCTGGGACAACTACCCCGTCAACGACTACGTCACGAGCCGTCTGCTGCTCGGCCCGTACACCGGCCGTGAGCCCGGCGTCGCCGAGGAGGCGGTCGGCGTGACGGCCAACCCGATGGTGCAGGGCGAGGCGAGCCGGATCGCGCTGTTCACCTCGGCCGCGTATCTGTGGAACCCGCAGGGCTACGACCCACGGGCCGCGTTCCTTGCCTCCGTCCGTGACCTGGCGGGGCCCGAGGCGGCGAAATGGCTGCGGATCTTCGCGGAGAACAACTACTCGTCCGAGCTCGACCCGACCGAGTCGCCGACACTGAGCCGACTGATCGCGGCCTTCCACAAGGCCTACGACCAGGACAGCGGTCTCGACCGGGCCGCCGCCGCGCTCCGGGCCTACTACACGGACATGGCCGCCACACCGGCACAGTTGCGCGCCCACCTCGCCAACCCCGGCTTCCTCGAAGAGACTTCGGCCTGGCTGGACAAGCTCGGCCGGTACGGCTCCGCGGGACAGACGGCCGTGGACCTGCTGCTGGCGAGCAAGCGCGGCGACCCCGACGCGGTCACCACGCACTGGAACCGGCTCAGGGCCGAGCGCAAGGCACTGGACACCGTCCCCCAGCAGGTCTCGCCGGGCGTGATGGACCAGTTCCTCTACACGACGATGCTTCGGACCGCGCCCGATCCCGGCGTCGACCTCTCCTTCGAGCCCGGTTCCCTCACCCTGAAGCCGGGTGCGTCCGAGACGGTCACGCTGGCCCTGTCCGACGAGCGCTCGACCACCGCCAAGACGGTCTCCTGGAAGCTCGACGTTCCCGAGGGCGTCACGGCCTCCCCCGCCGAGGGCACCGCCACCGTCCCGGCGGGCGGCACCACTTCCGTCACGGTCACGTTCTCTGCGCAGGAGGGCGCTGGGGAAGGCGTACGGTCCATCGTCGCCACCGGCACCGGCGCTCTCGAACGGGCGATCCCGGTCCAAGTCACCGACGGATCGGGCTCGTCCAGAGCGCTGACGGCCAACTTCAGTGGCGCTTCGGTCAGTTCGATCGATCTCTCCTCCGGCAAGAGCACGGAGATCGCCGTCGGGAACAACCCCGGTGAGGTGGTCGTGAGTGCCGACGGGCGCACCGCCTACGCCGCCAACCAGGGCTCCAACACCGTCAGCGTGATCGATGTGGCGGATGGCAAAGTCACCGCCACCGTCGCTGTGGGCCGCGTCCCCGCCGGGCTCGCGCTCACGCCGGACGGCGGCACACTCTGGGTCGCGAACTACTCCGAGAGCACGGTGCAGCCCGTGGACACCGCAACGCTGCGGGCGGGTACGGCCGTTCCCGTGGGCTCCGGTCCCGAGAACATGGCGATCACACCTGACGGGCGGACCCTGTATGTGGCCAACATCCACGACAACACGGTCAGTCCGGTCGACCTGGCGACCCGGAAGAGCGGCGCCGCGATCCCGGTCGGTCCCAGGCCCTTCAATGTCGTGGCCGCTCCCGACGGGCAGACGGTGTACGTGTCCAACTCCGGTGGCTCCACCGTCACTCCGATCGACACCGCCACGAACGACACCGAGCCGACACTGCTGGTCACCGGCCAGGCCTACGGGCTCGGTCTGTCGCCGGACGGGCGGACTCTGTGGGTCAGCCCCAGCACCGGCGACAGCGTCACGCCCGTGGACACGGCGACGGGGGCGCCCGGCGAGACGGTGACGGTCGGGAGGTCCGCCTTCGACGTCGGTCTGGACTGGGAAGGCGGGACGGCGTACGTCACCACGGCGGACGGGAACGCACTGGTGCCGGTCGACACCGCTTCGGGGGCGGCGGGGGCGGCGTTTACCACGGGCGCCTATCCGCTGGCTGTGGCGCTGACGCCGGTACCCGTGCGGTAGCGCTCCGCGGGGTGCCGCGCCAGGCCGTTCAGCGTCTGCGGGTTCGTCGTGGCTGGTCGCGCAGTTCCCCGCGCCCCTATCGGGGCGCTGCTCAGCTGGCGGTGCGGCGGATGCGGCCTGCGTAGCGCTTCTCCAGGTCCAGGTTGCTTTCGAAGCCGCCGGGCACGTTCGCCGAGACGTATACCGGGGGGCGGTCGCCGGAGGCGAGGAGGAGGGAGGCGGCTTCGGCGACTGCCATCTGGACCAGCATCACGCCGGTGAGTGTGGAGAGGGCGCAGACGGCGCCGCCGCCCGGGAGTTCGAGGAGGGCGTCGCCGCGTGGGGCCGCGTTGTCGAGGACCACGTCGGCGATGTCGGCGAGCTTCTTGCCGCTCGGGTGGGCGGCGGGGACGGCCCGGGTGTGGGGGAGGGAGGTGATGGCCAGGAGCCGGTGGCCTTCTTCCTTGGCGTGCAGGGCCATCTCGACGATGACCTTGTTGACGCCGGAGTTGGAGATGATGACGAAGAGGTCCTCCGGTCGGGGGGCGGCGAGGTCGTAGATCCGCTGGGCGACTCCCGCCTGGCGCTCCAGGAGCGGGTCGTCGAGGACGCTGGGCGGGTCACCGCCGTAGAGGACGAGGTCGGCGATGCTGAGCCGGTTCGTGGGGACCAATCCCCCGGCGCGGCCCGCTAGTTCGAGAACCATTGCCTGGGAGTGGCCGGTGCCGAAGGCCTGGATGACGCCGTCCGAGCGCACACACTGGGCGATCAGTTCGGCGGCGCGCGTCACCTCGCCGCCGGCGGACTCGGTGATGCGGTGGAGGGCGGCCATGCCCTCGCGGGCGAAGCCCTGTGCGCTCACGGACTCGACGGACACGGGATACTCCCCACTGGTGGATTGAACCACCTCACACAACATCACAGGTGAATCAATAAATCACATGCCGTGGGCCACGGGCAACGAGGAGATGCGCCCATGTCGATGGGTCCTGGAATTCAATCAGTGACGTGAACGGTGGCTGTTACCTTCGTCGTATGCCTGCCACGGACGTCACCACACTGATCCGCACCGAGCTGCCCCGGCTCGCCGGCTCGTTGCGGAAGGTCGGCGAGCTGATCCTGGAGGATCCGGCAGCCGTCACCCACTGCTCGGCCGCCGAGCTGGGCCGCCGTACCGGTACCTCCCAGGCGACGGTGACCCGGTTCTGCCGGGCCATCGGGCTCGACTCCTACCAGCATCTGCTGATCGAACTGGCCCAGGAGCGCGGCCGCGGCGAGGTCTCGGACTGGGGCACCGCCGAGATCGGCCCGGACATCGCCCCCGACGACAGCCTGGAACGGGTCGTGCAAGTCGTCGGCACCGCGGATCTGCGCGCGGTCCAGCAGACCATCGACCGGATGGATCTCGACGCCGTCGAGCGCGCGGCCCAGGCCACGGCCCGTGCGCGCCGTATCGACGTGTACGGCGTCGGCGGCAGCGGGGCCCTGGCGCAGGAGACCGAGACCCGGCTGTTCCGCATCGGCTGCGCGGTGCGAGGTTGGACCGAGGTGCATGGCGCGGCCACTTCCGCCGCCCTGCTCACCCCCGCGGACGTCGCCATCGGCATCTCGCACTCCGGAGCGACCCGGGAGACCATCGAGCCGTTCGAGATGGCCAAGGAGCGCGGTGCCACCACCGTGGCGATCACGTCCGACCACCGTTCCCCGCTCGCCAAGGCCGCCGACATCCGGCTCATCATCTCCTCCTCGGAGACCAGCTTCCGCGCCGAGAGCATCGGCAGCCGGCACTCCTCCCTGCTCCTCATCGACTGCCTGTACGTCCGCGTCGCCCAGCTCTCCTACCAACGAGCCAGCGCCTCCCTGGCGTTGACCGACCACATCACTCCGCGGCATGCGGTGAAGTCCCGGCGCACCCGCTGAGCGTGACCGGTCAGCGTGACCGCTTTGCATGGATGAACCACCGAGGAAACGTCAAGATGGTTGTTTGAATCATCCCCTCGGTGCCAGGATGGGGCTCCCCGCCGAGCACTCGTAGGAGCCCCATGCGCGTCCTCTCTGTCGAGTCCACCGATCTTTTCGTCGGTACCGCCGAGCAGCCGCACCAGATCGTGATCGCCGGGATCGAGCACGTCCCGGACAGGCCGGTCCGCCTCGCCGTGGCGGGCGCGGAGGTGAGCGGGGAGGCGCTCGCCACCGTCGGTGAGGACGGCACGGTACGCGTCGAGATACCCGTGACCGTCGAGGGCCTCGCGCCCGGCGACCGCCGCGAGGTCACGGTCACCGTCACCGACGGGGACCAAGTGGCGCGGCACACCGCCGAGTTCACGGCGGCGGAGCCCGGCTGGACCATGTTCATGGTCAGCCACTTCCACTACGACCCCGTCTGGTGGAACACCCAGGGCGCCTACACCGAGACCTGGGACGTGGCCGACGACCCGGCGACGACCGGTCTTCCGGCCCGCACCTTCGACTCGCGCGGCCAGTCCGGGATGAGCCTCGTCCGGGCCCACTGCGATCTGGCGCGGCGCGATCCGGCGTACACCTTCGTGCTCGCCGAGGTCGACTACCTCAAGCCCTACTGGGACACCTTCCCCGAAGAGCGCGCGTTTCTACGGCAGTTGCTGCGCACCGGGCGGATCGAGATCATGGGCGGCACCTACAACGAGCCCAACACCAACCTCACCGGGGCGGAAGCGACCATCCGCAACGCCGTCTACGGTGACGGCTTCCAGCGCGGGATCCTCGGCGCCTCCCCCGAGACGGCGTGGCAGCTCGACGCATTCGGGCACGATCCGCAGTTCCCGGGGCTGATGGCGGACGCCGGGATCTCCTCCAGTTCGTGGGCGCGCGGGCCGTTCCATCAGTGGGGACCGACCCTCTCCGTGTTCGGCGAGGAGCCCCGGGACCCCGGACGGATGCAGTTCCCGGCGGAGTTCAACTGGATCGCCCCGTCCGGGCGCGGACTGCTCACGGCGTACATGGTCAACCACTACGGCGCCGGCTGGGCGATCGACAACGCGCCCACGCTGCCGGAGGCGGAAGCAGCCGCGCACAAGCTCTTCCAGGGGCTCAAGAAGGTCGCGCTCACCCGCAACGTCCTGCTCCCGGTCGGCGGCGACTACGCCCCGCCGTGCCGCTGGGTCATGGACATCCACCGGGACTGGAACGCCCGTTACGTCTGGCCGCGCTTCATCAGCGCCGTGCCCCGCGACTTCTTCGCCGCCGTACGGGACGAGCTGGAAGCCGAGGGGCGGAAGGCCTCGCCGCAGACCAGGGACATGAACCCCATCTACACCGGCAAGGACGTCTCCTACATCGACACCAAGCAGGCCCAGCGGTACGGCGAGACGCTCCTCGCCGACGCGGAGGCCTGGGCGACTCTCGCCTCGCTCGTCACCGGGCATCCCTATCCGGACGCCGCGCTCGACAAGGCGTGGCGGCAGCTGATCTACGGCGCCCATCACGACGCCGTCACCGGCTCGGAGTCGGACCAGGTCTACATCGATCTGCTCACCGGCTGGCGGGAGTTGTGCGACCTCGCCGAGACGGTGCACGCCGACGCGACACAGGCGCTCGCCGACGCCGTGACGCCCGCCGAGGGGACGGCGGACCTGGTCGTCTTCAACCCGGCGACGTGGGAGCGGCGGGACGTCCTGACGGTCGCGGATCCCGGACAGGTCCCGCTGGACGACACCGGCCACCCCCTGCCCGCCGTGGCCGAGGACGGACAACTGCACGTCGTCGTACCGGAGTTGCCCGGCATGGGCCTCAAGGCACTCCCCCTCGCCGAGGGCACCGTGCCCGAGTGGACGAGCGGCGAGGGCACCACCATTCGCAACGAGTTCTACGAGGTGACGGTCGACCCCGCGCGTGGCGGCGCCGTCAGCAGCCTGCGCCTACTGACCGAGGGCGGCCGGGAGTTGCTGCGCCCCGGCGACATCGGCAACGAACTCGTCGTCCAGGAGGAGTACTCGAGGCATCCCCGCTTCGGTGAAGGCCCCTGGCATCTCACCCCGACCGGCACCACCGCCGCCCGCAGCGGGGACGTACGCGCGGACATCGAGGTCGAGCAGTCCGCCGCCGGATCGCGGATCACCGTCAGCGCGGACCTCGGTCTCTTCCGGTACACGCAGCGGCTGTGTCTGTGGCAGGGCGTCGACCGGCTGGACGTGTCCACCACCATCGACGGGTACGACGGCGCCGACCGGCTCATCCGGGTCCGCTGGCCGTCGAACGTCCAGGGCGGGCTGCCGGTGCACGAGGTGGCGGATGCCGTGATCGGGCGGGGGTTCGGGTTCGTGGAGGTGGACAGCGAGCGGTTCCCGTGGACGCTGGACAACCCGGCGAACACCTGGTTCGCCCTGGGGTCCACGGCCCGCGTGGCGCTGAGCGGCGACACGGGCAGGTTCCTCGGGCACCGCTCGATCGGAGTCGCCGAACTCGTCTACCCGGACTGGGACGAGGCCGGGGAACTCGGCACCCCGCTCGCGGCCGCCCTGGTACGCGTGGGAGTCACCGCGACCTCGACGATCGCGGACGGGCCCCGGTACGGGGACCTGGAGGTGGACTCCAACCTGCCCGACATCCGCATCGCCGTCGGCGGCCCCGACCGCAACTCCCTGGTCGCCGAGGCCCTCGGCTGGGATCCCGCCGCCGGACGCGAGCTGCGGCGGCAGCTGGCCGAGGAAGGTGTCGCCGCCGTGTGGGTGGCGCCGCGTGCCGGGCTGCGCGAGGAGTGGGTGCCCGGAGCGGACCTCCGCGACCTCGAACGGCTGCCGCTGCTCGTGGTGGCGGGCGCCCGCCCCGAGGACGATGCCAAGGCGGTCGACGCGCTGATCGCCGACCTGGACGACGCCGTCGTACACGCCACGGCGGCGGGCGGCGGTGAGGCGCTGCCGCCGGGCGACGCCTGGGACGGGCACGGCTTCGCCGTCCTCAACCGGGGCACACCTGGCTGTGTGGTCACCGCCTCCGGCGACCTCTACATGTCCCTGATGCGCTCCTGCACCGGCTGGCCCTCCGGCATCTGGATCGACCCGCCGCGTCGCACCACCCCCGACGGCTCGGGGTTCCAACTCCAGCGCTGGTCCCACACGTTCGAGTACGCCGTCGTCGCGGGCGAGGGCGACTGGCGGGACCTGGGACTGCCCCGGGCCGGTCATGAGTTCAACCACCCGCTCACCGCACGGATCCGGCGGTCCTCCGACGAACCCGGGATACCGAGAACGGCGACGTTGCTCTCCCTCGAACCCGCGGGCGAGGTACTGCTCGACGCCCTCAAGCCGCTCGGCTCCCCACTCGCCCGCGGCAGCGCGGCACCCGCGGACCCGGGCCGCGGAGTCGTCGTACGGATGCACGAGGTCAACGGACGGCCGGTGCACGCGCGCGTGCAGGGACCGCGGGACTGGGCGGAGGGCGCGCGGGCGGACGTACTCGAGACACCGGGCGAACCACTGGCACCGAATGCCGACGGCGGTCTCGATCTGGGCCTGACCGGCTTCGAGGTCGCCACGGTCCTGGCCAACGCCACCGCCGCCCGCACGTCCGACGGTCCCGCCGTCGCCGCCCACGAACCCGCCCAGCCCATCCACACCCGCTACTGGCTCCACAACTCCGGCCCCGCCCCCCGCGGCAACATGCCGGTCTCGGTCTTCCTCTCCCCCACCGCACTCACCGCCACCGACCCGGTCACGGCCACCGTCCGCATCGGCTCGGAACTCACCGACGCCCCGACGTGGGGCACCGTGACCCTGCACGCACCACCAGGCTGGTCCACCACCCCCGCCGAACTGCCCTACGCCCTGGGCCCCGGCGGCTTCACCCTCACCGAGATCACGGTGACCCCACCACCTGACCCCGAGCCGGGCCGACACTGGCTCGCGGCCCGGCTGTCGTACGGCGGGCAGGTGTACGAGGATGTCGTGGCCCTCGATGTGCCAGGCGCCCCGCCAGGTCCAACTCTCCTGCCAGAGCTGGGGGTTGAGCGCATCGCCGTACCCCGCGGTGAGCGCGTCCTAGTCCCGGTCACCGTGCACAACACCACCCGCGGCCCCATCAACGGAACCCTGTGGGCCGTGTCCTCCTGGGGAACCTGGACCGGGGTCACCCCCGCCTGCCAGGGCTTCACGGTGGCCGCCGGGGACCACCTGGAGTGCGTGATCGAGGTGGACGGCGGCTCGGTGCCGCCGGGCTCGTACTGGCTGATGGCAAAGCTCGCCTGGCACGGCCGCGTCGCCTACACGAAGGCCGTGGAGCTGGAGGTGAGCCCATGACGGAACACGCGGCGCTCGTGCAGGGCGAGGCGATCCCGAGGGAGCGTGTGAACGCCTTCTTGGAAGCGCCCCGCAGGGGCGCGGGCGGTGTCGATATGCGGCTCCGCCGCGTGGGCGCGACCAGCCACAACGAACCCGCACACGAACGACAAAGGCGCCGCTGGGCAACACAGGTAGTCGTCGCCGACGAACTCGCCCGACGGGCATGCAGGGAACGGGGTTTGACGCTCCCTGGCGAGATGTCACCCGCACGCATGCTCGCCGTGGTCGAAACCGACGTAGCCGACCTCGGCAGCATCATCGCGGCAACCCTCGCCCACTCCCCGGCCGCACGCACCCTCCTCGCCGAACTGGCGGGCGAGCAACACGTCCCGGAGACCGTCGTACAGGACTACTACCAGCGCAACCGGGACCGCTTCCTCACCCCGGAGGCACTGCGGCGTGGCATCGACCCGTTCGGCGTGACCGCACCGGAGGACTTCGTGCCGTACAGGCACGCCCGCGACGGCATCGTGAGCGAACTGCGCCGCGCCGCAGCGCACCGCGCCTTCTTCGACTGGTTCGACCGCGCACGCGCCGACGTGGAGTACGCCGTCGGCCATGAACACCCCGGCGATCCCTCCCATCCGGACCACGAGCACCGGCACTGACCGCCCGACTGATCACCGGCGGAACCTAAAAGCAACATGGCAACCCATTGACCTCCGATGAATTCTGGTCCACCTTTTCATCAATCGGAGTCGAAGTTGGTTAATTGAACCAGCAGCTGGCTGGTCGCAGGAGGCAGCAATGCGCGCTACAAGACTGACCGGATCCGTTGCGGGGCTCGTCGCCCTGATCCTGACCGCCGCCGGCTGCGGCCTGTCGAGCGGCTCCGAGGGAGGGGACGCCACGGCGGGCGGCTGCAAGGTCGACAAGGGAAACGTCGGGTCGGGGAAGCTCTCCGGCGAGATCGACGGTGACATCACCTTCCAGACCACCAACCTGAAGAAGGACTTCGGGGACTTCTTCAACGGCGTCATCAAGGCGTTCGAGAAGGCCAACCCCGGCACCAAGGTCAAGTGGATCGACGACCCAGGCGACAACACCTTCACCAGCCGCACGGTCGCCGACGCCCAGGCCTGCACGCTGGCGGACGTCATCAACGTCAACGCGCCGACGGCGACGGCCCTCACCAAGGCCGGCTACCTGCTCGACGTCGGTACCAAGGACCCTGACGCATCGAAGCCCTTCGTCCCGTCGTTCTGGGAGTCCAGCACCTTCAAGGACGCCACCGGCAAGGCCATCCACACGACGCTGCCCTGGTACACCGGCGGTGTCCTCCTGACGTACAACACCGACCTGCTGAAGAAGGCCGGCATCGACCCGGCGAAGCCGCCGACGACCATGTTCGGCCTGTTCGCCGACTACGAGAAGATCGCCAAGGCCGCCGACGGCAAGTTCTACGCGACCATGGCCAACCCGATCTGGCGCATCCCGGCCGACTTCGACCAGATGGGCATCAAGATCCTCTCCGCCGACGGCAAGTCCGCTGTCCTCGCCGACGACCCTCGCACCGTCCAGTGGGTCGAGTGGATGGCGAAGCTGTACAAGCAGGGCGCGATGCCGAAGGACTCGCTGTCCTCCAGCAACGACCCGTCCACGCTCTACAGCCAGGGCAAGGTGGCCTACGGTTCGACGAACCCGAGCTTCGTGCGGTTCGTGAAGGACAACAGCCCGTCGGTCTACGCCAAGACGGCCGTCGGCCAGCAGCCCTACGACGCGCTCGGCCGCGCCTCCGCCGGTGCCCCGCAGTACATCTCGGTCGCCGCGACCAGCAAGAACGCCCCCACGGCGCTGGCGTTCGCGAAGTTCCTGACCAACGCCGAGAACCAGACGGCCTGGTGCAAAGACCCGAGCGTGGTGATCTTCCCGACCACCACGGCCTCGCTGGACGATCCGTTCTTCCAGAACGTCACCGGCGACGACCCGTTCTCCCAGGCCCGCAAGCTCGTCGCCGACCAGCTCAAGACGGCCGACACCAACCAGACCAACCTCTCCCCGGCCGTGCAGAACGCCATCGTGTCCCAGGTGCAGCTGGCCATGCAGGGCAAGAAGAGCCCGGCGGACGCCGTCAAGGACGCCCAGGACAAGGCCAACCAGCTGCTGAAGCAGGCAGGCTGACGGTGACGGCTCAGATCACGAAGCCGGTGTCCGTGCCCGGTGCGGAGCGCACGGACTCCGCACCGGGCGCGAGCCCCTCTCGACTCCGGGCACTGTTGCCGGGACCGGCTGCTGGTGCCAACGGAGCGGCGATGTACCGTCGTTGGTGGCTCCCCTGGCTGTGGACCGCTCCCGCGATCGCCTGCGCGGTGATCTTCGGGGTGTTCCCGTTCCTCAACACCCTGCTGCTGTCGTTCACCGACGCCAAGCCGCTCGGCGGCGCCTCGGGCTTCGTCGGGCTGGACAACTACACGCGCATGCTGGACGACTCCGACTTCTGGCTGGCGACCCGCAACAGCGTCCTGTACGCGCTGATCGTCGTACCGCTGATGGTGCTGCTGCCGCTGATGCTGGCCGTCCTGGTGGAGAAGAACCTGCCCGGCATCGGCTTCTTCCGCTCCGCCTTCTACACCCCCGTCCTCGCCTCCAGCGTGGTCGTGGGCCTGAGCTGGCAGTGGCTGCTGGCCGACGACGGACTGGTCAACACCTGGCTGGAGAAGGCCCATTTGATCAGGGACGCCATCCCGTTCCTGTCCGACCCGTGGCTGATCCTGCTGTCCGCGATGGGCCTGACGCTGTGGAAGGGGCTCGGCTGGTACATGGTCTTCTACCTGGCCGCCCTCGGGAACGTGCCCAAGGAACTGCACGAGGCGGCGGCCATGGACGGCGCCGGCGCGATCCGCCGTTTCTGGCACATCACGATGCCGGGCGTCCGGAACGCCATGATGCTCGTCGGCACGCTCACCGGCATCGGCTCGCTCAGGGTGTTCACCGAGATCTACATGCTCGGCAGCTCCACCGGCGGCCCCGGCGGCGCCGACCGCACCCTGCCCTTCTACATCCGGGACGTCGGTCTGGACCCGATCACCGGCAACGCCGGTTACGGCTCGGCCGTCAGCGTGGCCCTGTTCCTGCTGACGCTGGGGCTGACCCTGCTGGCGCAGCGCCTGACGAAGGAGGACGACGCATGACCACGGCCGCTGTCCCGGCCAAGCGCCGCCGTCTGATGCCCCGTTGGCGGGACTACGGCCGCCCCCGCGAACTGCTCGTCCGCTACCTGCTGTTGTTCCTCGTCCTTGGCCTCACCGTAGGACCGCTGCTCTGGCAGCTCCTGGCTTCCCTGAAGAGCACCGGCGAGGACGTCTTCGGCGCGAACGCCACCCTGCTGCCGCACGACCCGACCCTGCGGGCCTACCGGACGATCTTCGAGCAGGTGCCGGTGGCGACGTACATCCGCAACAGCATGATCGTGGTCGTCCTGTCGGTCACCAGCCAGCTCGTCTTCTCCACCACCGCCGGCTACATGCTCTCCAAGCCCGGCTGGAAGGGCCGCAAGGCGGTCTGGGTCGTGCTGGTCGCCTCGATGATGTTCCCCTTCGAGTCGATCATGGTGTCCCTGTTCCTGAGCATCCGCGACCTCGGGCTCGTCGACAGCCTGGCGGGCGTCTGGCTGCCCGGATTCGTCGGCGCGATCAACGTCCTGCTGATGCGCGCCGCGTTCCTGGCCGTGCCGCGCGAGATAGAGGACTCGGCCATGCTCGACGGCGCGAACGAGTGGCAGCGCTTCCGCCATCTGTATCTGCCGTCCGCGTGGGGCGCGATCATGGTGGTGATCATCAACACCTTCATCAGCGCCTGGGACGACTTCCTCTGGCCGCTGATCGTGCTGCGCTCGGAGAGCAACATGACCCTGACGCTGGGTCTTTCGCGGCTGCAGAGTTCGTCGTTCGGCTACGACCAGCGGATGGTCATGGCCGGGTCGGTGATCTCCGTGATCCCGGTGCTCATCCTGTTCGTCATCACCCAACGGTGGTTCTACAAGGGCGTGTCGTCAGGAGCGGTGAAGCTGTAGGGGTACGGCTTTCAGCGCGGCCCGCGACGACTCGGCGACGCGGATCTCGACCACGCCGGTCAGATCGGCATCGAGATCCAGAGTGACCGTGACCGTACGGCGCTCGCCCGGCGCGAGGCCCGCACCCTTGAACGCACACAGTTCGAGGGTGCGCGGCCAGACGGTCGTGATCAGGCGTCTGAGATAGACCTGCACGACCGTACGCCCGTACCGGTCCCCCGTGTTGGTGACATCGACCTCGACCGTGTGCCCCGACAGGCGTGGCGTGCCGTACTCGAAGCTCGTGTACGACAGCCCGTGCCCGAAGGAGTAGAGCGGCTCGGCACTTTCGTCGACGTAGCCGCCGTACTCGGTGTCCTTGTGGTTGTAGTAGACGGGGAGTTGGGCCGCCGAGCGCGGGACGGAGACGGGGAGCCGGCCGCTCGGCTCGGCCAGCCCGAGCAGCACCTCGGCGATCGCGTCGCCGCCCCACGGGCCCGGATACCAGGCGGTGAGCAGAGCCGCCGCGCGTCCGGCCTCGGGCACGGCGTGCGGGCGGCCCTGGATCATGACGATCACCGTGGGGGTGCCGGTCGCGACGACGGCGTCCAGGAGCGCGTGTTGCGCGGCGCCGAGCCGTAGTCCGGCGAGGTCCACGCCTTCGCCGCAGGTCATCTCGGATACGGCCGTCACGGCGGCGCCGTTGGCGGCGAACTCGGTGTCGGGGGTGCGGGCGCTGCTGCCGCCCAGCACCAGCACGGCCAGGTCGGACGCGGCCGCGGTGGCGACCGCCTCGGGGATGCCGGACAGGCCGTCGCCGGTCAGGGCGCAGCCGCGGGTGTGGCGGAGTTCGATGCCGGGCGGGGCCAGTCGGCGTAGGCCGTCGAGCACGCTCGTTCCCGTGCCGGGGCGCTGCGGGGCGGTGTAGTCGCCGAGTTGGTGGGCGCTGGTGGCGGCGTGCGGGCCCAGGACGGCGATACGGGAGACCGTGGGGCGTATGGGCAGTACGCCGGCGTCGTTGTGGAGGAGGGCGACGGCGGAGCGGGCGAGGGCGGTGCTCAGCTCGCGACCGTTCGGCGGCATCAACTGGCTTGATCTGTACGGCTGTTCAAAGAGGCCGAGCCGGAACTTCAGGCTCAGGACACGCGCCACGGCGGCGTCCAGGGCCGCAACGGTCACCAGCCCTTGCTCGACCGCTTCCTCAAGGTGCGTGAAGCCCTCGTCCCACAGGCTCAGGTCGACGCCGGCGTTGAGGGCGAGGGCCCCTGCGGACACCTTGTCGCCGGTGATCCGGGCCAGCCGGTCCACGGCCAGCCCGTCCGCCATGACCAGGCCCTCGAAACCCCAGCGCTCACGCAGGAGTTCATGGAGCAGGGCGCGATTGCCGGCGCAGGGCAGGCCGTCGACCTCGTTGTACGCGGCCATGACGGCGGCGGCTCCGGCACGGACTCCGGCGCGGGCGGCGGGGAGGTGGATCTCGTGGAGTTCGCGCGGCCCGAGTTCGGACTCGGCCGAGTTGCGTCCGCCGACGGTGGCTCCCTGTCCGGCGAAGTGCTTGAGGACGACGGGGGCCTTGTCGGCGGCGAAGAGTTCTCCTTGGCCCTGCATGCCGCGGACGAGTGCCTCGGTGAGACGGCCAGCGAGGTACGGGTCCTCGCCGTAGCACTCCTCGGTGCGGCCCCAGCGTGGGTCGCGGGCGATGTCCAGTGCGGAGACGAGGGCGACATGGCCGCCGCGGGCGCGCAGTTCGGCGGCGGCGTGGGCGGCGGCTCGCTCGTACAGTGCGGGGTCCCAGGTGGCGCCGACAGCCAGGTTGACGGGGAAGACCGTGCCGTCCAGGGCCATGTGGCCGTGGGGGACCTCCTCGACGAAGAGGGCGGGGATGCCGAGGCGGCTCGTTTGTACGATGTGACATTGCACTAGTTCGGCGAGTCCCGCGCTGTCGTCCGCACCGGCTCCCGTCGTGTGATCGACGCCGGACCAGGCGTCGGCGCGCAACAACCCGTAGAGGGCACCGAGTCCGGCGAAGCGCTCGGTCTCGGCACGCAGGGCGTCGGTCAGTTCGAAGGCGCCGTCGGGGGTGCGGCGGTAGGCGTCCCAGCCGTACATGCGCTGGTTGAGCTGACCGACCTTCTCCCGCAGGGTCATACGGGCGAGCAGATCGCGGACGCGGGCGTCGACGGGGGCGGCCGGGTCCCGGTACGTCGTCACCGTCCGAGCCCCGGTCGGGCGAGGGCGACGGCTCCGGGACAGCCGTCGGCCACCTGGTCGATCGTGAACTCGGGCAGCCGATCGGTGAGGGGGGTCAGCAGCGGGTCGATCAGCCCTCCGGTGACGACGATCCTCTCCCCCGGGTGGGGGTCCAACGCGCAGAGGGTGTCGGTCAGTTGGTCGGCCGCTTCCTGGAGGATCGCCTCCGCGACGGCGTCCTTATGGCCGGCGGCCTCGACCACGAGGGGTGCGAGACCTGCGAGCTGGACCGGCGGGCGGGCCATCACGGCGGGCAGCACATGCATGCGGTAGAGCTCGCGCTGCTCGCGGGTCCACGCCTGAGCGCCATACGGCAGCACCTCGGCAGGAAGGCCGAGCTCCCGTCCGACCGAGGCGGCCAGCAGGGTCGGCCCGCCGCGTCCGTCGGCCATGCGCAGGGCGGCCCGGACGGCGCTGCGGCCGATCCAGAAGCCGCTGCCGTCGTCGCCGAGCAGCCAGCCGTCGCCGCCCGCGGTCGCGGTGCAGCGGCGTCCGGTGATCCGGGCGGCGACCGCGCCGGTGCCGGCGACCAGGGCGAGGCCGTCGGCGGGGAAGCCCGGCGCGGAGGCGAACGCGGCCTCGATGTCGCTGTAGATCTCGACCGACACGGCGTGGATGCCCAGCCTTTCCAGCGCGGCGGAGAGGGCGGACTGTGCCCTGAGCCGCCCGGGCTCGTCGGCGGCGGTCCGCGAGGCGCCCGCGAAGCCGCCCGCGACGGCCCCGACCCGGGCGCGCAGCGGCTCCGGCACGGCCTGGGCGAGGGCCTCGGCCAGGTGGTCGGTGAGTTCCGGCACCGGGACGGTCAGGGCGTTGCCCGGTCCGCCGGTGCCCTCGCACTGCGGCAGGCCGTCGTGGGCGGAGGCCAGGACGGCACGCGTCCGGGTGCCGCCGGCGTCCAGGCCGACCACGAGATCCTGGTTCAAATTATTGTTCATCGGCAACCATGGTGGTTGATACATTCGCCGCAGACAAGGCCCGACGCCGTCCGAGGAGGACCCTTGAGCGCATCCACACCCCGCTTCGGCGTCAACTACACGCCCCGCCGCGGCTGGTTCCACTCCTGGCACGACTTCGAACCGGAGCACGCCCGCGAGGATCTCGCCCAGATCGCAGCGCTGGGCCTCGATCACATCCGCGTCTTCCACCTGTGGCCCCTGCTCCAGCCCAACCGCACCCTCATCCGCACCGCCGCCGTGGACCAGCTGGTGCACCTCGTCGATCTCGCGGCGGAGGCCGGGCTCGACGTCCTCGTGGACGGCGTCCAGGGCCATCTGTCCAGCTTCGACTTCTATCCGGAGTGGACCCGCAGCTGGCATCACCGCAACGTGTTCACCGACCCCGAAGCCATCGAGGCCCAGGCGCGACTCCTGCGCACCCTCGGCCGAGCCCTCGCCGACCGCCCCAACCTCCTGGGCCTCCAGCTCGGCAACGAGCTCAACAACCTGGTCGAACACAACCCGGTGACGGCCGCCGAGGTGGACCACTACCTCGACACGCTCCTGGCCGCCGCCAGGGACGGCCTGCCCGCCGCGGAGCATCTGGTCACGCACTCGGCCTACGACGCCGCCTGGTACGGCGACGACCATCCCTTCACCCCCGAGGCCTCCGCCCGCAAGGGCGATCTCACCACCGTCCACCCCTGGGTCTTCTCCGGCGACTGCGCCCGCCGCTACGGCCCCCGCTCCCCCGAGGTCCTGCACCTCGCCGAGTACGGCACGGAGCTCGCCAAGGCGTACGCCGACGACCCCACGAGGCCGGTCTGGGTCCAGGAGACCGGCGCCCCCGAGCCCCACATCCCCGCCGCCGACGCCCCGGACTTCGCCCGCGCGACCTTGCTGAACGCGGCCGACTGCACAGACCTGTGGGGCGTCACCTGGTGGTCCTCCCACGACGTGGACCGCGCCCTGGCCGACTACCCCGAACTGGAGTACACCCTGGGCCTGTTCGACGCGATGGGCCGGGCGAAGCCGATCGCGCGGGCACTCGCCGACGCGGTCGCCGAACTTCGTACCGCCCCGCGTTCAGCACCGGCGCGCGAAACGGCCCTGGTGCTGGAGTGCACTCCGGCGACACGCTCTGTTTCCGGTCCGGGAGGCGCGTACTTCGAGGCGTGGATGCAGATGCGCGGGGAGGGCGTGCGTCCGGCGGTCGTGCTGGCGGAACGGGCGGAGGACGGTGACTACTTGAGGGCGCGGGGAATCAAGGAGGCCGTATGGCCCCATCCCTTTCCAACCGTGGTCACCAGCTGATTCCGGCCGCCACCGGCAGGTGGTCGCTGCCGGTGGCCGGCAGCACCCACGAGCTCTGCGGCTCCACGCCACGGACGAGGATCTGGTCGATCCGCGCCACCGGGAAGGACGCCGGCCAGCTGAAGCCGAAGCCGTCCCCGGCCTCGTCCTGGGCCGAGTGCAGCTGCGAGGTGATGCCGTCGAGCGCGCGGTCGTCCATGGTGCCGTTGAGGTCGCCGAGCAGTACCACTCGCTCGTTGCGCTCGGCGGCGAGGACCTCGGCGAGCGCCTGCGCGTTTCTGTCCCGGCTGTCCGTCCAAAAGCCCGTCCTGGGAGTCACCCGTACGGACCCCAGGTGGGCCACGTACACCGCCAGCGGCCCCTGGTCCGTGGCCACCGTGGTGCGCAGCGCCCGGTTGTAGGCCAGCTTGACCTCGGCCGGCTTGGCGTCCCCCAGCGGCCCGGCGTCCTGCTCGATGTCGACCGGCCGGGTGTCCGACAGCGGCAGCTTGCTCCACAACCCGACCGTGCCCAGCACCGTGTGGTGGGGGTACGTCTTCGCCAGTTCCTCCTCGTACAGCGGCTTCGCCTCCGCGGTGATCTCCTCCAGGGCCAGCACGTCCGCATCGGAGGCGGCCAGGTCGCGCGCGGTGCCGGCCGGGTCGGGGTTGTCGGCGCCGACGTTGTGGCTGGCCACGGTGAGGTCGCTGCCCGCGTGTGACTTGTCGCCGAGCAGCCCGCCGAAGAGGTTCAGCCACACGGTGACCGGCAGCAGCAGCGCGACGACCGCGGAGGCGGAGCGGCGCCACAGCGCGCCGGCCAGCAGCACCGGAATGAACAGGCCGAACCATGGCAGGAACGTCTCCACCAGGCTGCCGAGGCCCCCGATCCCGTTCGGGATCTCCGCGTGCAGCAGCATGAACAGGCCGAGCAGCAGCGCCAGCGCCACGAGCACCGGGCCCCGCTTCCACGGCTCCGGGCGGGAGAGGAGGCGGATCACGTTCCGGGTCTCGGCACGCCCCTCGCCTTCGTCCTGCTGCCGCGCATCCGCGAGGTCTTGCACTGTTTCACTCACTGATCAGATGTCCTCGTTGTCAGCTGTATGGGGTGGTGGGGCGGGCAGTTGAACTGCGATACGGAGTCCGCCCTCGGGGCGCGGGGTGATGGTGAGGGATCCGTCGTGCACTTCGGCGATCCGCTTGACGATGGCCAGGCCGAGGCCGACGCCCGCGTGGTCCGTGTGAACGCGCTCGGTGCCGCGCTGGAACGGTTCGGTGAGGGTGGAGACCAGCTGAGGGGTGAGCTTCTCGCCGGTGTTCTCGACGGTGAGCACCGCGGTCCTGGGGCGGACGCCGGTGGTCACCCATACCGTCCCCTTACCGGGCAGGTTGTGGACGATCGCGTTGTGCACGAGGTTCGTGGTCAGCTGCAGCAGCAGCGCTTGGGATCCGACGGTGGGGGTGATGTCACCGGAGGTCTCGATGGTGACGCCGTGCCGTTCCGCGAGAGGGAGGAGCGTTTCGGTGGCTTCTTCCGCGAGGAGGGACAGGTCGACCGGTTCGCGGGTGAAGGACCGCTGGTCGGCGCGGCTGAGCAGGAGCAGTGCCTCGGTGAGGTCGATCGCCCGGGTGTTGACGGCGTCGAGGCGGGCGATGACCTCGCCGGGGTCATGGTTCGGGTCGGTGCGGGCCACCTCGAGCAGGGTCTTCGAGATCGCCAGCGGGGTGCGCAGCTCGTGTGAGGCGTTGGCGGCGAATCTCTGCTGTTCCGCGACCTGGGCTTCGAGCCGCGCGAGCATCGTGTCGAAGGCGTCGGCGAGTTCGCGGAACTCGTCTCTGCGGCCCGGCAGCCGGATCCGGTGGGAGAGCGATCCGTTCGTGGCCATGCGGGTGGCTTCGGTGATGCGCGTCAGGGGAGCGAGCATACGGCCGGCGAGGATCCATCCCCCCAGGAGGCCGAACACCAGGAGGAACACCATGACCGCGGCTGCCATGGGGGCGAAACCGCGCACGAAGTGGGTGCCCGGAGTCGATCTCCATGCCCCCTGTTCGTTGGTCTGCAACCACCCCTCCCGCAGGAGAAACACTCCGATGGCGGCGAGCAGCAAGGCACCGGCGAGCATGAGGAATCCGGCGTAGCTGAGGGTGAGTTTGACGCGAACGCTCAACCCGGGCTGCCTATCCACGGTCTCGTCCCTCACGTCCGGCACCGGGTGCCGTGTCGATGCGGTAGCCGACGCCCGGCACGGTGGCGATGATCCAGGGTTCGCCCAGACGCTTGCGCAGTGCCGAGACGGTGATCCGCACGGCGTTGGTGAACGGGTCGGCGTTCTCGTCCCACGCCCGCTCCAGCAGATCTTCGGCGCTGACGACACCGCCCTCGGCGCCGACAAGGACTTCGAGCACCGCGAACTGCTTCCTGGTCAGCGCGACGTAGCGGCCGTCGCGGTGGACCTCCCGGCGGAACGGATCAAGGCGCAGCCCCGCGATCTCCCGCACCGGCGGCCTCCTGTGTGCCCGCCTGCGGTCGAGCGCTCTGAGCCTGAGCACGAGTTCCCGCAGGTCGAACGGTTTCGTGAGGTAGTCGTCGGCGCCGAGCTCGAACCCGGTGGCCTTGTCGTCCAGCCGGTCGGCGGCGGTGAGCATGAGGATCGGCATGCCGCTGCCGGAGTCGACGATGCTCTTGGCGATCTCGTCACCGCTGGGTCCGGGGATGTCCCGGTCGAGGACGGCGATGTCGTAGGCGTTGACGCTCAGCAGCTCCAGAGCGGTGTCGCCGTCACCCGCGATGTCCGCCGCGATCGCTTCCAGGCGCAGGCCATCGCGGATGGCCTCGGCCAGATAGGGCTCGTCCTCGACGATCAGCACACGCATACTCCGAGGCTACGAGTCGGCACATATCGTCGTCGTATCGAAAACCGCATACGGGCCGGCAACACCGCGCTGCCTTGACTGCGGGCATGACATACAGCGAATCAGCACGAAAAGCGGCCCGCCGTACCCGATCGGCCTTCCTCGCCGCCTTTGTGGCCATCAGCGCGACCCTCGTCGGCGTCCTCGTCTGGCAGTCGCTGGCGTCCTCGCCCTCCTCGCAGGCGTCCCTGCCCTCCTTAACGGCATCACCCACCGACACCCCTCAGGGAGACCACAGGCGTGCGGCCCCCAAGGGTGTCCTTGGCGAGGATGACGGCGCTCTCCCTGACGGCGTGACCGTGTTCGACGACGGGTATCCGGGCGTGACCAAGCTCGGCCCCGAGCTGCTCCGGGCCGTGCGCGAGGCGGCGACGGATGCCGCCGGCGACGGCGTCAAGTTCTACGTCAACAGCGGCTGGCGTTCCGCGGAGCTGCAGAATCAGCTGCTGCGTGAGGCGGTCGCGAAGTACGGCTCGGAGGAAGAAGCCGCGCGATGGGTGGCCACAGCGGACACGTCACCTCATGTGTCGGGGGACGCGATCGACATAGGGCAGGACAACGCCACGACGTGGCTGTCCGAGCACGGCGCCGAGTACGGCCTGTGCCAGATCTACGGCAACGAGCCCTGGCACTACGAACTGCGCCCCGAAGCCGTCGATGAGGGTTGCCCCGCCATGTATGCCGACCCCACGCACGACCCGAGGATGCAGTGATGAGGGGCCATGTCTATGCGCTCAGCACCTCTGCCACGGCACGCAGATTGACCCGCCCCCGCCCGAACGAACACAACGCACCACCCTCCGGCAGCCCGGTGTCCACCCGCACCACGTCCGGCCGCCGCCCCACCACCGCATCCCGCATCCGCTCCTGCCAGGGATACAGCCCGGCATCACACGTGGCGACGACCAACGGCGACTCACCGGCCAACCGCGATATCTCGTCCACCAGCGCACCGGCGTCTGCCGGCTCCCCCGTGACCGCCACGCCTGAAGCCGTACCGTCGACCTCCCGCACCTCGCTCAACAGATCCTCTCCACCCCAGTTGAGCGCCGGATGCGGCGGCGGAAACAGATCGACGAGGAACGCTCCACGCAACCCCATCGGCTCGCTCCGCCCCCGCACCGCCCGCCGCGCGGCCTCCAGCCCCGCCTCCGCGTCCCACCCGGAAACCACCGCGGCGGGAGTCGCGTACTTCCGGGCCAGCTCCCGAACCCGCCCTGCGGCCTCCCGCACCCGCCCTTCCGACAACGCACCGGTCCGCAACGCATCGATCACCGCGTCCCGGCAGGCCAGCGTCACCCCCAAGTCCGCTACCGCCACGATCACTTGGTCCGCCCCGGCCCCCAGCGCGAGCCGCGCCCCCGCAGCCTCGCCGTACCGCTCGGCGATCGCCTTCATCTCCAACGCGTCGCTCACCAGCACGCCCTCGAAGCCGAGTTCGTCCCGGAGCAGCCCGCTGAGGATGCGCGGGCTGAGCGTGGCGGGCCGGTCGGGATCCAGCGCCGGAAAGACGACGTGCGCGCTCATCAGCATCGGCACACCCGCGGCGACGGCGGCCCGGAACGGCGCGAGGTCGAGTGCGTCGTACGACCGCGGATCGACGGCCGTCTCGTGGTGGCTGTCGGTGACCGTGCCGCCGTGCCCCGGGAAGTGCTTGGCGCACGAGGCGATCCCGCGCGCCTCGGTTGCGGCGGTCCAGGCGCTCAGATGGCGGGAGGCCACATCGGGGTCCGCGCCGAAGGAACGCGTCCGCACGATCGGGTTGAGGGGGTGGTGCTGCAGGTCGGCGACGGGGGCGTACGAGGCGGTGATGCCCAGCGAGGCGAGGTGTCCGGCGAGCGCGTCGGCGCAGCGGGCGGTCAGCTCGGGGTCGTCGACGACCCCGAGGGCGTAGGAGCCGGGCACATCCGGGGCACCCGCACGCACCAGGTGTCCGATGCCGCCACCCTCGTTGTCGATGGCCACCAGCAGGTCGGGCCGCAACGCCCGTAGCGTGTCGGTGAGTTCGCGGACCTGCGCCGCGTCCCGCACATTGCGGGTGAACAGAATGACCCCGCCGAGGCCACGGTCGATCAGTCGCTTGAGCGTGTCGGGGACGGACGTGGTGCCGTCGAAGCCCGCGACGAGACAGCGGTGGACCGCCTCGTCCAGGTCGGAGGGCAGAGCCGGACTGAGGGGCGCGCGCTCGATGTGGGTCACCCCTGGAATCCTCTGGATCGCTCAGCCAAAAGTCAACCAATTCATGGATGACTCATTCATCCTGGAAACTTGGAGCCTTGTCGTGCTCGCGGCCAGGATTCCCGGGATGGTGGCCCCATGGAGAACGAGCGGCGGTTCGACGTATGGGCGGCGGGGCCCGCCTATGAGCGATTCATGGGCCGCTGGAGCCGACGGGTGGCGGAGGAGTTCGTCGCAGGGCTCGACTGCGCGGATGCTCTGCGCTGGCTCGACGTGGGCTGCGGCACGGGCGCACTGTCGGCAGTCGTGTCCGCCCGACAACGCCCTCGCCTACTGGTGTCCTGCGACCGGTCGGAGGAGTTCGTACGCTCGGCCCGCGCGACGGTTCCCGGCCCCGTGCACTTCGTCGTGGCGGACGCGATGTCGCTCCCGGTGCGCGGTGGGGCGTACGACGTGGCGGTCAGCGGTCTGACGCTGAACTTCCTGCCGGTGCCCGCAGGGGCGCTCGCCGAGATGGTACGAGCGCTGCGCCCCGGCGGCCTGGCCGCGGCCTACGTGTGGGACTACGGCGAAGGCATGCAATTCCTGCGCCGGTTCTGGGACACGGCCGTCGCACTGGACCCGGCAGCGGCCGTGCTCGACGAGGGCCGCCGATTCCCCGTCTGCCGGCCCGAACCGCTCCGCGCGCTGTGGACAGGCGCGGGCCTCGTGGACGTATCCGTCGCACCCCTCGAAATACCCACTGTCTTCGCCGACTTCACCGACCTGTGGCAGCCCTTCCTCGCCGGCCAGGGCCCCGCCCCGGGCTACGTGGCCACCCTCACCCCGGCCGCCCGGGACCGCCTGCGGGACAGATTCCGAGCCGCCGTCCCCAGCTCACCGGACGGCTCCATCCGGCTCACGGCCCGCGCGTGGGCGGTGTACGGCCGCAAGACCGAATGAACGCCGGGCGGTTCGGGCAGGGACGCCGGTCTGGCCGCCGTGGCCTACGCCGTCAACCTGTTCGGCGGTCCCGTCGTCCCCCGGATCTCCAGCGTCGGCACGGCGAGGTGGACGTCGCCCTGCCCGCCGCGTCCCTCGAACCGGTCGAGCAGACGGCGGGCTGCCCGGCGGCCGACCTCGTGGCCGGCGTTGTCGACGGTGGTGAGCCAGACGTGGCGGAGGCGGGAGATGCTGGTGTTGTCGTAGCCGACGACGGACACATCGCGAGGGACGCGCAGGCCCAGTTCGTCGGCCGCCGACAGGGCGCCGGCGGACGCGATGTCGTTGACGGCGAAGACGGCGGTGGGGCGGTCGGGGCGGCTCAGGAGGCGGACGGTGGTGCGGTAGCCGCCCTCCTCGGTCATGTCGCTGGGTTCGACCACGGCGCCGTCCGCGAGGCCGTGTGCCCGCATCGTCTCCTCGAAGCTGCGTCGCCGCAGTTCGCCGACCGCGCCGAAGCCCGCGATGTGCGCGATCCGTCGGTGGCCGAGCCCGATGAGGTGCTCGGTGACCAGCCGCGCGCCCTTCTCGTCGTCGCCCGCGACCACGTCGACGCCGACCGGCACCGCCTCGCGCGCGCCCGCGACGACGACGGGGATCCGCTCGGCGACCGCACCGAGTGCCGCCGGATCGGGCAGCGTGCCGACCACGACCAGGCCGTCGACCTGGAGGTCCAGGAAGGGACGGGCGAGGTCCTGGCCTATGCGGCGGTTGAGGCGGGCGTCGGCCAGCAGCATGTGCAGGCCGTTGTCGTGCAGGAGGGAGTTGAGACCGTCCAGAAGCTCCACGAACCACGGGTTGCGCAGGTCGTTCAGGAGGACGCCTACCGTGCGGGAGCGCTGCTCGCTGAGGCTGCGCGCGGCGGCGTTGGGGCGGTAGCCGAGCTCGCGTACCGCCAGCAGCACGGCGTCCCGTTTCTCGGGCCGTACCTGGGCGGAGCCGCGCAGCACCAGGGAGACCAGCGACTTGGAGACACCGGCGCGTTCGGCCACGTCTCGGATGGTCGGCGCTCTCATGAAGTGGACCGTTCCACGAGGTGGACGTGTTGTCAAAGCCCTTGACACCATGCGGAAACCCCGCTCAGGGTGGCCTGGACAAGGAATGGACCGGTCCAAAAGGGCCCGAGTGGCCGAAGAGGGGCTCTCATGGTGGATACGCTCGGTGTCGCCGTCGTCGGATTCGGCTGGATGGGCCGGGTGCACACCCAGGCGTACGCCCGAGTCCCGCACCACTACCCCCGACTGCCCCTGCGGCCCGAACTCGTGACCGTCGCCGAGGAGGTGCCCGGCCGGGCCGAGGAGGCCGCCGCGCAGTTCGGCTTCGCCTCGACCACCCGCGACTGGCGCGAGGTGGCCGCCGATCCCCGCG
This sequence comes from Streptomyces sp. NPDC050211, assembly GCF_040656035.1. Classification (NCBI taxonomy): domain Bacteria; kingdom Bacillati; phylum Actinomycetota; class Actinomycetes; order Kitasatosporales; family Streptomycetaceae; genus Streptomyces; species Streptomyces sp. NPDC050211. The sequence goes on from NZ_JBFALC010000016.1 coordinate 93,204, forward strand.
TCCAGGCGGTCAGCATCACCGCCCCGAACTTCCTGCACCGCGAGATCGGCGTCGCGATGGCGGAGGCCGGCAAGCACATCTGGATCGAGAAGCCGGTCGGCCTGACCGCCGACGACGCCCGGTCGGTCGCCGACGCCGTGGCCAAAGCGGGCGTGCAGAGCGCGGTCGGCTTCAACTACCGCAACGCGCCCGCCGTCGCGACCGCCCGCGAGCTGATCGCGGCCGGCGACATCGGCACGGTCACCCATGTCCGCATCCGACTCTTCAGCGACTACGCGGCGCATCCCGAAGGCGCGCTGACCTGGCGGTACGAGCGGGAACGCGGCGGCAGCGGAGTGCTGGGCGACCTCGCCTCGCACGGCGCCGACCTGGCCCGCTTCCTGCTGGGCGACATCGCGTCCCTCACCGCCGACACGGCGATCTTCGTCCCCGAGCGGGCCCGCCCCCTCGGCGCCACCGCCGGTCACACCCGTGCCACGGGCGGCGCACTCGGCCCGGTCGAGAACGAGGACTACGTCAGCTGCCTGCTGCGCTTCACTTCGGGCGCCCGCGGTGTCCTGGAGGCCAGCAGGGTCGCGGTCGGCGAGCAGAACAACTACGGCTTCGAGGTGCACGGCACCGAGGGCGCCGTCTTCTGGGACTTCCGCCGCATGAATGAGCTTGGCGTCAGCCGCGGCACGACGTACCAGGACCAGCCAGTCAGCACGGTCTACGTCGGCCCGGGCGACGGCGAGTACGCCGCTTTCCAGCCGGGCGCGGCCAACAGCATGGGCTACGACGACCTCAAGGTCATCGAGGCCCACCGCTTCCTGCGCTCGATCGCAGAGGGCACGCCGTACGGGGCGACGCTCGCGGACGCCGTGCACAGTGCGGCCGTACTCGACGCGATGGCGCGGTCCGCGGAGAGCGGTGCCTGGGTCACGCCGTAGGCATGTTGTAGGGCGTCACGACCTGGATCGCGGACGGCAGGGTCGGTCCCGCGGGCGGCAGGGCTCCGTGGGCCCGCATCACGAGGTGGCAGGCCTCGCGCATGTCCTGGCGCAGGTCGTGGTGGAGGACGGCGGACAGCCGGTGTTCGCGCAGCAGCCGGGTGTTGTCGTGGTCGAGGTCGTGCGCGACGAACACCACGCACTCCCGGCCCAGGTCCTCGAAGGCGCGCAGGGTGGCGATGTTGCCGCCGCCGATCGAGTAGACCGCCCGGATGTCGGGGTCGCGTTTGAGGGCGGCGCGGACGAGGTCGTACTGCGTGGCGTCGAGGCCCTGTCCCTCGGCGATCTCGACCAGCGTGCGGTCCGGATGCCGGGCGCGCATGGCACTGCGGAAGCCCATCTCGCGCTCCTCCTCGTTGCGGAAGAACCCGCTGCTGAGGCTGGTGAGCACATTGCCGGGGCGGTCCCCGAGCCACTGGCCCATGAGGTACGCGGCGGTCGCCCCGGCGGCCCGGTTGTCTATGCCGACGTAGGCGAGGCGCGGGGTTGCGGGCAGGTCCGTCACCAGGGTCACCACCGGGATGCCCGCCTCCGCGAGCCTGGTGACGGCGGCCGTGACCTCGGGGACGTCCGGCGCCTTGAGGATCACGCCCTGCGAGCCGCGCCGGGCGATCCGGTCCAGCGTCGTGGTCAGCTCCCGCACCGGGCCGGTCTCCCGGAAGTGGAACCGGGAGCGTACGACGGCCGGGTGCAGGGACGGCAGCTCGGCCTCGAGTGCGGCACGGACGGCGGTGGAGAACCGCTCCGGCGTCTGCATCACGATGTCGATCATGAAGGTGCGGCCGACCAGCCTGACCTGGGTGCGCTGCCGGTCCAGGTCGGCGATGGCCTGCCGGACCTCGCGCTCGGTGCTCTCGCGCACGCCTCCCCGCCCGTTGAGCACGCGGTCGACGGTGGCCTCGCTCAGACCTGCCTGACGTGCGATCTCCCGGATCGGGAAGGGGTGGCCCATAGGGACGGCTCCTTCGGTTGCCCTGAGGGGTTTTTGATGGCTGCCTGCTGGTTGTTCGAAGGGTTTGTACTGACAAGAATGACAGCGCTGAGTCGCCGCTGTCACCGAAGGGACGACGATGTCCTCCACCTCCTGGCCGACCGAGCAAGACTGCGACCTCGACGCCTTCCGCGCGCTGGTCGAGCGGACGACCGAGGCCGCCGACTACCCCTACGCCGCGGCCGTGGAGCAGAACGTCCTGGTGTACGACAGCGACCGGCTGCGCGACGCGAACCGCCGGGATGTCCAGACCGAGCTGGTCCGCGCACTGACCGACGGACCCGGCATCGTCGTCTTCCAGGGGGCCTTTCCCGACCTGGACGCCGTCGACCGGCTCACCGCCGTCTTCGACGCCCTGATCGCCGAGCAGCGCGCCTCGGGCGCGAGCGCCGGTGACCACTTCGCGAAGCCCGGGGCCAACGACCGGGTGTGGAACGCGCTGGAGAAGGCGGCTCTCTACGACCCCGAGGCGTTCGCCGACTACTACGCCAACGGCATCCTGGCTCTGGTCTCGCAGGCCTGGCTCGGCCCCGGCTACCAGGTCACCTCACAGGTCAACGTGGTCAACCCGGGCGGCGCGGCCCAGACCGCACACCGGGACTACCACCTCGGGTTCCTCTCCAACGAGACGGCCGCCGCCTACCCGGCGCACGTCCACCGCCTCTCCCCCGTGCTCACCCTTCAGGGCGCGGTCGCGCACTGCGACATGCCGGTGGAATCCGGCCCGACGATGTACCTGCCGTACTCGCAGTCGTACGAGCCCGGCTATCTGGCGTGGCGACTGCCGGAGTTCCAGGACTGTTTCGAGGACCGGCACGTCCAGCTCCCGCTCGCCAAGGGCGACGCCGTCTTCTTCAACCCGGCTCTGTTCCACGCCGCCGGAACCAACCGCTCCGCGGACATCCGGCGGATGGCCAATCTCCTCCAGGTGTCCTCCGCGTTCGGGCGGGCCATGGAAACGGTGGACCGGGAGGCGATCGCGAACGCCCTCTACCCCGTGCTGCTCAAGCGCAGGTCCGAAGGCGAGCGCTGGCTGGACAACGTCATCGCCGCGAGCGCCGAGGGCTACCCCTTCCCCACCAACCTCGACAGCGATCCACCGGTCGACGGTCTGGCCCCGCCCTCACAGGCCGACGTCGTACGACGGGCCGTGCGTGAGGCATGGACATCCGAGGCTCTGCGTGACGAGCTCCGGGCCGGCGCCGAGCGGCGCGAGAGCTGAAGGGACCTGACCAGACATGGGACTTCTCGACGACAAGGTCGTCCTCGTGGGCGGCGGCAGCCAGGGCGTCGGCGCCGCCGTCGCGCGGGCAGCGTCCCGCGAGGGAGCGATTGTGGCCGTCACCGGCCGGCGCACGGCCCCCGGCGAGGCGCTGGTGACCGAACTGACGGCCGCCGGCGGCAAAGCCATGTTCATCCGGGTCGACCTGGCGGACGCCGAGCAGGCGAAGACGGCCGTAGGCGACGTCGTCTCCACCTACGGCCGGATCGACTGCCTGGTCAACTCGGCGGGGCTGACCTCGCGGGGCACGCTCCTTGACACCACGCCCGCGCTGTTCGACCAGCACATCGCGATCAACCTCAGAGCGCCCTTCTTCACCATGCAGGCCGCCGTCGAGGACATGGTGGCGCGCAAGGCGCCCGGCACGATCGTCAACATCATCACGTCCTCGGCCCACGGCGGGCAGCCGTTCCTGGCGCCGTACGTCGCCGCCAAGGCCGGACTCATCGGCCTGACCCGCAACGCCGCGCACGCGCACCGCTGGGACCGGATCCGGATCAACGGCCTCAACATCGGCTGGACCGCGACCGAGGGCGAGGACGCGACCCAGAAGACCTTCCACGGCGCGGGGGACGACTGGCGTGAGGAAGCTGCCGCCAAGCTGCCGATGGGCAAGCTGGGCCAGCCGGACGAGATCGCGGACTTCGTGGTCTTCCTGCTGTCGGACCGGTCGGGCGTGGTCACCGGTTCGGTGATCGACTGGGACCAGAACGTACTCGGCGGACTCGACTGAGACCTCTCCGCAAGGCAAGAAACCCGCACCCTCCAAGGAGCAACACCCCATGCGTATCGGCATCCTCGGCCTCGGCCGCATCGGCGCCTTCCACGCCGAGACTCTTTCCGGACTCGACGCGGTCGACTCCCTCGTCGTCACCGACCCGTTCGCGGAGGCCGCCAAGGCCGCCGCGGAGCGGTTCGGGGCCGAGGTCGTGGACTCGCCCGAGGCCCTGCTGGCCGCCGGCGTGGACGGCATCGTCGTCGCCGCGGCGACGGACGCCCACCCCGCGCTGATCCTGGCCGGGGTCGAGGCCGGTATCCCCGTCTTCTGCGAGAAGCCCGTCGCCAAGACGATGAGCGAGGGCGTCGAGGTACTGAAGGCCGTCGAGGGCAGCGGCGTGCCGATCCAGATCGGCTACAACCGCCGCTTCGACGCCGGGTTCGTCGCCGCGCGGGCCGCCGTGCAGGCCGGTGAGCTGGGCAAGCTGCACACCGTACGGTCGACCACGCTCGACCCGGCGCCGCCGCCGGCCGCGTACATCGCCGCCTCCGGTGGCATCTTCCGGGACTGCTCGGTGCACGACTTCGACATCATCCGCTGGGTGACCGGCCGCGAGGTGACGGAGGTGTACGCCGTCGGCGGCAACCGGGGTGCCGACTACATCAAGGAGGCGGGCGACGCCGACACCACCGGCGCGATCCTGACCCTGGACGACGGCACGATCGCCGTGGTCTCCAACTCCCGCCACAACGCCCGGGGTTACGACGTCCGCATGGAGATCCACGGCTTCACGGACTCCATCGCCGTCGGCCTGGAGGACAAGCTGCCGCTGCGCTCGGTCGAGCCCGGCGTGACCTTCCCGGCGGGCACCCCGCACGACTTCTTCATGGACCGCTTCACCGCGGCCTACCGCGCCGAACTCACCGCGTTCACCGAGGTCGTGGCCGGCACCCGGCCCTCGCCGTGCACGATCGCGGACGCGCTGGAGGCGGGCTGGATCGCGGACGCGTGCACGCTGTCGCTGCACGAGCACCGGCCGGTGACGATCGAGGAAGTGCGCGCGGTCTGACGTAGGAGAAAGGGGGCTCGGCGGTCGAACCGCCGGGCCCCCTCTTCTCACGGCTGGACGGGCATGCTCCAGCAGTTGGACTTCGCCGGCTTGCCCGCCAGACGGTCCGTCAGCCACGAGATCGCCGCACCCTGATCGGTGAGCAGGGGGGCGAAGTGGTTGAGCAGCGCGTCGCCGAGGCTGGGCAGGATCACCGCCTTGTAGGTGAGGTCGACGCCCTTCTTGCACCACGTGGCGGCGAGGTCGCGGGACTGTCCGTGCGGTACGAGGTTGTCCGCGGTGCCGGTGGCGAGACGGACCGGGCTCTTCGGCAGATGCGTGCCGATGCGCTGTTCGTCGAGGAACGCCCGGACCTTGGGCTCGGAGCGGATGATCTCGCTGATGGACCGGCCGTCCTTGGTCCACTTGGTGCTGCTCGCGAAGCCGTATCCGAAGAGCGCGTCGCCGACGCACATCGTCGACAGGTCCTTCAGCGCGGCCTTGCCCTTCTCGTTGAGGTGGGCCTCGGCGATCGGCCGCAGCTCCGGGTCGGACTGCAGGAACCCGTTGAGCGACCAGCCCAGGGCCCCGGCCAGGTCGCTGCCGTCGATGGCCTCGGTGACCGTGTCCAGGTCGGCCGGCGGAGCGCCCGCGTAGGTGCCCGCGAGCGTCAACTCCGGGGCATACGAGGGCTGTAGCTCGGCTGCCGCGGCCGCGGCTCCGCCGCCCTGGCTGTAGCCGTACAGCCCCACCTTCGACCCGGAGGTGACGGACGCTCCGGCGAGGGCACGGGCCGCGCGGACGGCGTCCAGCACCGCGTGCGCCTCGTCGACCCGGTTGACGTACGTGTGCAGTCGGTCCGTCGCGCCGAGACCGGCGTAGTCGGTGACGACGACCGCGACGCCCTTGGCCAGCAGCCGGTAGACCGCCAGATTCTCGTAACCGACGGACACCGTCTGTCCGTTGAGCCGCAGCGGGTGCTCCAGGCCCATGGAGGCCGCGCACTGGTCGCCCTGCCCCATGGTGCCGGGTGCCACCGCGACCAGCGGGCGTGGGCCGGAGCCCTTCCAGGCGGCGGAGGGTTCGATGTACGCGCCGGTGACGGCCACCGGTCTGCCGTTGGAATCGGTGGACTTGTACATCAGACGGGTCGCCTCGCCCGGCAGCGTTCCGTTCAGGCCGGGCAGGCTCAGGGCGAGGTGCAGCGGCTCACTGCGGATCAACGCGCCATTGGCCGCCGGGAGGGAGGTCGGCGGGTTGTAGAACGCAGGGATCGTGACACCACGGGACACCACCTCGGTGTCCGAGTCCGTCGCCGCGGCGGCCGGCAGGGCCTGGGCACCGAGGCAGGCGGCGGTGGACACCGCTATGAGCAGGCATCTTCCGAGAGACATGCGGCTCCTCCTGGGGAGAGGCATGCGGAGCGGCCTGCCCGGCCTCGTGGGGTCAGGCCGGGCAGGGTGGGGTCGAGGACGCACGTCGTCCCACGGCGTCCTCGGACCACTCCACAATGGATTGCCGCGACCCTACTCACGCGTAAGTTACTCGCGGTATCCCTCGGATTATTACGCTTCAGTAATATGACGCTGTGTCTAACAACGATCATTTCACGTGGTCAGGCAGTAGTCAGGCGCCGCAGGACCGCAGGAACTTCCGTGTACGCACAGCGATGGGCAGGGGCTTGTCGGGCTCACAGGGGTACATGTCCTGCTCGACGATCGCGAACAGTTCCACGCCCAGCCTCTGCGCCGCGACCAGAACCGGCTCCAACTCCGGCACCCCGGACGGGGGTTCGCACATCACCCCGCGCTGCACCGCGGGCCCGAACGGCACCTCGTTCGCCACCACGTCGGCGAGGATCTCCGGGTCGACCTGCTTGAGATGCAGATAACCGATGCGTTCGCCGTACGTCTCGATCAGCTTGACGCTGTCGCCGCCGCAGTAGGCGTAGTGCCCGGTGTCCAGGCAGAGGTTGACCAGTTCGGAGTCGGTCGAGTCGAGGAACCGCTCGACATGGTCCTCGGTGTCGATGTGGGTGTCGGCGTGCGGGTGGACGACGATGTCGAGGCCGTACGCCTCCTTGACCTCGTGTCCGAGCCGTTCCATACCCTTGGTGAGGTGCGCCCACTGCTCGCCGGTCAGCTCCGGCGGTTCGAGGATCTCGGCGGTCTTGTCGTCGCGCCAGAAGGACGGGATGACGACGAGATGCCGGGCGCCCATGGCCTGGGTGAGCGCGGCGACCTGGCTGACGTGCTCCCAGGTGGACTCCCAGACGGAGGGGCCGCGGTGCATGCCGGTGAAGACCGTGCCCGCGGACACCTTCAGGTCACGCCTGGCGATCTCGTCGGTGAGCCGCGCCGGGTCGGTCGGGAGATAGCCGTACGGGCCCAGCTCGATCCAGGGGTAGCCGGCCTCCGCGACCTCGTCCAGAAAGCGTTCCCAGGGCACCTGCTGGGGGTCGTCGGGGAACCAGACGCCCCAGGAGTCGGGGGCCGAGCCGACCCGGATGCGGTCCAGCGCAGGGGTCATTTCAGGGTCTTCCCTTCGGCGGAGGTCGCCACGGGGGCGGTGAGGTCCCCCTCTTCCGGAAGCTCCTCGACGTCGACGCCGCGCACCTGGGCCAACTCGTGCTTGAGCGCGGCGAGTTCGGTGCCGCCGGCCATGTGGTTGGTGAGTTCCTCGAGGCTGACGTCGTCGCGGGAGGCGTTCAGTTCCATGGTGCCGAGGCGCAGGACGCTGAAGTGGTCGCCGACCATGTAGGCGTGGTGGGGGTTGTGGGTGATGAAGATGACGCCGAGGCCGCGGTCGCGGGCGGCGGCGATGTACTTCAGGACCACGCCGGACTGCTTGACGCCGAGGGCGGCGGTGGGCTCGTCCAGGATGAGGACGCGGGCGCCGAAGTAGACGGCGCGGGCGATCGCCACGCACTGGCGCTGGCCGCCGGAGAGCGTGCCGATGGGCTGCTCGAGGTCGTCGAGGATGATGCCCATGTTGCGCAGCTCTTCGTCGGCCGTCTTCTTCATCCGCTCGATGTCGAGGCGGCGGATGGGCCAGGGGCCCTTGGTCATCTCGGAGCCGAGGAAGAAGTTCCGCCAGACCGGCATCAGCGGGACCACGGCAAGGTCCTGGTAGACGGTGGCGATGCCCTTGTCGAGGGCCTCGCGCGGGGTGGAGAAGCGCACCGGCTCGCCGTCGACGAGGAACTGGCCCTCGGTGTGCTGGTGCAGCCCCGAGATGATCTTGATGAGGGTGGACTTGCCGGCGCCGTTGTCGCCGAGGACGCAGGTCACCTGCTGGGGAAAGACCTTCAGGTCGACGCTGTGCAGGGCGCGGATGTTGCCGTACGACTTGCCCGCGTTGCGCAGTTCGACGATCGGTGAATCCTTGTCGGCGACGGCGTCCGCGAGGACCGCACCGTGCGTGCCGGTTCCGTTGCTGGATGTCATCGGGTCACCTCCTGGTCGCCGTACGGCTGACCCACAGATTGATCAGGACGGCGCCGAGCAGCATCACGCCGAGGAACGCCTTGAACCAGTCGGGGTTCCAGCCGGCGTAGACGATGCCCTGCTGCACCATGCCGAACATGAAGGCGCCGAAGACCGGGCCGATCGCGCTGCCGGCGCCGCCGGTCAGCAGACAGCCGCCGATCACCGCGGCGGAGATGTAGATCAGCTCGATGCCGACACCCTCGCCGGACTGCACCGTGTTGAAGGAGAACAGCTGGTGCATGCCGAGGAACCAGGCGCCGAGGCCGACCAGCATGAACAGCGAGATCTTGGTGAAGGTGACCGGGACACCGACGGCCCGCGCGCTGTCCTTGTTGCCGCCGACGGCGAAGATCCAGTTGCCGTACTTGGTGCGCAGCAGGACCCAGGTGGCGATCGCCGCGAAGACCAGCCAGTACACGATGGTGATCTTCACATTGACGCCGCCGACCTCGAAGGACGAGGCGAAGATGGCCTTGGCCTGGTCGAAGCCGTCCATGTCGCTGATGTTGTCGGTCGCGACATTGCCGGTGACCAGCTTCGTCACGGCCAGGTTGATGCCCTGGAGCATCAGGAAGGTGCCCAGGGTGACCAGGAAGCTCGGCAGTCCGGTCTTGACCACCATCCAGCCGTTGAAGAACCCGACCGCCAGCGAGACCAGCAGCGCCGCGATCACGCCGACCCAGACGTTCATGCTCAGCTGGTAGGCGAGCATGCTCGCGGTCAGTGCCGAGGTGATCACCGCGACACCGGACGACAGGTCGAACTCCCCGCCGATCATCAGCAGCGCCACCGGGATCGTCACGATCCCGATCGTCGACGACTGGTACAGGACGTTCGCCATCGAGCTGCCGTCGCGCACCGGCGGCGCCGCGACGAGGAAGAAGATGTACACCGCGACGGCGCCGAGGAAGACACCGACCTCGGGGCGGGCGAGCAGCCGTAGTGCCAGTGAGCGCTGCGCGGTCCTGCCGTCCTTGTCCGTGCCGGGGCCGGGGGCCGGCGGTGTGGTCACCGCCGGCTCAGCCTGTTGGGCCATGCTCATCACCGGGTGCCCTTCGCGGCGAACGCGGCGACGGCGTCGACGTTGGACTTGTCGACGAACGCCGGGCCGGTCAGCACCGGCTGCTCACCGCCGCCCATGTAGTTGCCGTTGTTCTTGTAGAGCCACAGCGAGTCGATCGCCAGGTAGCCCTGGAGGTAGGGCTGCTGGTCGACGGCGAACTCGATGCTGCCTTCGCTGATCGCGCTGGTCAGCTCCTTGTTGAGGTCGAAGGTGGCCACCTTGGCCTTGCTGCCCGTCTCCTCGACCACCTGCGCGGCCGTCAGCGCGAACGGGGCACCGAGCGTGACGACGTGGTCGATCGCCTTGTCCTCGGTGAGCTTGGCGGTGATCGTCGACTTCACGGACGGCATGTCGGTGCCGTTGACGTTCAGGGGCTCGATGTCGCCGTTGAAGGTCTTGGCCACACCGTCACAGCGCTGGGTGAGGCCGATGTTGCCCTGCTCCTGGATGACACAGACGGCCTTCTTGGCGCCGGCCTCGTTCAGCCGCTTGCCAAGTGCCTCGCCCGCGACCGTCTCGTCCTGGCCGAAGAACTCCATCAGGCCGAGCTTCTGCCATTCGCTCACACCGGAGTTGAGGCCGACGACGGGTATGTTCGCCGACTTCGCCTTGCTCACGACGTCCTTCAGGGCGTCCGGCTTGGCGAGGGTGATCGCGATGCCGTCGACCTTCTGGTCGATGGCGTTCTGCACCAGGTTGGCCTGGTTGCCCGCGTTGGGGTCTGCGGAGTAGATCAGCTTGATGTTGTCCTTGGCCGCGGCGGCCTCGGCGCCCTTGCGGACGATGTCCCAGAAGGTGTCACCGGGCGCCTGGTGCGTGACCAGGGCGACCGTCATCCGGGGAGTGCTGGCCTTGCCCGCCGAGGCGCCTTCCGCGCTCTCCTCGGCCTTCTTGCCGCCGGAGCTGCTGGAGCAGCCTGCGAGGGTCAGGGCAGCTGCTGCCGCCACGGCCACTACGGGGGCGAATCTGCGGGAGCGAGCGGAGCGGTCCATCTTTCCTGCACCTCACTGTGCGACGGGGAACGACGGCGCAGGAGGCGGCGGATCGGAGGATCCGGGGTCCGGGCCCTCGCGGGTCCGGGTCTTGCGCCGCCGAACGTGGCTTGTCTGCTGGGACGGGATCAAATCCCTTGGCGGGGCCGCTGTCAATACTTTGTTAAGACATCATTTCACAAACAGGTCCGAATGTTAGAACAAACCATTGACAGCATCGGTCTGCGCGCCCTACAACCTGAGAGTCGGCAGGCCCCATGGGTGGGACCACCTTCCCCCAGCTCGACGAGGAGCGCGCATGGCCGAGTCAGCCCAGCCATATGATCTCATCACGATGGGCCGCACAGGAATCGGGGACGCGGCCGCGGACGTGGCGGTCGCCGCCGCCGGCCTGGGCCGTTCCACGACCGTGCTGACCTCCACCGGCGACGATCCCTACGAGATGGACTGCTTCGCCATCCGCGCGGCCCGCGTCTTCTGGATCACCGGTACCGGTCTGAGCCACGAGCCCAGACGGTCCGCCGTGCTCGCCGCGCTCAAGGCCCGCGGCCGGGCGGGCATCACCGTCTTCGACCTCGACTGGCGCCCGCAGTCCTGGTCGGACCCCGACGAGGCCCGCCCTTATTACGCCGAGGCGCTGCGGCACGCCACTGTCGCGGTCGGCACCCTCGACGCATGCGAGATCATGTCCGGCGTGCGCGAACCGCACGCGTGCGCACGGGCGTTGCTCGACGCGGGTGTCGAGACGGCGGTGGTCAGGCTGGGCACCGCGGGCGTACTCGCCATGCGCCACGACGGCAGCACGGCCGAAGCCCCTCCCGCCGCCGTCGGGCCGGTCAACGGCAACGGCATGGGCGGGGCGTTCGGCGGGGCGCTGTGTCACGGGCTGCTGTCCGGCTGGGATCTGGCGACGACCGTACAGTACGCGGCCGGATCTCCCGCCTCAACCGACCGTCCTGCACAGGGAGTTGGCTAGCATGGCGAAGACCGGTGGCGCCGCGCGTGCCGTGCCCTCCCCCGGGCTCGACGCGGTGGACTTCGCCCTGGACCGGGGCAGTCCGGTGCCGCTGTACTACCAACTCGCCCAGCAGCTGGAGGCGGCGATCGAGCACGGTGTGCTCGCCCCGGGCAATCTCCTCGGCAACGAGATCGACCTGTCCATCCGCCTCGGCCTGTCCCGGCCCACCGTCCGCCAGGCCATCCAGTCCCTCGTCGACAAGGGCCTGCTGGTCCGCCGCCGCGGCGTCGGCACCCAGGTCGTGCACAGCCAGGTCAAACGCCCGCTCGAACTGAGCAGTCTCTACGACGACTTGGAGACGGCCGGGCAGGGCCCCACCACGGAAGTGCTGCGCAACGAGCGGATGGCGGCCACCGCCGACGTCGCCGCCGCCCTCGGTCTCGCGGAGGGCGCCGAGGTCGTCGTCCTGGAGCGGCTGCGCCGCACGCACGGCCAGCCGGTGGCGTTCCTCTGCAACTACCTGCCAGCCGGCCTGCTCGCCCTGGACACCCCCCGGCTCGAGTCGACCGGCCTGTACCGGCTGCTGCGCTCCGCCGGCATCACCCTGCACAGCGCCCGCCAGACCATCGGCGCCCGCTCCGCCACCCCCGACGAGGCCGCCCGCCTCGACGAGAAGGAGGGCGCGGCCCTGCTCACCATGCAGCGCACGGCCTACGACGACACCGGCCGGCCGATCGAGTACGGCACGCACATCTACCGCGCGTCCCGGTACGCCTTCGACTTCCGTCTGCTGGTCAGACCCTGACCGGCCCCGCGCTACGGGCGCGGCCGGGTGCCGAGCGACGCGCTGAACGGGGTGACCGGACGTTCGAGGCGCTCGCCGTCCACGGTGATGTCGATCGCCTCGTTGTAGAAGGCGAGGCGTCCCCTGATCGCGGCCACCGCGGGCAGCGGGTCCGGATAGCTCCAGAGCAGGTTCGGCGGTACGTCGGCCTCGCCCCGCCACGACCAGTAGTCGGCGGTGCCCTTGTACGGGCATGCCGTGTGGTGGTCGGTGGGGACGAACAGATCGCGGCGGACGTCCTCGGGCGGGATGTAGTACCGCGTCGGCAGCGAGGTCTCGAAGAGCAGCACCGGGCGAACGGTGTCGGCGACCAGCGTCCCGTCGATCTCCACCTGGACATGGCGGCTGCTGGGCAGCGCGTCCACCCGCTTGTGCGGGTCGCGCGGGTGGACGAAGATCTCCTCTTCCTCCTCGTACCAGTGGTCGAGACCCCTGTCCCAGCGCAGGAACCACGCGAAGGCGATGTGCCCGGCCAGATCCTCGGCAGGGAAGGTCCACGCCGCGTTCTCCACCACCTCGCCGTCGACCTCGAGGTCGTAGAAGACCTGCGAGCCGGCGTGCGTGCCGGTCGGCGGGTTCTTGGCCGGGCGGAGGAGGTCGGTGCGGACCTCCTCGCGCGGGAAGGCGTACTGCGGAACGGGCAGTTCGGGCTCCCAGACGAGGACGGGATGCCGGCTGTCCACGACGGTGACGTCCCCCTTGACGCCGCGCACCCAGCGTTCGCCGGGCTCCCAGAGGAGGCCTTCGGGGGTGGTCCGGATGGATCGCTCGGTGGGCAGCATGGACATGACCCGCTCTCCTTCGGCTCTCTCAGCAGCCTACTGCGGAGCCGAACGACCGTCGCGGTCAGTGAGCGGCGTCCAGCCGGGCCCGCTGCTCCGCGGTCAGCTCCAGGTCGACGGCGGCCAGGTTCTCGTCCAACTGCGCCACCGACGACGCCCCGGCCAGCGGTACGATCGGCAGCTCGCCGCCGATCTGCCAGGCCAGCACCACCTGGTTGACGGTCGCGCCGGTCTCCCGGGCGACCTCGCGCAGCACCTTCAGACGGGCCGGGGCCCCAGGGTGGTCGAAGTCCGCGGGCAGCCGGTCCGGGTGGGTGTAGGCGCCCTTCAGCAGCGGCGAGTAGGCGACCAGGGTCAGTCCGGGCTCAGCCCGCAGATAGCTGAGCAGCTCCGCACCGGCGTGGCCGAGGGTGCCGTCGGGGAAGAGGTCACTCGGTACGTCGCTACGGGGCCGCAGATGGCTGTGCGCGTACTGGAGCACCTCGTAGCCGGGAAGTCCGGCCGCGGCGGCGAGGGCGCGGGCGCGCTCCACCCGCCACATGGCGTGGTTGCTGACTCCGAGCAGGCCGACCGTGCCCTCGGCCACCAGCTCGGCGAAGGCCTCGATGGTCTCCTGGAGCGGCACCTTGTGGTCCTCGATGTGCGCGTACAGCAGATCCAGCTTGGCCACACCCAGCCGTTCCCGGCTGCGCTCGGCCGACTCCCGGATCACCTTCGCCGACAGGCCCTCCGGGTTGTCGACATAGCTGGTGCCGGGGGCAAGGGGGCGGGCGCCGAGCTTGGTCGCGATGACGATCTCGTCGCCGACACCGCGGCTGCGCCGCCACCGGCCGAGCAGTTCCTCGCTCTGCCCGCCCTGGCTTCCGTCCTCCCAGAAGGCGTAGTTGTCGGACGTGTCGATGAACGTGCCGCCGGCCTCGACATAGCGGTCGAGCACCGCGAAGGAGGTCGCCTCGTCCGTGCGTGAGCCGAACAGCATGGCGCCGAGGGCGAGCACGCTCACCTCGCGGCGAGTCTTCGGGTCGGTGCCGATCGTGCGGTACTTCATGGTGGATGCCTCCCGTTCCGCGCCCGCGTTCGGGGCACGTGAACGGGAGTCTTCAGCTTGAAGTGCTCTTCAAGTCAAGGGCGTACGCAGCTTCAGCCCGCGAACGGCCCCTCCAGCGCCGCCCATTGGAGCAACATGATCGTCTTGGCGTCGGCGATCTCCCCGGTACGGATCATCTCCAGGGCTCGGCGGAAGGGCACTTCGAGGATCTCGATGTCCTCGCCCTCCTCGTCCAGTCCCCCGCCCTCATGGGTGCGGGTCGACGGCCCGTACTCGGCGGCGTAGAAGCTGACGCGTTCGGTGACCGAGCCCGGGCTCATATAGACGTCGAAGACATGCCGGACGGCACCGATGGTGTGGCCGGTCTCCTCCACGACCTCACGCCGTACGGCGATCTCCGGGTGCTCGTCATCGTCGTCGAGCAGTCCACCGGGCGTCTCGATCAGCATCCCGTCCGGGTGGTTGTTGACGTAGACGGGGTAGCGGAACTGACGGGTGAGCAGCACCGTTTCGCGTTCCGTGTCGTACAGCAGCATGGTGGCCCCGTTGCCGCGGTCGTGCGTCTCGCGCTGCTGGGTGGTCCACGTGCCGTCGGCATGCTGGAAGTCGAAGGTCGTCGCGCGCTCGACGTACCAGTGACTGGAGAGCAGGGTCACCTCCCGCACCTTCACACGCGGGTTGCCGGTCAGGTCCAGGCCGGTCCGGTCGAGTCCGGTGCGGCCGCGGCGGTCGGGGGTGTCGATACCGGCGGTCATCGGGTGGCGCCACGAGGGTGGAGTGAAGTGGTCATGCCCGTCTTCTACCAGTTCGGAGCGAACGGCGGGCCGAAGCATCGACTTGTCGTCATCTGCCGTCGCCTGTTGTGCAAAACGTTTTGGATATCTAGCTTGTGCCGCATGAGCGACAGAACGCCTCCGTCCGCGGGCCGTCTCCTGGTGAGGGGCTGCGATGTGCTGCGGGTTCCGCCGGAGGGCGCGTGTGAGGTCCTCCCGGCGCGGGACATCGTGGTCGCGGACGGTGTCATCGAGGAGGTGCGGCCGACCGGCGCCGCCCCCGACGACGGCACCGCGGAGGTCGTCGACGGGCGCGGGCTGCTCGCCGTACCGGGCCTGGTGAACGCGCACACGCACATCCCCATGGTGCTGATGCGCGGTGCGGCCGAGGACGTGACGGTCGAGGCGTGGTTCAACGAGCGCGTCTGGCCGATGGAGTCCAACCTCACCGCGGCGGACGTGCGGGCCGGGGCGCGGCTGGCCTGCGCGGAGATGATCCGTTCCGGCGTCACGGCCTTCGCCGACCACTATTTCTTCCCCGAGCAGATCGCCGAGGCGGTCGCCGAGACCGGCCTGCGGGCCGACATCGCTCCCACGTACTTCAGCAGCGGGGGCCAGGAATCCCTTGAGGCCGGCGTGAGGTTCGCCGAGACCTGGCACGGGCGGGCGGCGGGCCGGGTGACCGTCTCGCTCGGGCCGCATGCCCCGTACACGGTGAACGACGCGGACCTGCGGACCCTGGCCGGGCACGCCCGGGAGCTCGGCCTGCGGATACACATCCACGCCGCCGAGCATGCGGAGCAGACGCAGTCCAGTCTGGAGCGGCGCGGCATCACCCCGATCCGGGTGCTGTACGAGACCGGGGTGCTTCAGGCGGGTGCGCTGATCGCGCACGGCTGCGGCATCGTCGAACAGGACCTGCCGCTGCTGGCCGAGTACGCGAGCACGACCGCCGTGGCCTGCTGCCCCAAGGTGTATCTCAAGCACGCACTGTCCCCGCTCACCCCGGTCCGCGAGCTGCTCGGCGCGGGGGTCACGGTGGCGGTCGGCACGGACGGCGCCGCCGGTCACAACACCCTCGACGTGTGGGAGGCGCTGCGGCTGCTCGCGCTCACCCAGAAGCAGGCGGTGCGCGACGCCACCTGGATGACCGTCTCCGACACCCTGCGACTGGCCATGCGGGGCGGCGCCCGCGCCCTGGGCCTGGCTAACCGGATCGGCGCTCTGGAGCCGGGTATGCGGGCCGACATCGTCCTCACCGACCTGTCCGGAGCGCACTGCCGTCCGCTGCACGACCCGCGCGCCGCCCTGGTCTACAGCGCCCGCGCCAGTGACGTACGTACGGTGATCGTCGACGGCCGCGTCCTGATGCGCGACGGGCGGCTGCTCACCGTGGACGAGCCCGCGCTCCTCGCGGAGGCCGAGGCCCGGGTGGCGCGGATTCTCGACACCTCCCACGGAAGGGCGGTGCAGCACTATGACCCGTGAGCACTCCCCCGTCCGTGGTGCGGCGTCCATCAAGGACGTGGCCGCGGCGGCCGGGGTCAGCCCGACCACGGTCTCGCACGTGCTCAGCGGCAACCGGCCGGTCAACGAGGAGACCGCCACCCGGGTGCGCAGTGTCGTCAACCGGCTCGGCTACGTCCCCGCGTCGCTGGCGCGCAGCCTGCAGGCCGGTTCCACCTCGGTGATCGGCCTGCTGATCCCCGACATCAGCAACACCTTCTTCGCCGAGCTCGCCAAGGGCGCCGAGGACGCCGCCCACGACCTCGGCTACGGCCTGATCCTGTGCAACACCGAGTTCGACGCCGATCGCGAGGACCGCTATCTCGGCATGATCCGCAGCCGGTTCATCGACGGGATGGTGTACGCCTCGGGGTCCCCGCCGTCCCGGCGCCGACTGGAGTCCCTCATGGGCAAGTTCCCCATCGCGCTCGCCGATGAGGAGGTCGAGGGCCTGGAGGGCGCCCTCATCGCCACGGCCGACCACGAGGCGGGCGGGCGGCTGGTCGGTGCACACCTGCGGGCGCTCGGTCACCGCCGGGTCCTGATGCTGACCGGACCCGGCGCCCTGCCGAGCAGCGTCGCCCGTGCGAACGGCTTCGTCCAGGCCTTCCGGGGCGAAGTCGTGGAGCGCGTCGGTGACTTCAAGGAAGCATCCGGCTACGTCCTGGTCGACAAGCTCCTCCAGGACGGCGGCCTCGACTGCACCGCCGTGTTCGCGGCCAACGACCTGATGGCGTTCGGCGCCCTCACGGCCCTCAGGGACGCGGGTCTCTCGGTGCCGGAGGACGTCTCGGTGGTCGGCTTCGACGACATCCGGGCGGCCTCGCTGTCCCATCCGTCCCTGACCACCGTCCACCAGCCCGCCTACGACGTGGGCCGCACCGCCACCGCCCAGCTTCTCCAGTACGTCTCCCGCGGCGAGATCCCGCCCGCCTCACGCCACACCCTCCCCGTCCAACTGAAGGTGCGGGGCAGCACGGCGCCTCCCACCACCCGCTGACCCGCGCATCCCCCTGCCCGACCACCGCGCCACGCGGCCATGTCCCCGTGCCCGGCCGTCTCAACTCGCCCTCCCCGAAAGGCGGTTCGCCATGCCCAGAGTGCTCGTCATCGGCGAGTCCTGGTTCACGTACACGGTGCATCAGAAGGGCTTCGACGCCTTCCACACCGCGGAGTACACCGAGGGCGGAGGCGTCTTCCTCGACGCCCTCCGCTCCCGGGGCCACGACGTGACCTACGTTCCCGCGCACGAGATCCCCATCCGGGTGCCCCACTCGGCGGCGGGCTTCGACGCGTACGACGCCGTGGTCATCAGCGATGTCGGCGCCAACAGTTTCCAACTGCCGCCGGAGACCTTCGGCCGGTCCGTCGCCGCGCCCGACCGCTCGGAGCTGGTGCGCGACTTCGTCGAGCGTGGCGGTGGGGTGCTGATGATCGGCGGCTACCTGAGCTTCAGCGGTATCGACGCCCGCGCGAGGTGGGGACGTACGCCGCTGGCCGCCGCGTTGCCGGTGGTCATGGTCGACCGGGACGACCGGGTGGAGCTGCCTGCCGGGGCCGCGCCCGAGGTAGTGGGCGAGCACCCGCTCGTACTGGGACTGGACCGGTCCTGGCCGGCGCTGCTCGGCCTCAACGAGGTCACGGTACGTCCGGACGCGTCGCTGCTGGCCGAGTGCGCCGGGCATCCGCTGCTGGTCGTCGGCGCACACGGCACGGGCAGATCGGCCGCGTTCACCTCCGACGTGGCACCGCACTGGGCGCCGCCGGCGTTCCTGGACTGGGACGGATACGCGGAGTTGTGGGACCGGCTGGTGCGCTGGCTGGCCGGGGCGGAGCTGTGATGTCTGAAATTGCCACACCGGAAATCAGACAGAAACCGGCCGACGTAGCCAAAGCGTTTTGCACTTCCTACTGTCAACGCAGCCGCTCACTCAGCAACACAATGATCAGGAGGTCCATGATGCGATACGGAAGAAGCGCCGCCCTCGCGGTGACCGGCATGCTCGCGCTCACCGCGTGCGGCGGATCGGGCGGGGACGATTCCGGAGCGGCCGCCTCCGACAAGCCGCGCATCAAATTGGTGATCAATGGCGGGCTGGGCGACAAGTCGTTCTTCGACTCCGCCTACGAGGGGCTGAAGAGGGCTCAGAAGGACCTCGGTTACGAGCTCAAGGTGGTCGAGCTGGGTGCCGACCGCACCAAGTGGGAGCCCGGATTCGAGGACGCCGCCTCGGCCGACGACTACGACATCCTGGCGGCCGGGACCTTCGAGGTCACCGACTACATCGGCGAACTCGCCCCGCAATTCCCGGACAAGAAGTTCTGGCTCTTCGACGCCCCGGTCGACTACAGCGGCAAGAACGGCACCTGTTCCAACAAGTGCGAGAACGTCTACTCCGTGACCTTCAAGCAGAACGAGGGCGGTTATCTCGCCGGATTCCTCGCCGAGAAGCTGGTGGCCGGGAAATCACTCAAGGGTGGCGAATCCCTGAAGAAGGTCGGCGTCATGCCCGGAGTGAAGATCCCGGTGATCGAGGACTTCGTCGTCGGTTTCAAGGCAGGATTCAAGGACGCGGGTGGACAGAACTCCGACGTGCTCGTGCAGTACGTGGGCGGCGACAAGCCGTTCAGTGATCCCGCGAAGGGCAAGGAGATCTCCACCGCCATGTATGGCCAGGGCGCCGCGCTGGTGTGGCCGGTCGCCGGGCTCTCCGGCCTCGGCACCTTCGAGTCGGCGGTCGCGGCCGGGCGGTACACCTTCGGCGTCGACTCCGACCAGTACCAGACCCTCACCGACCAGGCGCAGAAGAACACGGTCGTCACCTCCATCCTCAAGAATGTCGGCACGGCCCTCTACAAGGCCGCGCAGGCGGACCAGAAGGACTCCCTCAAGTACGGCGCCGTCGACACCGTCGGTCTCGCCGAGGACGCCGTCGGCTATGTGAACGACGACCACTTCGCGGAGCTGGTCCCCGAGAAGATCCGTACCGAGGTCCAGGAAGCCGCCGACCAGGTGAAGTCCGGCTCCGTCACGGTCCCCAGCGCCTTCTAGTCGGACGGCCTTCGATGATGAACGAGCCATGGGGCAAGGACGGTCCTGCCGTCGCCGCCCGTGCGGTCACCAAGACGTACGCCAACGGAGTCCGCGCGGTGCGCGGTGTGGACCTGGAGGTCCCGCCGGGCGAGATCCGGGCGGTCGTGGGCGAGAACGGCGCGGGCAAGTCCACGCTGATGAAGCTGTTCTACGGCCTGGAGCAGCCCACTTCCGGCGAGCTCCTGGTCGGCGGCCGGCCCCGCGTGCTGCGCGGCCCGGCCTCGGCGATCGCCCTGGGCGTGGGCATGGTGCACCAGAACCTCATGCTGGTGCCCTCCTTCACCATCGCGCAGAACGTCGTCCTCGGCGTAGAGCCGGGCCGACGCGGTCTGGTCGACCCGAAGGCGGCCGTGGAGACGACCGCCCGGCTCGCTCAGGAGTCCGGACTCGCCGTCGACCCGAAGGCGCGCGTCGACGAGGTGTCGGTCGGCATGCGGCAGCGCGCCGAGATCCTCAAGGCCCTCCACCGCCGAGCGCGCGTCTTGATCCTCGACGAGCCGACCGCCGTGCTCACCCCGCAGGAGACCGAGGACCTGTTCGCCGCCGTACGACGGCTGCGCGACGACGGAATGACCGTGCTGTTCATCTCGCACAAGCTGCGCGAGGTGCGGGAGATCAGCGACAAGGTGAGTGTGATGCGCGCCGGTTCGCTGGTGGGGACGGTCGCCACGGCCGACGCCACCGAGCGGTCGCTCGCCTCGATGATGGTCGGCCGCGAGGTCTCCCTGGACGTGGACCGCGCCCCCGCGAGCCCGGCAGGGGTCACCCTGCGGGTACGGGGCCTCGGCTACGAGGCGCCGACCGGGCAGTCCCTGCACGGCCTGGACTTCGACGTGGCCGCCGGGGAGATCGTCGGTGTGGCCGGCATCGAGGGCAACGGCCAGAGCGAACTCGCCGAGATCCTCGCCGGGTTGCGCCGGCCGACCGCGGGCACGGTTCACGTCGGCGGCACCGACACGGCCGGTCTGGACGTGGCCGCGCACCGCGGGGCCGGCATCGGCTACGTACCGGAGGACCGGCTGTCCAACGGCGCCGCGCTCGACGAGTCGATCGCCGACAACCTCGTCGTAGACCGCCACGACCGCCCGCCCCTCGCCCGCCGCGGCATGCTCAGCCCGAAGGCCGTGCGTGCCCACGCCGAGCGGCTGATCTCCGACTACGCCATCCGCACCCCCGACCCGTCGGTCCCGGTGCGCGCGCTGTCCGGGGGCAACCTGCAGAAGGTGATCGTCGCCCGTGAACTGTCCGCCGGGCCACGGCTGCTGATCGCCTCTCAGGTCACCCGCGGGGTGGACGTCGGCGCGATGCGGTTCATGTACGAGCAACTGGTCGCCGCACGCGACGCGGGCACCGCCGTGCTTCTGGTCTCGGCCGACCTCACCGAACTGCTCGCCCTCTCCGACCGGTTGCTCGTCCTCAAGGACGGCCTCCTGACCGCCCGGTTCGACGACACGACCGGCCTCACCGAGAAGCGCGTCGGGCTCTACATGCTCGGCGTCGAGCACCACGACCGCGACCACCTCACCGCCGGTCTGACGGACCTGGGGGACGCCCCGTGACCGGCACCCTGATCGAGACCGAGGACCGCCGCGAGTACCGGGCGACCCGTCGCCGCGATCTCGCGGTGGACCTCAGCATGGCCCTGGCCACCATCCTGGCCGCCCTCGCCATCGGCTTCCTCGTCATGCTCCTCACCGGCAACGACCCGGTGCGCGCCTACGAGGTGATGCTCACCGGCCCGCTGGACCGCTCCTTCCGGGTGGGCCGCTGGCTAGAGGACGCCACCACGCTCACCCTGCTCGGCCTGTCGGTTGCCATCCCCTTCCGCGCCCGGCAGATCAGCCTCGGCGCCGAGAGCCAGCTCTACACCGGAGCGCTGGCCGCCGGCGCGGTCGCGATCTTCCTGCCGCTGCCGCCGGTCGCCGCCGTGATCGTGCCCATGGTCGCCGCCGCCACCGCGGGCGCCGGAATGGGCCTGGTGCCGGGATCGATGAAGGCCCGCCTCGGCGCCAACGAGATCGTGGCCACGCTGATGCTCAACGCCATCGTCGTCCGCGTCTACGACTACCTGGTCAACGGTCCGCTGAAGGAGCCCGGCAGCAGCGCCGTGCACTCGAAGGCCATCCAGGACGATGCCGCGCTCACGCCGCTGACCGACTGGTTCGGCACCCCGATGGGCCGCGCCAACCTCGGGCTCGGCGTCATGCTGCTCACCGCGGTCGCGCTGTGGCTGCTCATCACCCGTACCCCGCTCGGCTACCGCATCCGCATGACCGGCTCCAACCCGGGCTTCGCCGAGTACGGCGGCATCAAGGTGCCCCGCGTCATCGAGTGGAGCTTCGTCATCG
The DNA here is from genome assembly GCF_040656035.1 of Streptomyces sp. NPDC050211. NCBI lineage: Bacteria > Bacillati > Actinomycetota > Actinomycetes > Kitasatosporales > Streptomycetaceae > Streptomyces > Streptomyces sp. NPDC050211. Next base: position 115,128 of record NZ_JBFALC010000016.1, read on the forward strand.
GCGGCGCGGTGGCGGGCCTCGCGGGAGCCCACCTCGTCCAGGGCGTCTACGGGCGCCTGGAACCCGGTCTCGCCGGCAGCCTGGCCTTCGAGGGGATCGTCGTGGCCCTGCTGGCCAGGAACAACCCGCTCGTCGTCGTGGTCGCCGGGCTCTTCTACTCCTATTTGCGCGCCGGGGGCGACATCATGGAACAGCAGACGGACGTGGGCACCGAGATCGTGGTGGTCATCCAGGCGGTCATCGTGCTGCTGGTCACCGCCCAGGCCCTGCCGGACCTGCTCAAGCGCCGGCTCGTGCGCAGGCAGGTGGGCGTCCGATGAGTTCCATGCTCGACGTCGTCCTCAGCAGCGCCTTCCTGGCGGCGGTGCTACGGGTCGCGACCCCCTACCTGCTCGCCGCGCTCGGCGGACTGGTCGCCGAACGCGCCGGCATCAGCAACATCGCCCTGGAGGGGCAGATGCTCGGCGCGGCCTGCACGGGCGCGCTGGTCGCCGGATACAGCCACTCCGTCGCCCTGGGCGCGGTGTGCGGGGTCGCGGTGGCGGCGCTGATGGGGGTGCTGCTGGCCGCTCTGCGGCTGGAGCTGGGCGCCGACGCGATCATCGCGGGCATCGGCCTCAACCTCCTCGCCGCCGGCGGTACCGCGTTCGCGGTCTACACCCTGCTCGACGACAAGGGCGGTACGTCAGGGCTGAAGAGCGGCACACTGCCGACGGTCACCCTGCCGGGCGTCGAGAGCATTCCCGTACTGGGTGATGTGGTGAGTGGTCAGAACATGATCACCTGGCTGGCGTTCCTGGCCGCGCCCTTCGTCGCCTGGCTGTTCTTCCGCACCCGCTTCGGCTTCCATCTGCGCGCGGTCGGCGAGATGCCGGACGCCGCCGCCTCCGTAGGAATTCCGGTTCGACGGGTCCAGTACGCCGGCCTCGCCCTCAGCGGCGCGCTCGCCGGCCTCGCCGGGGTCTTCCTCAGCATGGGCTATGTGTCCTTCTTCGTACGGGACATGACGGCCGGCCGCGGCTTCATCGCCCTCGCCGCGGTCTTCCTGGGCGGGCTGCGCCCGTGGGGCGTCTTCCTCGCCGCGCTCGGCTTCGGCGCGGCGGAAGCTCTGGCCGTACAGCTCGGGACGCTCGACGTACCGCCGCAACTGGTGTCGACGATCCCGTACGCCCTGACGCTGGTCGCCCTCGCGCTCTACGCGTGGCGGCGCAAGCGACGCGGCGCCACCGGAGAGGTCGCCGTCTCCCTCTGACGCGGCACCCAACTTCCCCTGCAATCAGTCCTTTTGGTCAGTCCTTTTGGAAGGTTTGGAAGGTCACCCATGCGACGACACAGACACCGAGTGCACCGCGGACGCGCGCTCGTCGGCACCCTCACCGCCGTCGGACTCCTCGGCAGCGTGGCTCTCGTGAGCGGATTCGCCGCGGAGCCCGCAGCGGCCGCGAAGCCGCGGAACGTTCGGCTGCTGGACACGATCACCGTGCCGGCCGGGACGACGGAGTTCGGCATGCCGTTCGGCGGGCTGTCCGGCATCGACTACGACCGGGAGTCCGGCCGATACGTCGCCCTCAGCGACGACCGCTCGGAGAACGGCAAGGCCCGCTTCTACACCCTCCGACTGCCGCTCGACGGGCCCGCCTTCGCCGGTGACAAGCCCGTACTCGACAGCCTGACCGTGCTCGACGACACCACGGGCGAGCCCTTCGCCGCCAAGGCGGTCGACCCCGAGGCGATCCGCTGGACGCCGGACGGCAACAGCCTGCTGTGGACCAGCGAGGGAGCTTCGTCCTCCGGTCAGCCTGCCTTCGTCCGGGAGGCGACCACGTCGGGCGGTTACGATCGCGAACTGCCGTTGCCCAAGGCGTACGCGCCCGTCAGGTCGGCGTCCGGCACGCTCACCGCTGGCGTCCGCAACAACCAGGCGCTCGAAGGGCTCACCCTCTCCCCCGACGGCAGCAACGTCGTCACGGTCACGGAGAACGCGCTCGTCCAGGACGGCCCCGCAGCCGGGTTGACGGCCAAGAGCCCGTCCAGGCTGCTGGTGGCGGATCGTGCGACGGGCAAGCCACAGGCCGAGCACGTCTACGAGGTGGACCCGATCTCCGACGCCCCCACCGCACCACTGCCGCCCCCGGTCGGGACGTACTCGGCGGACCGGGGAGTCACCGAGATCCTCGCGATCAACAAGACCGACTACCTCACCGTGGAGCGCTCCTTCGCCTCCGGTGTCGGCTTCGCCATCCGTCTGTACTGGACCAGCACCATCGGTGCCACGAATGTGAACGGCAAGGACACCTTGTCCGGCGACGAGAAGCCGATGCGAAAGAAGCTGCTGTACGACTTCACCACCTCCGGCACGGACGCCGACAACGTCGAGGGCATCACCTGGGGTCCCAGGCTGCCCGACGGCTCCCGCTCGCTCGTCCTCGTCGCAGACGACAACTTCGGGTTCAACGGCAGTGTCACCAAGTTCCATCTGCTGTCGGTCCGTTCGAGGTGACGATCACTCCGCTGCTCTGAGGTTTTTGCGCTGGTTGGCTTTGAAGCGCGCCTTCTTCTGACGATTCCCGCACGTGTTCATGTCGCACCACTTGCGGGTGCGACTCTGACTGGTGTCGAAGAAGGCGGCTCGGCAGGTCGGCGATGCGCACAAGGCCAACTTTCCGTCTCGTTCGCCCGCGATGATGCTGATGGCGTCGGCGGCGATCACGCTGAGGGCGTCTTCCACGCGGGAAGCCGAGCTGAGCCGCCATCGCCGCTCACCCTCGGGCGTCAGGATCGCCGCGGCCCGACCCTGAACGCTGCAGTCATTGATGACTTGGACAGCGGACGCGGGGAGAGCGTCCTGGAGCGCGGAGGCGGTCGCGGCGACGTGAATCGACTCCCTCAGCTCCCGAGCGCGGTCGAGCTGTGCGGTGGTGCAGGAGTCCACGGCGAGGCCGTTCACCGCCAGCCAGTCGACGAGTCGGTGCGGCGTGGGAATGCGCTCGACAGCGTCGCCATGACGCTCCGACAGAGTCCCCGTGAAGCTGGTCGCCAGCACGCTGCCGAGGCGGAAGTCAGGGAACCCGGTAGGCATGGAACCACCTTAGCCGGTTGCACGCTGACATCGAGGACTGCTAGAACCGTCTTAGCCGGTTCCGCAATGGCCCAGGAGGTGTCATGCCCGGTCCAACCAGCGACGTGCAAGCATTTGAAGCCCACGCACCTGACGCCGACCTCGACGATCTGCGCGCGCGATTGGCGGCGGCGCGGCTACCGGAGGCCGAGACGGTCCATCGCGCCGCGCCCGACCCTCGCCGATGGGACCAGGGCGTTCCGCTCACCGACGTCGTCGAGGTCGTGAACTACTGGAGGACCGGGTACAACTGGCGAGCGTTCGAAGAGCGCCTCAACGGAATCGGCCAATTCCGCACGACCATTGACGATCTGGGAATCCACTTCCTGCACCGCCGATCCACGCGCGCGGATGCCACTCCCCTGATCTTGACGCACGGCTGGCCGGACAGCGTTGCTCGGTTCATCGATGTAGTGGACGAGCTGGCAGATCCGAAGGATGAAGACGCGCCGGCATTCCACGTCGTGGTCCCGTCGCTACCGGGCTTTGGTTACAGCGACAAGCCGGCCACCACTGGGTGGGGAACCGAAAAGATCGCGGCCGCATGGGTGGAACTGATGGGAAGGCTCGGCTACGACAAGTTCGCAGCCCATGGCGGCGACTGGGGCGGCAATATCACCACGGTTCTCGCCGGCAGGTTCCCGGCGCACGTTCTCGGCATCCACACCACGTTCGCGGAGGGACCGCCCGGGCTGACGACGGACGGACTGACGGCGGTCGAGCGCAAGTGGGCCGAGGAAACCCGCGATTTCTGGCGCCACCGCGCGGCGTACGCCAAGCAGCAGGCGACCCGGCCGCAGACCATCGGCTACTCGCTCGTCGACTCACCGGTCGGGCTTCTTGCCTGGATCCTCGACAAGTTCGCCGAGTGGTCGGACACCGAAGACAGCCCGTTCGAGACGATTTCCAGAGACCGCGTTCTCGACGACGTCACCCTGTATTGGCTGACGCGGACCGGTGCGTCGGCGGCCCGCATCTACTACGAGAGCCACAACTCGCTGGACCCTGACCTTCGGGTCGACGTGCCGTCAGCAATCACCATGTATCCCCGCGATGTCGAGAAGTGTCCCCGCCCTTGGGCACAGGAGCGGTACCGACGGATCGTCCGTTGGGGGTCGCCCGAAACGGGGGGACATTTCCCGTCGCTGGAGGTTCCCGAGTATTTCGTCAAGGACCTGCGAGAGGGCCTCGCGGCCGTGCTGGCCGCGAGGTGAGGCCCGGCTGGGTGCCCAGTTCGTCGGTGAACCGGGGTGCGGGCCGAGGCGAGCTACTCGGACTCTTCTTGCGGAAGAGCGCGGCTGTTGATCGCGTCGGCGATGGCGTAGGCGGTGCGGACGAAGGACTCTGCCTGCTCCGCCGACAGGTCCAGCGCGGAGGCCTCCTCCAGGGCCCGCCACATGGCCGCCAAGGGCTCGCGCATGGCACGGCCCTTGTCGGTGAGGTGGACGACCATGACGCGCCGGTCGTGTTCGGCCGGCTCGCGGATGAGCAGGCCGGCGTCCTGCATGCGGCGTAGGGACTTGGAGACGGTGGAGTGGTCCAGGCCGACGCTTTCGAGCAGCTCGGACTGGGTCTGGCCGTCCCGGTCCAGGAGGTGCATCAGCAGCAGCTCCTGTCCCGGATGCAGGTCCATCTCGCGGAGCATGGCGGCGGCGCGGGCCCGATGAGCGCGCGCGAGCTGGAAGATCGCGTAGCTCATCGGCCCCTCGCTCGCCGTGGAGGGGGTGCGGGGTGTGGGGGCGGGCATGGTCGGGTTCCTCAGACGGTGTAGGTGGGGTAGTCGGTGTAGCCGGCCACCCCGCCGCCGTAGAAGGTCGCCGGGTCGGGGGTGTTCAGCGGCGCGTCAGAGCGTAGCCGCTCGACCAGGTCAGGGTTGGCGAGCGCGAGGGCGCCGACGGAAACGAGGTCGGCCGTGCCGCGGTCGATGTCCTGGGCGCGGGTGGGCAGATCGGTACCGGCCCGGTTGAGGATCAGCGTGGTCGGCCACAGCGCGCGCAGGCTGCCCAGCAGCGCGTCGTCGCCCGCGTGGAGGACGTGGAGGTAGGCGAGGCCGAGCGGACTGAGGGCGCGCAGGAGAGCCGGATACAGCTCGGCGGTGTCGGATTCGGCGATGTCGTTGTAGGGGTTGCCGGGAGAGATGCGCAGGCCGGTGCGGTCGGCGCCGATCTCGTCGGCCACGGCAGTGGACACCTCGACGGCGAAGCGGATGCGGTTGTCGAGGGTGCCGCCGTAGCGGTCGGTGCGCTGGTTGGTGTTGTCGGACAGGAACTGGTGCACCAGGTAGCCGTTGGCGGCGTGGATCTCGACGCCGTCGGCGCCTGCCGCGACGGCGGCCGCTGCGGCGCGGCGGAAGTCGTCGACGGTCGCTACGACTTCTTGCGTCGACAGAGCACGGGGTGTCGGCATCTCCTGGGGCCCGGACGCGGTGAACATCTGGCCCTCCGGCCGGATCGCCGACGGGGCGACCGGCTGGCGTCCGTGCGGGGTGTTGTCGGGGTGGGCGATACGTCCGGTGTGCATCAGCTGGATGACGATCCGGCCGTCGGCCGCGTGCACGGCGTCGGTTGCCTTGCGCCAGCCGGCGATCTGCTCGTCATTGTGGATGCCGGGGGTGAGGAGGTAGCCCTGCCCGTCGGCGGAGGGCTGGGTGCCCTCGGTGATGATCAGCGCGTGCGAGGCCCGCTGGGCGTAGTACTCGGCGTTCAGCTCGGTCGGGACGCCCTCGGGCGTGGAGCGGTCGCGGGTCATGGGGGCCATGACCAGGCGGTGCGGCAGGGACATGCCGCCGACGGTGGTCTGCGTCCACAGGGAATTCAACATGAATGGTCCTTCTCGAAACAGTGGGTGGGTAGGGCGTGGCAGCGCCAAGGAAGTGTGGTCAGGCAACGGTGAGGACGAGCTTGCCCCGCACATGCCCGGCGTCGCTGACCTGCTGGGCGGTGGCAGCCTGGTCGAGCGGGTAGGAGGTGACGGTGGTGACGAGCTTTCCGGCCGCAGCGTCCTGGGCCAGGGCGGCCAGGCGCTCGGGCGCGGCCTGCGCGGGACCTTGGGCGAAGGTGATGCCGAGCTGCCGTGCGCGGAAGTCGGCGATGGTGACGATGCGCTCGGTGCCGCCCCGCAGGCTGATCGAGTCCTCCAGGGCGCCCTTGCCGGCCAGGTCGAACACCGCGTCCACGCCGTCGGGGGCCAGCTCCCGGACCCGCTCGACCAGGCCCTCGCCGTACACGGTCGCGGTGGCGCCGAGCGAGGTGAGGTAGGCCTGGTTGGCGGGGCCCGCGGTGCCGATGACACGAGCTCCGCGGGCCGTGGCGAGCTGGACCGCCAGCGTTCCGACCCCTCCGGCCGCGCCGTGCATCAGTACCGTCTCCCCGGCGGTGACGCCCAGCAGGTTCAGGACCCGCTCGGCCGTCTCACTCGCCACCGGCAGCGCGGCCGCGTCCTGCCACTCCAGGTCGGCGGGCTTGGGGGCCACGATGGTGGCCAGCGCGTACTCGGCGTACGAGCCGGTGTCGGCCCAGCCCAGCACCTCGTCCCCCACCTGCACGTCCCGCACGCCCTCACCCACCGCGTCCACCACACCGGCCAGCTCGCCACCGGGGACGGACGGGAAGGTCGTCGGGTACACGGCCTCCAGCATCCCCGAACGGATCTTGCCGTCCAGCCCGTTCACTCCGGACGCCTTTACGCGGACACGGACCTGGCCGGGGCCGGGCTGCGGGACCTCGATGTCCGCCTCGCGCAGCACTTCAGTGCCCCCGAAACGGTCGAACAGGATGGCTTTCATGACGACTCCTCTCGTGCCGCCACCGCTTTAGGTGGCTGGCCACGTAATGACCGTAGCAGCAAACACGTGGCTAGCCAAGTATTTGCTGCCACTCGACCTCGCGAACTCGGTCGCGGTCGTGTTGGTCTCCTCGGGGCAGTCGAGGCGAGAGGCGTTGGGCCTGGGTGACAAGCCGGGTGTTGCAGGAGCCCCGGCCTGCCAAGCGATGCCGCTCACGCTGATCGCCGTGCGGCTGGCGTCGACCAGAACCCGGACAGCGACAGGACCCGTTGCCCGAGGGCATGCGCGCTGTTCGCGGACATGTCGGTACCGGAGTTGTTCGCCGCCACTGCGCCGCGTCGTCTATCAGCGGCAGAGAACGCTGCCGTCCGGTGGGCGCTGGCCGGCGGCTACGCGGTCGACTGCGGTGTGGGCTGCTCCGGGGGCCAGCGCACTGGGCGGCCCGGGACATGCCGAGGGCCGGCGCCGTGCGGCGCCGGCCCTCGCATCAAGAGGTGTCCGGCAGGACTTGCCCGCCGGGTCTCAGATGGCTCGGACGTGCGAGGCCTGCGGGCCCTTGGGACCCTGGACGATCTCGAACTCCACGTGCTGGTTCTCCTCGAGGCTACGGAAGCCGGAGCTGTCGATCTCCGAGTAGTGCACGAAGACGTCCGGGCCGCCGCCGGCCTGGGCGATGAAGCCGAAGCCCTTCTCGGCGTTGAACCACTTGACGGTTCCCTGAGTCATTTTGTTGCTCCTTGCAGGGGCTGGGTACGGGACCCGCACCGTGCGGTGCCCCGGGCCGGCCTGGACGCTACTTCTCCAGTTCCCTGAAAGAAGGCGGCGCCCGCGACATCGTTCTTCGCGAGCGTGCGGTGAAACACAGACACAAAAACTACGACCGCCCTGTACAACCCGCCCCCCGCCGGATTCATTCCCGCCACCTGACGCAGGGCCTTCGCCCTCCTGGGCGCCGCCCTCGCGGCGTTCGGCCTCCGAGGCCGGCAGGACGGGCACGACGAGAACCCCGAAAACACGGCGACCGCCGAGACCGACGAAACCGATGAATCCAACGAAGCCGACGAGAAGGTGCCGAGCCAGGCCGCTGCCCCGGCCATGCCCGCGGTCCGATCCTCCGGCGGCATCCCGGTCAGCGGCTACGTCATCGGCGCCGAATCGGCACCCGTTCCGGGGGCAGCTGTCACCTTGATCTCGCTGGGCGGGCGGCAGGTGGGCCGCGTGCTGGCTCACCCGGACGGTTCGTACACGGTGGACGCGCCGCGCGCGGGCAGCTACGTGCTCATCGCCTCCGCCAACGGCTACCAGTCACAGGCGTCCACGGTGGTGCTCGGCGACGAGCCGGCCTCGTACGACATCCTGCTCTCCGGCACCAGCTGCCTGGCCGGCACAGTCACCTCGGCCGACCACAAGGAGCCGATCGGCGGCGCCATGGTGGTCGCGGCCGACGTGCGCAGCGACACGCTCGCCGCCGGGCTGACCGACACGGATGGCACCTTCAGCTTCGCCGAGCTGGTGCCCGGCCAGCTGACCCTCGCGGTGACCGCGGCCGGGTACCGGCTGATCGCGCTGCCCGTCGAGATCGCCCCGCAGGGCGTCACCAGGACCGAGATCCGACGGAAACGGCCACCCCGAGACGTACTCGCCCGCCTACGCGGGTTCGAGTCACACATCCGCTCATGGCGCCGCCAGCTGGCCGCAGGGCACCGAGCCGTTCAGGATGCCGTTACGCCTGAGCACGACCGGGCACGCGTCTTCACCATCTGGGAGAACTGCCTTATTCCCTGCATGGTGCAGATCCCGGACTACGCCCGACACGTCTTCGTCTGGCACGCCGAGCTCATGCGATCACCGAGGGACACCGAGGATGCCGTACGCGCTCGGATCCAACGGCAACAAGGTCTGTACCGACCTGGCAAGAAGTACCGGATCATGATGTGGGAGGGTGCCCTGCGCTCCTTGAAGATCTGGCCGGGCAACAGCTTCTGGATCTACGACGCCGACAGCATCGCCACCTACATGCGCGTCTGGAAGACCTCCAGGAATCCGCGGTGTGTGTACGGCACCGATGCACAGAACCTGATCAGCGCTGCACGACGGGCCCTGAGCGGTGAACATTGATGGCCCAAGGATTGGTTGGCCGCCCGTGACTTCACCGGACGGCCAACCCAGCAGATCACCACGTTCTAGAGCACGCCCTAGTGACCAACGCTGTTGCTGCAGCCCATGGTCGAGCCGATGTGCTTGCTCTGCCCACCGGCGTTGCCCTCGCCGTTGAGCGCGTTGCCCAGCAGGCCGTTGAGGATGCCGACCTGGCCGAGGATGTCGACGTTCAGGTCATGCGACTTGCATTCGGAGCTCTGCATGACCTTGAAGTGCCCCTTGCCCTTGTCGCCGTGACCGTCCTGGCCGTTGGCGCTGGCGGTACCGGCGCCCAGGATTCCCACGCTGCCGAGGGCGACGACTACGACAGCGGCCTTGCGAAGCTTGTGCATGTTCTCTCCGATGGAGTGCGGTGTGCGCGATCTGTAAGAGATCGACTTCGTACAGTTACGGGAGATTAGTATGAAAAATCCTGTCATGTTCTGGCGACGCGCCGAGGGGTTCGTGACCTTGTGGCGGAAGGACCCAGACGACGCGAGGCTCAGAAGCTCATGGAGGCAGCCGGAGTCCGCCGAGGCCGGGCACAGCGATCTCTCGTTCACCAAGCGGGTTTACGTCCACCCTGACCCGCAGAGCCTCAAGGCCGGCTCGGAGAAGCTGAGCGAGCGGTCGCCGCTTTGGAGGAGATCCTCGCCGAACAGCCCGACGGCGCAGGCGCAGAGGCGCAGGGCCGTGGACCGGGAGTCGCAATCCCCTGCCTCCTGGGCGGTCCACGCGTTCATGGCCCCGAGCACGAGGAGGATCGGGGCGGTGAGGCGGGCGGATAGAAGTGCGGGCCTCGGCGGGTGAACCTCCGGAGCCCGGGAGACGTCGCCCCTGCTGCCCGTCACAACACATACCGGAAGCTGCCCCGGCCCGGATTGATCCCTCATGCACTGTTTTGTGGATGGAGAATCCTAAAAACCTGGGAATTCACTGAGCATTCGGCGCGCACATGCGTATCTGAGGACGTGCTTCCCCCATGCCGGAAGTCCTGCCGGCTCCGGAGATGTCCTTGAGAGGCCTGATGAGACGCAACACGCGAAGAAGATCGAAGACCGCCCGCCGGGCGGTAGGCGCGGCGGCCGCACTGGCCATAGGGGCCGGTGGACTGGTGGCGGTCAACCTCTACGCCTCGGCCGACGAAACCAGCGCGCCGAAGGGCTCTGCCCAGAACCAGGCGCTCGCGGCCGGCACCTCCACCATTGACTGCCCCGACGTAGGCCAGCAGTTGACATCGGTGCCCGCCCAGGCGAAGGCCCAGGTCGACAAGGAACTGGCACTCCTCGACAAGCAGATATCCGAGGCATACCAGCGCCTTTCCACCTCCCAGAGGGCGATTGCGCAGGACCCCAACTTCGCCCAGAACGCGATCGTGGGTCCGCTGAAGGACAAGCGGAAGGCGACGATCGACCGGATCGCCATCGCCATCGGCCGTGTGGCAGCCAAGCCGCAGGGCCTTGACGCTTTGGCGGCCTGCACGCTGCGCGCCACCGGCAACCAGCCCGCCGCCGGTCAGGGCGGCAACAACAACCAGGGTGGCAACAGCACCAATGCCGGCGGCACCGGCAACGGCCCCGTCGCCGCCGACTTCGTGGACATCACCAAGGTGAGGGCCAATGTGCGCACGCCGGCCAAGTCGGCGAAGGCTTCAAGGGGTGTCTTCGTCAGCAAGTGCGGGGTGAACGCCAACAAGCTGTACAACAGCGACAACGTCATCGTCGCGCCCGGTGTCACCAACGGCGCACACCACGTGCACGATTACATCGGCAACCAGGACAACGACGCCTTCTCGAGCGACCAGGACTTCGCCAAGGCCGGGACCAGCTGCCAGAACAAGGGCGACAAGTCGTCCTACTACTGGCCGGTGCTCCGCCTGCAGGACGGCACCAAGGAGTTCGACGCCGACAAGCAGGGCGGCGGCGCCGAAGGCAACACGGGCCGGATTCTGACGGCCAAGAAGGCCACCTTGAACTTCGTGGGCAGCCCCCGCGGCAAGGTGGTGGCGATGCCCCAGTTCCTGCGCATCATCACCGGTGACGCCAAGGCGTTCGTCAACGGCACGGCCAACGCCAACGCCTCCTGGAGCTGCACCGGCTTCGAGAACAAGGTGCAGTTGAAGGACAAGTACCCCCTCTGCCCGTCAGGCAGCGACGTGGTGCGCACCTTCAAGTTCCAGAGCTGCTGGGACGGCACGAACATCGACAGCGCCAACCACCGTACGCACGTGGCCTTCGCTGACGCGGGCGGCAACTGCCCGACCGGCTTCAAGGCCATTCCCCAGTTGGTGCAGCGTCTGGTGTACGACGTGGACGCGCCCAGCATCAAGGACAACGGCAAGACCCGTCCGTTCTTCTCGCTGGACAGCTTCCCCGAACAGCAGCACAAGCCGGTCACCGACCACGGTGACTTCATCAACGTCTTCGACGCGAAGCTGATGAACAAGGCGGTCCAGTGCATCAACACCGGACGTAAGTGCAGCTGAGTCCGAGTACCGAGCGGTGGGCGTCGTGCTGACGACGCCCACCGCCATGAACGGAATGCCGGTGGGACCGCCACGTCCGAGGCGTCAAGCGGGCAGCGCACCATCGACATGTTGCGTTTCTCAGTCGCACCGAAGGGCGACCACCACCTCCAGCGTGGCCGGCCAAGCTCGTCTCGATGGCGTTGCGGCCCTCGATCACCCCTCTGACAGCGACCGCCACCGTAGAGGCCCTGGGTGGTCACTCCGCGGCCGCCAGCGTTGCAACCACCGCCACCTCGCGCCAGATCACGTTGAGCCGCTGCCACTCGTGGTTGTGATCCTCAGTCTCCCCGAGGGACAACCGCCACATTCACGCACGGCGTGCCGTCCGCCGTCCGCTCGTAGGCGCGATCTTCGACCGTCCCGAGGGGTGACCCGGGCGCTCGGGGAGTCTACCGACGGTGCGGCTACCGAGACACCCACCGCCGCCGGCTCGGAGCGCACTCCCCCCGGAATGCGCTCGGCACTACGTCGAAGAGCTGAACAACCTCAAAGCTGTATGCCGCCCGCTGCACCGCTGCCGGGGCCGCCAAGGGCGCCGGACGAGGAGGTACCCGCCTCGTACGCGCTCGGTGGCGCGCCGAGCGTGGCGTTCGGGCCGCTCGGGCGGACGTACACTCGGCACATGAGTCGCACATCTGCCGTGAGGGACAGCCTGCAGCAGGCTGCCTGTCGGCTGTGCCCGGCTGCCATGGGATCGGCTGCCGTAGGCCCGGCGACCGCAGCTGACAATGAGGCGCCCGAGAGTGGCCCTATCGCGCTGCACGGCCACGGCTAGCGATTCTCCGCGCCCTCACCGGGGCGGGACCCTGGCCTCGCTCGGCTCGCTGTTCTCGTAAACACACCGCAGGCAACACGGCAGGACTGCTGCTGCCGGCCTGAGCCGCCGCATCCGGTTCTGACCGGACGTGTCCGCGACACCTGCGCACCCGCTCAACGGCACCACCGCAGCTTCCGGCGCGCCGCCGGGGCTGCCGCCTGGCGACGGCCGCACGACGGCCCCAGCCACCTTCGAAGGGATCACTGTGAAGCTGAGCGAGTTGCTGGCCGGGCAGGAGCACCACGTTCTGCAGGGCGACCCGGCAAGGACGGGGATCACCGCGGGAACCACCTTCGACGCCGACCGGGTGACGCCGGGTTCGCTGTTCATCGCTGTGCCCGGCCACCGTGAAGGCGGCCCCGACTCGGTGGCACCTGCCCTCGCATGCGGCGCGGCGGCGGTACTCGTCGACGCCGCGACGCCGGCACCTGCGGCGTCGGTGTGGGCGTCGGCACCGGAGGTGTGCGTCGTACGGGTGCCGGACACCCGGACAGCGGCCGCAGTCGTCGCCTCCCGCTATTTCGGTGAGCCGGGGCGGCAGATGGACATGGTGGCGATCACCGGTACCAACGGCAAGACGTCGGTGTCGTACATGGTCGAGTCGGTCCTGCGGATTTCCGAGGGCGCGAAGGTGGGGGTCATCGGGACCGCCGGCAGCCGCATCGGCGACGAGCTGATCCCGATGCCGAGGTCAGTGCTGACCACGCCGGAGTCGCCGGACCTGCAGTACCTGCTGGGATGCATGCGCGACCGCGGAGTCGGCACCGCGGTACTGGAAGCCACGTCCATGGCGCTGCTGACACACCGGGTGGACCGTACGTTCATCGACGTCGGCGTGTTCACCAACCTGACGCAGGATCACCTGGACGACCACGGAACGATGGCGAACTACCGGGACGCCAAGCTGCGTCTGTTCCAGGGCTTGTGCAGGCGCGCTGTGGTCAACGCCGACGACCCGGTGGGCGCCGGGATCCAGGCGATGATGCCGGGCGCGGCGACCACGTACGCCCTGGACGCCGAGGCGGACTACCGGGCCACCGACCTCTCCGTGGACGCTTCCGGCACGCGTTTCACCCTGCATCACGACGGCCACAAGTATCCGGCGGCGATCCCCATCCCGGGCCGCTTTTCGGTGGCCAACGCGCTGGCCACCGTGGCGGCCTGCCACCTTCTGGGCCACGATCTGGGCGGGCTGGTCGCCGCCCTCGACCGGATGCCTGCGATCCCGGGTCGGTTCGAGCGCTTCCAGACGCCGCGCGGCACGTCGGTGATCGTGGACTACGCCCACTCACCGGACTCCCTGGACAAGGTCCTCACCACCATCCGCGACTTCGCACGCGGCCAGGTCATCACCGTCTTCGGCTGCGGCGGGGACCGGGACACCACCAAGCGGACGGACATGGGCAGGATCGCCGGAACCCACTCCGACCTGTGCGTCCTCACCTCGGACAACCCCCGCAACGAAGACCCTCAGGCCATCCTGGACCAGATCGCCCCCGGCATCGCGGCGACCGGCACACCGTTCGAACGGTTCACCGACCGCCGTCAGGCCGTCGCCTTCGCTCTCTCCGCCGCGGGCCCGGACGACATCGTCCTGATCGCCGGCAAGGGCAGCGAGCCCCATCAGATCATCGGCGACAAGCTGCTCCCCTTCAGCGACATGGCAACCGTGCTCGAACTCACCCGGGGATAGCGGGCCATGCCGCCTCAAATGCGGACCGCCAGCGCCGTACTCGGCCCGAAAGCGCACTCGTCGGTCCCTACTGCCCTTGCCGCGGAAGTGCACCGATTCGGTGGTCAGATCGCTGTTGACGTTTCCCCGTGATCTTGGACACTCAATGTCTTACGCCGCGAGGGTGTGCCGATGTCGCTGCCTGGTCTAGGTGAAGACCTCGGCGCGGGCGGTGGCCCGGTCGGGCCAGAGGCGGGTGCCGATATCTTCTTTGAGGAGCGCTCAGAAGCTTTCCGCGGCGGCGCTGTCGAAGCATGATCCGGTGCGTCCGCAGCTTTGCCGCAGGTTCAACTCGCGTATCTCGTCGCGGAATTCGGCTGAGGAGTACTCGCTGCCGCGATCACTGTGGATGACGCATCCGGGGCGGAGTTCCGCCCGGCCGTGGGCCATCTGCAGGGCGTCCACGACGAGGGAAGCGCGGTGATGGTCGGCCAAGTGCCGGCTCCCCCGAGGACCGCTCGACGGGGCTGACCCCGCACAGCGCGGGCGAAGGACGCCTCACTGCCCAGACGTGGTTCCACGAGCCGGGCCAGGCGCCATGCGACACACGACCGTTCCGCCGCTCCGGCAGCGAGTCCATCGCGCCCCGGACCCTCAACCGATCGCCAATCAGCGCATACCGCAAGGTAGTTCGGGCAACCGGCGGTCTCCCGCCGCGTCACCTCATGATCGTAGAATCATCGCATGTCGGTCGTCTCGCACCTGTACCACGGTGAGTTGAGTGACTGGTGCGAGGCGCGGTTGCCTGGAGCGTCCGAGGCCGCCCGGCACATGGCAGCTCAGGTCCGTGATCGCTTCGTCACGCGCCCGGAGGGAGCGGTCGACAGACACCACTGGAGCCAGGTCGGCCGGGCCTTCACCCTGCGCCTGGCCGCACTGATCCAGCCCGCCCCACCCTATGCGGCACTGCTGGGACTGGCCGGCGCCGGGCTTGTCTCGCGCGCGTGGGCAGATGCGCAGGCGGCGCGCTATCCCACCCACGATGGCCTACCTGAGGATCGCCGCGAGCGGGCACTGGACATGCGTCCGAAGCCGGGCGGCTGGATCGACCTGAAGACGGCACGCGACGCAGGAGCGACCGTCGGCACGGTGTTCACCTCCGCAGAGCGGGGACATCGCCGTTTCTCACGTCCCGGCCTGCCGGACGAACCGGTACTCGGCGAACTGTTTGACCGGATGCGCGACTACTTTGCCGCTCACGCCCCGCTCGGACGGCTCGGCGGGCCGGGGCAGGAACGGGGCCTGGCCCGGCTGTGCTGGATCCTCGCCGCGTTCCAATACGCCTACCGCAACAACAGCATCGAGCACCCGCTGTTTCGAGTGTTCCGAGAGGACGTTCCCAGCGTCGAAGAACTGCACCGTAGCGCGCACGACGAGGCGATCGCCGATCCCCTGGCCCTCACGCAGCGGCTGATCACCTCGGGTGCCCTGGAGCAGATGCGCCGCCTGGCCGGTGATCCGCCCATCGGCACGCCCTGGGGCATCAACTGCCCGGTGATCTTCGACCACTGGGACGATCACACCTTCGTCCTCGACGGCCCTGACGGCGCGACCCTGCTGGAGATCGCGAGCGTGGTCACCGCCGACGCCGCCACCGGCCGGGCGCGCCGCCGCATCTGGAAGCTGCTGGCCGGCGCGTGGCTCGACACTGCCGACACCTTCCGTATCCGCACCCTCGCCGTGTACTTCGCGCGACACGGCGTACTGGTCGTCTGGCCGGTGGCATCTCTGACCGAGATCCTGCTGGAGGGCCGCAACCCACAGGAGGCCCGGAACGAGTTCGTTGGTCTGGCGACATGCCTGCGCGACAAGGATCGCGCCCGCCGGTCCGCGTGGCGCGCAGGCCGTGACCTGTAGCAACAGCAGGGCCAGTCCGATCTGCTCGCCACCCGGACGCCGACGTGGGCGAGCAGCAGACAGTGATCCTCGCCCGTGCACTGGGCACGCGCGCACACCCAGCTGTGCCGGGCGCGTACGAGAGTCCCGTTGGCCGCAGCAAGCGGCGGAGCACTGTCAGTGGCGGGTGACAGCATCGGGTGCATGACGGACACCACGGCATTCGACTGGCGGTCCTTCCTGCTCAGGTGGAGCGGGGAGTGGGCGGACTCCCTGCCCGAGGACGAGACGCGGAGCGAGGACGACGAGGCCGCACGGCGAGCGCGCTGGCTCGGGTTCCCGCCCGCATCCGCGGAGCGGATCGCAGCCATGGAGCAGCGCCTCGGCCGACGGATGCCCCCGTCGTACCGGGAGTTCCTCGAGGTCAGCGACGGGTGGCGGCACGCGGGCGGGTTCGTGTGGCTGCTGGCGGGGACCGAGAACGCGCGCTGGCACAACAACGAGTCGGGGCTCGCGGACATGTTCGAGGAGTACCTGGACGAGGACGCCGGGCCCGAAGAGCGGCGGGAGGTGGACATCTGGCGTCGCGGGTTGCAGCTCGACATCGAGTCCGACGCCTCCCACGTGCTCATGGATCCCGAAGACGTGGACGAGGACGGTGAGTGGGCCGTCTACACGTGGGCGAGCTGGCGGGCCGCGCCACCCGAGCGGCACGCGAACTTCCTTGAGTACATGCGGGACATGCACCGGGAGTTCCACAGCCTGCACGCGCATCCGAGCGACGGGGAGCCGGTGTTCGTCAACGACACGACACGACAGCTGGACGCCCAGGTGGAGGAGGCCCGGCTGGAGGCGCTGCGCGGCGACTGGGAGCGGGCCGGGAAGGTGTTGGACGAGGCCAAGGCGTACGGCAGACCGCGGGCCGCCGGTCTGGGCGACCAGATCCGTCGCCTGCTCGGACAGACCCACATGGTGTACTTCGACGGCCTGGTGACGGACCCGCAGTATGCGCCCGAGCTGCTGCCACCGCTGGTCGCCGAGCACGCGGCGCACTCGTACCGGGACGACTCCACGCTGACGTTCCATCTGCGGGGCGCCGACGACGACCTGGTGTCACTGGCGTACAGGACGCTGGATCAGGTGAGGGATGGAACGTACCGGTACGCGGCGGCCGGACCGTTCGGGGAAGCGGTCGAGCGGGCGCGGGAGCTGGCGCGGTGGGGAGACTCCGACGGGGCGTGGCGGACACTGATAAATGCCCTGCCCCTGTGGGAGCCGCTGGGACCGGACCACCTGGCGCCCCTGGGGTGGGTAGCCGACCCCGTTCTCGGACCACTGCTGACCCCGGAGCGGGGCCGGGAGCTGCTGTCCACTCCCAGGGGCGGGCAGGCGAGTGAGCCGCCGGGTCCGACGGCTGGGCTCGACCCGGGCAACCTTGCGTGGCTCGCGGAGCCGGACCCGGGCAACAACCGCACGTCCTACCGGTTCGTCCTGGTGGAAGGTGTGGAGCCGGAGGAGTTGCCCAGCCGACTCACGGACGGGGACGGCACCGTGCTGAACGAACCCATGACCTTCTGGGAGGCGCGCCACAGATCGCTGCACAACCAGCGGGAGTTCTCGTCCTACGACGACAGGGCTCTCATGGCGGTCGGCCGGGCCGGCACCGGCTGGAGCTTCGCCTTCGACGGCGATCCCGCCCCGTTCGACCGGCGGCGGTTCGTCTCCCCGGCCGCGGCCGCCAGCGCGGGCACCCGAGCGGTGGTGGTGTGGAGCGGCCTGAGGACATGGCACGGGGAGCCGTTCTTCCACCTTTCCGTGGCGCGAGACGGTGCCGAGCAGTACGCATTCACCTACGCGGACGGAGAGATCCGGCAGAACGGGGAGATACCGCCGGCGCTGGACCCGAGCCGGTTCTTCGGCGATCTGGAGGACGGGGTCGAGGTGGAACGGTCGCTGCTGAAAGCGGTGGCCGGGGAGTTCGGGGCATCTCTGCCGCGTCACGCAATCGTGAACGGGCGGCTGCACACATTCACCACCCGCTCCTGGACACGGCCGCCCAGGGACGGCGAGACGTACGCGGTCATCCGGATGGGCTGGGGAGACGCCCGCCCCGCGGAAGGCCGGCGGGCGGGAGAGGACGAGTCGGGGAGCAGGTAGAGACCGGCCAGGCCGCGCACATTCTCAATGCGGTGAGAGTCGAGAGCAGGAAGCCCTGGGATGTCGGAGACGAACTCCCCGGGCTTCGTCGTAGCCCCTTGCGCAACGAAGCCCCGCCCCCGACGCAGCTTCGTCGTCTCACGCTGCCGGTCCCGAGTAACGCCCCAACCTCACCCTGCGTCGCCGCGGCCCTCGGGCACCGGGCCCGCTCAAGCGCCCGCACCCACAGCAACCCGGGCACCCCCTTCAGAGGGCTGGTCTTCTGCCGACCCGACGGCCGGCCACTGCGGCCCAGCGCCGTTCTGGACAGACTCCGGCACCTGTCCGACGAAGCGGGTGTTCCCCGAGTGACCGTTCACGATCTGCGGCACCTCACCCAGCAGGCCGCCCGCGAAGCCGTCGACACCATCGAACACACCCTCACCCCGGCCGAGCAGAAAGCCGACCGGCAGGCCCGGCCGGATCGGCCGCGATCACCACGCGACCACATCCAACGGCTCCGCTCCCCCGCCTCGCCCGGCTTCTGCTCCCCCGCGAGCCGTCCCCAGATTCGGCCTGCGACCACCAGCCCTCCGGGCACGCGAAAGGCCGCCCTCCCGTAATCGAGAGAACGGCTTCCGACCTGCGAAAAGCAAAGTCGGGACGACAGGATTTGAACCTGCGCCCCCTTGACCCCAGTTGGGTCGTCTACAAGGAAAACCCAAGAACTGCGGTCGATCTGGGCCATCTCAGTAAGCGCTCCCTGCCCAACAGCCGCGGGACAGGCCCGGTCAAAGTCGAGACCGCTGTGACCAAGTATCTCTGAGCAAATTGACCAACCACTGTTGAACACAGAGCGCTCACCACCCGACGCCCCGGGGTGGGCCAACCATACGAAGGGCTCGCCCGGTCCCAGAGAAGAACGTAGGGAAGGTTGAGCCGGCGGAGAAGCGGTGGGCGACAGGCGCGGATGGGTGTTTACCGCTCGTCGACCAGCTACAGCCAGATCGCGGGACCTGTCCCGCGTCCGCAAGTAGCTCAAACACAGGATTGGCCCCGGCCGTTGTTGCAACTTTGGTCGCGGCGCCCCGCCCCTGCATCATCCCTTGGTCGGCCGCCGCGCGACCACCGACCGATGTCGGGACGGGTCAGGACCTTCTTAGCGTGGGTCCATGACGATCGCGAGCAAAGAGAAGCCTGTGCGGCGCGGGGGCGTACGGGCCGAGGAGCGGGCGCTCGCACCCGACCTCGCGCGCGGATTCATGCTGTTGCTCATCGTCCTTTCCAACACGGCCTTCCACCTCTGGACGGCGCGGGGCGGACCTGCGGGATGGCAGCCCGTGGACGGCTCGTGGCTCGACCACGCGGTGCAGTTCACCATGATCACCGTGCTGGACCTGCGGATCTATCCGCTCTTCGCGTTCCTCTTCGGCTACGGGATGATGCAGCTCTATCTGCGGCAGACGACAGCAGGCACCTCCGAGAGGGACACGGTCCGGATCTTGCGCAGGCGCAGTCTCTGGCTGATCGTCATCGGCCTGACGCACTCCGCTCTGCTGATGGCGGGCGACATCGTCGGCTACTACGGAGTGCTGAGCCTCGTCCTCGGCCTCGTCTTCCTGCGGCGAAGCGAACGCGCACTGAAGTGGTGGATCTGGATCGGCGGCGCCCAGATGGTGCTCCTGGCGCTGCAGCCGGTCGTATCGGCTCTGCTCCAGGGAGAGTTGGGCTCCCTCGGGAACGCCTCCGACGCGGATGCGGGCTACGTGGCGTACGCCGCGGAGGAGAAGAGCTGGCTCGACGCGGCCGGCACCCGCGTGTCCACCGGCCTGTTTGTCACCTCCGGCGGCCTGCTCGCGCTCGTCGGCGGCGGCTACGTCATCTTCCTGCTCGGCTTCTGGGCGGCACGCCGCCGTGTCCTGGAGGAACCCGGGCTCCATCGGACCCTTCTGCGCCGCACAGCCGTCATCGGCGTCACGGTCGGCTGGCTCGGCGCACTGCCCGCCGCGCTCGCCCACGTCGGGGCCCTCGACGTACCGGACGACGCGCAGAGCGAAACGGGAGCGCTCTACCTGCTCCGGGAACTCACGGGCAACGCCGCCGGACTCGGCTACGTCGCCGCCGTCGCCTTGTTCGCGCACTGGTGGACGAGCAGGAGGACCCGACGGGGTTCAGCAGTAGTGGCGGCGGTCTCGGCGGTCGGCAAGCGGTCCCTGTCCTGCTACCTCGCGCACTCGCTGCTCTTCGCCCCGGTGCTGGCCGCCTGGGGCCTCGGGCTGGGCGAACACCTGACCAGCGCGACCATGGCGCTCTTCGCGGTCGGCGTCTGGCTGATCACTGTGGCGGGGGCGTACGCCCTGGAGCGGGCGGGGCGCCGGGGGCCGGTGGAGGTGGTGCTGCGACGGCTGATGTACGGGGCGCGGGGCCGGGCGGGGTGACGCGGCTGGGCTGGGCCCCTCAGCAGGGCGCCTCGTGGACTGCCACCTCTGCGGGAGATCGCCGGCGGTCTCGTACCGGAACGCGCAAAGCTTGATCGGCTACACCACGACGCGGGACACGACCCCACCGCGAGTGCCGCGACGCACATGAGGTCTGCTCGTGGCATGAGACGGCCAGCCGCGGAGGTTAGAAGCCTCCGAACCCCGAGTCGCCGACCCCGTAGCTGCTGTGGTGGCTGGTGCCCCGCTCAAGCTGTTCGCGGAGCCGTTCGCGGCTGCGGTACGTCGGCACTGGCCACCGGGGCCGGTTCGTGCACCAGGCGGTGGGACCTCGGTGTGGCTGTTCCCAGGGGCCAACGGCCGCCCACCACTCGGTGAAGGTGAGCCAGTGCCCGGCCTCGGCGCAGTCGGCGACCACGGCCCGTTTCGTCGCGTCGTCCCAGCGTACGGTTGTCATGCCGTACTCGTACAGCTCGTCACCGACCTGGTACAGCGTCAGCGGCCCGCGCGCCCGCACGCCCGCATCGGCCAGCAGTGAGTGGGCCTCTTCCACGTCGTGTCGGAACACCACGGCGACCGACCGTCCTTTCCAGACCCAGCCCCACACCTGGCGGCGGGCCACGTCGGCGGGTCGCTCCTGCCGCTCCCGGGCAACCCGCGCCGCGCGCTCCCGCTCCTCGCGGACCACC
The DNA here is from genome assembly GCF_040656035.1 of Streptomyces sp. NPDC050211. Lineage (NCBI taxonomy): Bacteria > Bacillati > Actinomycetota > Actinomycetes > Kitasatosporales > Streptomycetaceae > Streptomyces > Streptomyces sp. NPDC050211. The sequence goes on from NZ_JBFALC010000016.1 coordinate 136,344, forward strand.
GTGACCCGGGTGAGGATCTCCTCGTGCACCGGCCGGTACCGCTGCTCGGCTCGGCCCAGCAACGCCGCGCGTTCGGCGCGTTGCGCGGCCCGCGCCCGCTGCTCGGCCCGGTACCCGGGCAACCACCGGACCCGGGCCAGCCGCCGGCCGCGCCGCCACCATGGCCGTTCGACCGGGGCGTCCAACACCGCGTCGGCGTCCGCGCGGTCCCTCTCGAACCGCCGACGTGCGGCAGCCCACCGCTTGCGGTCTTTGCCGCTGCCGGACACCCACTCGGTGCCCCGCCCCGCACCCTCGCCGACCCGGGCGGTAACCGCGTAGCACCCGGCCAACAAGGGCGCGACCTCGATCGTTCCCTCGCCGCTGACCATGGCCACTCCTTCATCCCCGGGGCCCGGCGCCCCCCAGCACACCCACAATTGTGGCAGCGCGCAAAGCCAATGGCGATTGGCTTGAAGCGTTGAGTAGGCCGAAGCTGTCAGCCCTGGCTACACATGTTTGCCTGCGCTTGCGCTTCACCTGCCGCCCCAACCACCCGGCCCCACAGCTCCGCCGCCGACACCTCGTCGAGGTTCACGGTTTCGCTCCGGCCGCCTTGCGGCATGCCGTCTGCTGGCATGCCTGCGCTCACCCCGTCGGTCTTGAGGCGTTGCAAGACGGACCCCCGAGGTCGAGGCCCTTGTCCATCTCCGGGCGGAAGGTTCCGTACGGGTTGATGTTCGACCAGAACAGCGCGCCGCCGGGCCCCGGGCCTCCGGATGTGCGACGTCAGCGGGAGTGGCCGAGTTGGGTGAGGGCCAGGTCGAGCATGTCGGCGAAGAAGTCGGCTGCGGTGGTGTCGATGCACAGCGGTGGCTTGATCTTGAGGATGTTGAGGTGGTCCCCGGTGGGCTGGACGATCACGCCGAGGTCGAGCATGCGGTCGCAGAGTTCGGCGGTCTCTTCTGTGGCGGGTTCCAGGCCGGCGCGGTCCCGGACGAGTTCGAGGCCGAGGTAGAGGCCCGAGCCGTGGACGGCGCCGATGATGCCGTAGCGGTCGGCCAGTGCCTCGAGCCGGCTTTTCAGATGGCCGCCGACACGCGCCGCGTTGCCCTGGAGGTCTTCGTCGCGCAGGGTGTCCAGGACGGTGAGACCCACGATGCTGGAGACGGGGCTGCCGCCGGTGGAGGAGAAGAAGTAGCCCTGGTCGCGGTACCGGTCCGCGACCGCCTTCGACGTGATGACGGCGCCGAGGGGGTGTCCGTTGCCCATGGCCTTGGCGACACAGACGATGTCGGGGATGACCTGCTGCTGCTCGAAGCCCCAGAACCAGTGTCCCAGGCGGCCGTATCCGACCTGGACCTCGTCGGCGACGGCCAGGCCGCCGTGACGCCGTACCGCCGCGTACACCTGGGCGAGATAGCCGTCGGGAAGGGCGACTCCTCCGGCGTTGCCGTAGAAGGTCTCGCCGATGAACGCTCCCGTCGGGCGGCCGGCAGCGGCCAGTTCGTCGATCACCGCGACGGCCTCGGGTGCGTAGCGCACGGCGTCCGGCCCGCGGTGGCGGCCGCGGTAGGAGTTGGGCGAGTCCACGGTGTGCACCCAACTCGGGCGGGTGGCCGGGGCGTTCGGGTTGTCCTGGAGCGAGGTGGAGACCGCGTCGGAGGCGTACGTCCAGCCGTGGTACGCCTCGCGCAGCGCGACGACGTCCTGTCGGCCGGAGGCCCCGATGGCCAGCCGAAGGCCCAGATCCACCGCTTCCGAACCGGAGTTGACGAGGAACACCGTGTCGAGAGGGTCGGGGAGGAGGTTGGCGAGGCGCTCGGTGAACTCCACCACGGACGCGTAGTGGAAGCGCGAGTTGGTGTTGAGCCGCCGCAACTGCCGGGAGACCGCCTGCTCGACGCGGGGGTGGGCGTGGCCGAGTGGGGTGACGTTGTTGACGATGTCGAGGTACGACCGGCCGTCGGTGGACAGCAGATGGTGGCGCCAACCACGTTCGATACGCGGAGGGTTGGCGTAGTAGTGCTCCTGCACGGTGGCGAACGCGGCGTCACGCCGGTCGAGCAGGTCCCTCTCGCGCGTACGGCCGGAGTCGGCCGGGAGGCCGAGGAGCGGGGCGGGGTCGGCGGTGAGCGCGAGCCAGCCGGCGGCGTATTCGGGGCGGACCAGGCGCGGGGCAGCGGGGCCGGCGGCGTCGCGCAGTGCGACGTGGACCGAGGCACCGGAGCTGAGGTGGGTGATGTCCTCGCCCGCCTGCACCGTCGCACCGGTGGTGACCGGGGGCTGGACCGCACCGGGGAAGGACAGCGTCAACACCTGTACGCCGTAAGCGAGTTCCACGTGGCCCGGCGCCGCGGCAAGGACCTTCCCCGCGGCGGGCGCCTGCACCACGGCATCCCGGCCGAGCCAGAGGTCGATTCCGGTGGGCACCGTGGCGGTGGACACCGCCGACAGCGCCGGTGTCCGGGTGAGTCGCGTATGGGCGTACCGGGTGGCGACGGCGGCCGCTCCGTCCGCGAGCGCGGAGGTCACCAGCCGGGCCTCGGTGCCGGCGTCCATCCAGGCTCCGTGGTCCATGGAATCGGCGTCGGTGGACAGGTCGAGGAGGGTGATGTCGCCGGCGACGAGGTCCCGCAGGAGAGGACGCACCGGCGCATCGGCCCGCGTGGTCCGGGCAGGCACGTCCGCCATACCGGTCGCGTCCCTGATGAGGCGGATCATCACCGGCAGGGGCAGCGAGGTGGCCTGTTCGAAGATGCGCCATTCGCGGTCGAGCGCGGCCTTGGCATAGACGTTGTCCTCGTCGACGGCGGCCTGCTGCCGCCCGCTGGCCACCAGGACGGCGGCACGCAGGACCACGAGCGGCCACACCGCCTCGGCTTCCTCGGGGCAGAGCGGCCGAACGGCGTGGAAGGCGCTGACGGCCGGCAGCACGTGGTGCGGCTCGACACCGTCGTGGTGGAGCATCGAGGACAGTGACACGGCGAGTTCTCCGACCGCCCAGCTCGTGGTCACGTCACCGAAGTCGATGACCCCGTCCGGCATGGGCGGACGGCTGTCGGGACGGCGGATCAGATTGTCGTCGGTGAGGTCCAGGTGCACCGCCTGCGACGGCAGCGTGGCGGCGAGCTTCTGGACATGCGCCCAGGCCTCGGCGGTCGCGGTCCGGACGGCGGTGCGCCGGTCGGGTTCGTCGATGTGCCCGGCGAGCTTGGCGACGACGCGATCCGCGTGCTGCGGGTCCCACTGGAGCACGCGGTCGAGGCCCGGGTGCCGGAAGTGGCGCAGGGCGGTGCTGACCTTTGCGACGAGGGTGCCCATGCCCGCCACGCTGCGGGGGGACAGATGCCGTGGTCCCGAGAGCGTGCCGCCGGGCAGGTAGCGCAGCAGGCGCGCGACGGCCGGACCGTTCTCGGTGTCCACCGTCGTGCGCCGCGGGGAGCCGTCGGGGCGGCGCAGGACCGTGGCGATACGCAGTTCCGGGCGGGCCGAGGCGATCAGGTCGGCTGCCGCGTCCTGGGCGTCGATCTCCACCGTGCCGAAGGCGGGGTTGGCGATCTTCAGAATCGCCGCGGGCGTCCCGTCGTCTGTGTGCAGCAGGAAGTTGGCATCCTGCTGGCTGCCCAGCGCCTCCGCGCGAGCGGTGATGCCGAGGTGTTCGGCAGCGATGAACTCAGCCTCGGCCGGCGCCATACGGGGTGCGGGAAGGGCGTCCTCGGTGAAGAAGTCGATCGTGCGGTGCTCGTCGGGCAGCATGCGGGATTCCTCGGCTGGTGCGGGCAAACAGGGCTCGGACGCTCGGATGCCTCAGTCGACGTTCCACAAGAAGCGGTGAGTGTGAATCGCGAAGTAGGGGAAGTTCTCCACGGATGCGACACCCTCGACGGGCCGCACGACGTCGTTGATGAAGTCCAGAAGATCCCGGGGCTGAGGGCACACCACCTCCGCGAACAGGTCGAAGCCGCCGGCCGTCAGGACCGTGTACACGACTTCGTCGTGCTGGGACAGTTCATCGGCGACCGCCCGGGAATCGCCGTCGACGCGCAAACCCAGGAGTGCCATCGCCTGCTGGCCCATCGTCATCGGGTCGGTCACTCCGACGACCTGGACCGCCTTGGTGTCGATCAGCCGCTGCAGCCGGAGCCTCGCGGCCGAGGGTGACAACCCCACCTTCGGACCCAGATCGGCGTAAGGAATCCGGCCGTCGACCTGCAGCTCCCGCAGGATGGCCCGGTCGATGTCGTCCATGCAGTACCTCTCTCTCCTGCGTGAACGGCAGACATTGCGCTTGTTTCAAGCACAATGCCGGATCGGTTTGCTCGATTCAAGTGTGAGGACGATGGAATCGAGCGAATCATGTGGGCGGGTTCCAGTGCGCGCTCAAGAGTCCTGACGTTGTGCGAGGACCCGGCGACCGAAGGTCTCCGAGTCCTGTTGATCAGTGACGGTCAGGCGGAGTCCATCACGGAGTCCGACGGAGAGGGGTGATGTCGGGAACCCGGTTGGTGATGGAGGGCCGGGCCGCTCGGCGTCGCGTCGGCAGTCGAGCGAGCAATAGACCTGCCGCAGGCGGGGGTTGGCGGTGAAGATGCCCTCACAGACCGGGCAAGTGTGTCGGCTCCCGGGGTGGTCATGCCGCACGCCCCGGCGCACCGCAACAGCCGATCTCCTGCCCGATGATCGTGGTGACGCCGGAGGCGAGCGAGGCTTCTATGATCCGCGGCGACAGCAGGTGGACGTGGGTGTCGACGGCTCCGGCGGTCGCGATGAGCCCCTCGCCGGACACGATCGAGGTCCCGGTGCCCTCGACGACGTCGACCCCGTCGAGGGTGTCGGGATTCCCGGCCCGCCCGACCGAGCAGATCCGGCCTTCCCCGATGTGCTTGCCGTTGTCCGTCGTCACCAGCAAGCCGCGCACGCGCTCGTCCTCGCCCTCGCTCTGAGTGAGGGACCGTGCCGCGGTGCCGCCCCGCGCGCGGCGAGGTCCCGGCCGACAGCGCCGCACGGCCCGCCGACCGGCATGGGCCGGTCGGCGGGCTGGAAGCCGCACCGCGTCCGGTCGGTTCACGTCCTGGCGGGCTCGTCGTCGAGGCGGAACCTCGGGTCGCCCGGTACGGACGCGAGGAGTTGAGCGGTGTACGGGTGGTTCGGCGCGGCGAAGGTGGCTCCGGTCGGGCCGAGTTCGACGAGGTCCCCGTGCAGCAGGACCGCGACCGTGTCGCTGACGTGCCGGACGACGGCCAGGTCGTGCGAGATGAACAGCATCGTCAGCGAGAGCCGGCGGCGCAGATCGGCGAGCAGGTTGAGGATCTCGGCCTGGGTCGTCAGGTCGAGTGCCGAGGTGATCTCGTCGGCGATGACGAACCGGGGACGCGGTGCGAGGGCCCGTGCGATCGCCAGCCGCTGCCGTTGGCCGCCGGAGAACTCGTGCGGGTAGCGGTCCATGGTGCCCGGGTCGAGGCTCACCTGGCTGAGCAGCTCGGCGATCCGGGTCCGGACCGGTTTGACCCTGGCCCGGATCGGATCGAGTGCCTCGGCGAGCGACTGCGCGACGGTGCGCCGCGGGTCGAACGAGGAGTACGGGTCCTGCGGAATCATCTGGACCGTCGCGGCTCCCGCCCGTCCGCGCGAGGTGCGCAGCGGGGCGCCGTCCACGAGGATCCGGCCGCTCGACGGCCTGTGGACGCCGACGAGTGTCCGCGCGAGCGTCGTCTTGCCCGACCCGGACTCGCCGACGAGTGCGAGGGTGCTGCCCCGGGGAATGTCGAACGAGACTCCCTTGAGCACCCTGCGGGCCGCGGCGCCGTGGCCGAGCTCGACGGTGAGGTCCTCGACGCGCAGCAGCGGGGCGGCCGTCTGCAGGTCCGGTGCGGTGGCTGTGGCGGACATCAGCGGCTCCCTTCCGCGGCCGGGGGGCGGTCCGCGGCTTTGTCAGATAGGTCGTCGGAAAGGTCGTCCGACGGCGCCCCGCTCGGTTGCGCCGCATACGCGTCGGCCGTCCACCGGACCGCGCTGAGGGTTCCACCGGCCTCGTCCGCGGCGGGCGTCGCCGCGAGCAACGCGCGGGTGTACGGGTGGGTGACCGTTCCCCGGCGCAGGTCGCCGCCCGTCGTCCGGTCGACGACCCGGCCGCCGTGGAGCACCAGGACGGTGTCGCAGAGCACGCCGACCACGCCGATGTCGTGCGAGATGAACAGCATCGCCGTGCCGTGCTCGCGGTTGATGCGCCGGAACTGCCGCAGCACCTCCGCCTGGACGGTGACGTCGAGGGCCGTCGTCGGTTCGTCGGCGATGAGCAGCCGCGGGTTCGTCGTCATCGCGGAGGCGATCGAGGCGCGCTGGAGCATGCCGCCGCTCAGCTCGTGCGGGTGCTGGCGCAGTCGCCGGTCCGGCTCTGTGACGTGGATGTCGGCCAGGGCGCGGACCATGTCCTGCGCGGCCTGACGCCGGGGCGTCCCCAGATGCACCCTGGCCACCTCGGTGAGCTGGGTGCCGAGCCGCAGCGCGGGGTTGAACGTGCCGATCGGGTCCTGGTAGACGATGCCGATCTCGGTCGCGAGGCGTCGCTCGGGCGGTGTTCCGAGCAGGTCGAGGTCGCCGAGGGCAAGGCGCGACGCGTTCGCCCGTACGCCCTCGGGGAGCAGGCCCGCGACCGCCATGGCGATGGTGGACTTGCCCGAGCCCGACTCCCCTACGAGGCCGACGATCTGGCCTGCCCCGATGGTGAACGACACGTCGTCGACGAGTGTCCGGTCGCCGGCCCGCACGGTCAGCCCGGCGACGGTCAGCAGGCCGTCCGGTTCCGTGCCGGACGCTGCCCCCGCACCGCCCGACGCCTGAAGCGCCTGAGGCGCCTCCGCCGCGCCGTCCTGTGCCGGAGCGGCCGGTCCCGCCGCGTCCGCCGTCTTGGCCGGTGCGGGCGCTGTGCCGCGGGTTCGCGGGTCGACGAGGGAGGCCACGCCGTCTCCGAGGAGCATGGCGCCCACACCGGTGACGATGAGCATGACCGACGGAGCGAGGACGATCGACGGCTGGGCGAAGATCGACGGCAGCGCCTCGTTGAGCAGCCGGCCCCAGTCGTACTGCGGGTTCTGCACACCGAGGCCGACGAACGACAGACTGCTGATGTCGAGCAGGGACAGGGTGAAGCTCGAACTGAGGAGCACCAGCAGCGGCCCGCTGATGTTCGGCAGGACATGCCGGCCCAGGATGCGCAGGCCGGGAACGCCGAGCAGGCGCGCGGTGAGCACGTAGTCCTTGTCCGCGACGGTCGCGGCGAGATTCGCCGTCAATCGCGCGAACCCGGGGACGCCGGCGACGGCGATCGCGACGATCGCGGACACCGTGCCCGGTCCGAGCACCGCCGCGATGACGAGGGCGAGCACAAGCGAGGGGAAGGCAACCGCCGAGTCGATGAGCCGCAGACAGGTCTCGCGCAGCCACCCGGGGGCCAGGTGGACCAGCGCGCCGATCGCGACGCCGACGACGAACGAGGCGGCGGTGGCGGCGGCGGCCATGAGCAGGGTGAGCCGGGTCGCGACGAGCGCCCGGGCGAGGACGTCACGGCCGAAGGCGTCGGTGCCGAGGAGATGGTCGGCGCCGGGCCCGAGCCGGGCGTCGTCGGTGAGGGTCTCGGCGGAGTCGCTCAGCAGCGGCGGGGCCACGAGGGCCACGACGAGGAGCAGTCCGAGGATCACCGCGCCGGACAGCAGCGACGGGTTGCGTCGCCATCGGCGCACGGTCATTTCAGTGGCCACGACGACCTCCCTCGAGGGTGCGGGGGTCGACGATGCCGAGGACGACGTCGACGAGGAGGTTGACGAGCAGGGCGAGCATGCCGACGACGAGGATGATGCCCTGGATCACCGGATAGTCCTTGTAGATGATCGCCTGGACGACCTCGGTGCCGAGCCCTGGGTAGGTGAAGACGTTCTCCAGGATGATCGTCCCGCCGAGCAGGGACGTGAGGACGAGACCGCTCAGGGTGAGGACACTCGTCACGAGGTTGGGCAGCGCGTGCCGGAGGTGGAGACGCACGGATCCCAGACGGTGGCCGCGGGCGGTCCTCATGTAGTCCTGGGCGAGCACCGAGGCCGTCTCCTGCCGGACGACCCGGGCGATGGCGAAGGCCGGGCCGATACAGAGCGCGGCGATCGGCAGGACGAGCGCGCTCGGTGTCGTGGCGCCGCCGGACGGCAGCAACCCGAGGCTGATCGAGAACAGGACGATGAGGAGGGTCGCGACGACGTAGACCGGCGCCGACGCGAGGAGCCCGGCGACCGTGCCGAAGCCGACGCCGAGCCGACGGCGGCGTCCGTCACGGGTGAGGACACCGACGGTCATGCCCAGCGGGACGGCGATGACCAGGGAGAGCAGGACGGCCGGGATGACGAGCTGGACGGTGTACGGCAACCGGGTCGCGACGATGTCCGCGACCGGGGTGTCGAACCGGAACGAGGTGCCGAGCCGTCCGGACGCGATGTCGCCGAGGTAGTGGACGAACCGCGTCGCCATCGGCTCGTCGAGGCCGAGTCGTTCGCGTATCGCCGCGAGCGTGGCCGGGGACGAGTTGGTGCCGGCGATCGCCCGGGCCGGGTCCCCGGGCAGCAGGGGCACGATGAGGAACGTCACCAGGACGAGCAGCAGCATGGACATCAGCAGGCCACCCGCCCGGCGGACGGCGAACCCGGCCCAGCCACCGCCCAGCCGCAGCCGGGGAACACGCCGGACGGGTGCGGCAGGCAGCGGCCCGGTCGGGACCGCGGACCCGGCGCTCACAGCGCCGCCGCCGTGAGCGCCGCGTCGTCCGGATGCCGCTCGTGCCAGCGGAACCGTGGTTCGAGCTGGGCCGAGAGTCGCAGCAGCGTCGCCTCGTCGTAGGGTGCGCCGACGAGTTGCGCGCCGACCGGCAGTCCGTCCGGGGTCGTATGGACGGGCAGCGAGATGGCGGGCAGCCCGGCGATGTTGACGAACGCGGTGAACGAGACCATCCGGGTCTCGGTGGCCCGCGGGCCGTCCGGGTCGGAGTTCGCCTCTTCGTACACGGGGCCGACCGGCGGCGCCACGACCGCCGTGGTCGGGGTGAGGAGAACGTCGAAGTCCCGGCCCCACTGGGCGACCACGTCACGTGACTCGGCCTGGAGGCGGGCGGCCGTCCGAGCGTAGTCGCCCGCGGTGACCTCGAGGGCGGTCTCCCGGCGGCGCCGGATGTAAGGGTCCACCGCGTCGGGATCGTCGACCTCGATGGCGTAGGTGGAGGCACTGATGATCGTCCAGGTGAAGCCCATGATCGCCTCGTACGAGAACATCTTCGGGCGGGCCTCGACGACCTCGTGTCCCAGGTCGCGCAGTGCCTGCGCGGCCGTCAGCGCCGCCGTGCGGCACTCCTCGTCGACCGGCAGCCCGGTCGGCGCGTCGAGGAGCAGGCCGATCCGCAGCCGCCCGGGGTCGGCACCGACCTCCTCGATGTACGGGCGGCCCGGTTCGGGCGCGCTGTACCAGCCGAGCCGGTCGGGACGGCCCATGACGTCGAGCATGAGGGCCGCGTCGCGCACGGTGCGGGTGATCGCGCCTTCGGTCGTCGAGTGTTCCCAGCCACGGACGAACGCGGGCACGCGTCCCCGGCTCGGCTTGAGGCCCACGAGGCCGGTGACGGACGCCGGGACCCGGATCGATCCGCCGCCGTCGGAGGCGTGCGCCACCGGGGCGAGCCCGGCCGCGACGGCCGCCGACGCGCCGCCGCTCGACCCGCCGGAGGTGTGCCCCGGGTTCCACGGGTTGCGCGTCTTGCCGTGCCGGGCGTTCTCGGAGACGGTCAGAGCGCCGAACTCCGGCGAGTTCGTCCGGCCGAGAGGGATCGCGCCGGCGTCGAGGAGGAGCTGGACGTCGGGGTCCGTGGTGGTCCGCGGGGTGTCCCGGATCGCCAGTGAGGACATCGTGTTGGGTTGTCCCGCGACGGAGTTGAGGTCCTTGATGGGGACGGGGACGCCGTGCAGCGGGCCGAGCGGCTCGCCGCGCAGCACCGCCTGCTCGGCCCGGACGGCCGCCGCGCGCACGGCGTCGGCGTCGAGCCAGACGACGGCGTTGACGGCGGGATTGATCCGCTCGATGCGGTCGAGGTAGGTCTCGGCCACCTCCACCGGGCTGACCTCTTTCGTGCGCACGAGGTCGGCGATCTGCTGGGCGGTGCTGAATGGGTCGATCACCAGGGGACTCCTGTCGGAATGGTGCAAGGGTCTCGGTGCGGGGCTCCGGAACAGCGCGGGGATCCTCCGTGCCGGACGGTTTCTCCGTGCCGGACGGTCGGGTCCGGCCGCGTGGGTCTCCGCCGCGTGGGTCTCCGCCACGTGCGAACGGCCCGTCCGTCAGCCGGTGATGCGCAGGATCGGGTCGTCGAGCGAGCCGCCGAGCATCTGTGCGCTGAATCCCTTGCGCAGTGCGTAGATGAACGGGTCGTTGACCAGCGGCACCGCGTCCACCTGCGAGATCAGGGCCTTGGCGGCCGTCTGGTACGCGGCGCAGCGGGCCTTCTCGGTCGTCGCCTCGGCGCCCTGGGCGAAGGCCTTGTCCAACGCGGGGTTCTTCACCGCGCCGAGGTTGCCGCCGCCTTCGGGGACGGTCGGGCCCACGAAGTGGGCGAGCGGGCCCGCGAGGCTGCCGAGGAAGTTGAGGTCGGCGAAGACCGTGAGGTCCCAGGCGTCAGGCTTGCCGAACACGGTCCCGACCCAGGCTCCGACGTCGACGTTGGCGAGGGTGACGTCCGCGCCCGCGGCCCGCAGCGCCTCCTGGATGTACTGGTTTCCGGCGCCGGCGGGCCCGACGACCTGGGGGCCGACGAGGCGGATCTTCTTGCCCTTGAGCACGTCCGCCGCCGCGGCTTTGTCCGTCGGTACGAGGAAGGAGGTGCCGGGGTCGTTACAGGGGATGCCCTTCTGCACGAACATCGTCGACGGCTCACCCGTGTCCTTCGAGACGATCTTGGTGAAGGCGGCGCGGTCGACCGCCTGGGCGACCGCCCGGCGGGTGGCGACGTCCGCGAAGACCGTGCCGGGTCGTTCGTTGAAGAGCAGGTAGAAGTCGGAGAACCGGCTGATGCTCACGCTGTGGCCGGCCACGCCGTCGAAGCGCGGGATACCGGAGGCGTCGATCTTGCCGATGTCGAGCTGGCCGCTCGTCACGAGGTTGCCGGTCGCCGTCGGGTCGGGCGAGACCAGGTACTCCATCGTCGCGGCGACCTTGCCGGAAATCTTCGTACGCCAGGCCGGCCATGCCTTGTACTCAGGGCGAAGGGTGTAGGAGTACGAGACGCCGGACTGGGACTTCTCAAGAAGGTACGGGCCGGACTGGGAGCCCTTGGCCTTACCGGCGGCAAGGGCCTTGAGGTCCTTGAGTCCCGCAGGGCAGACGATGCCCGTGCTCGCGACCGACAGGCCGGTGACCATGTCGCCCCACGGCCTGGCGAGCGTGATCTTCACCGTCCGCGCCGCGTCGTCGGCGGTCACTTTCACCGTGTTGCCGGGGCCGAAGACCGTGGAGAGATCGGGCGCCGCCGTCTTCGGGTCGATGTAGCGGTCGAGGGAGCCCTTGACGACCGTCGGCGTGATCGGCGTCCCGTCGGCGCAGGTCGCGTCGGCGCGCAGGGTGAACGTGGCCGAGGTCGGCGTGTTCTCCCACTTGGTGGCGAGCCCGCCGACGAGCCCGCCGTCGTCCTTGCGCACAAGGGTGTCGTAACTGTTCCGGGCGAGCTGGTAGTCCGGCAGTGACAGAGCCTTGGCCGGATCGAAGCCGGCCGGCACGTCGATCGTCGTCCGGATCTTCGTCGCCGTGGCGGCATCGCCGCCGCTCGGGTCTCCGGACGTCGATCCCGTGGTGGTACAGCCGGCGAGTACGGCCGTCATGGCGACGGCTGCGGTCACGGGGACCGCGCGGGTACGGGTCTGGCGCATGGGTGCTCCTGGAGAGAGGATGTCGCGCTCTGCACAGGTCGCACGGGATCTGGTGGGACGAGCGCGAGCAGTTCGGGGTGGAGGCGGTGCGCGCGGCGCTCGGTGGACGCCGCTGGGCAGCGAGCCGTGGAGCACTGGGTGGGGAGAGGATGCCGCCAAGTGAACGGCGTAGTCAATAGCGTTAACTATCTTTGTGCGCGCCATCCCTGCCGCCGATTTCGGCCGCGAGAACGCTGCTGGGCGGTGGCCGCGAGGACTGACGCAGGTCAGTCGCGCGGGAGCGTCGCCGCCTCCGCCTCAAGGGCCGCGAGGAGGATGTCCGTCTGCCGGTGGAAGACGTCGGTCATGTCGAGGCTGCGCAGGTGCTCCTTCGCCGCCTCGGCGTAGGGGTACGCGTCAGGATCCGCCGGCTGGTACTCCTGCACCCAGTTCACCTCGGCGCCGAACCGTTGGTTGACGAGCCGCCAGGCGTTGTTGCTCGCCATGGCGAGGATGAAGTTCGAGAACGCCTGGTAGTGCAGGACGGCCTCCCGGCCGCGCCAGCCGCCGCGGTGGAACGCTTCCAGGACGGCGTCGACGGCGCGCAACTCGTGAACGCCCCGGGTGACTCTCCCCATGCAGAGCGCGGCGGCCGCCGGGTGGACCAGCGCGGTGTCCCAGGCACGGTTCGCCAAGTCCCGCAGCGACTCGGTCCACGACTCGTGCGGCTCGTACCCCTCGAGGGAGATCCTGTCGAGTTCCTCCGCGACGGCGACCATGATGTGGTCGCGACTCGCGAAGTGCCGGTAGACCGCGGTCGCGGAGGAGGACAGTTCCTTGCCGAGCCGCTGGAAGGTCAGCGCGTCCGGCCCGTCCTCGTCGAGGATCCGCAGCGCGGTCCGCACGATGAGCCCCTGGGAAAGAGTTCCCCGCTGGAGCCGCTTCGTTGACCGGCCTCCGGCAACTGCCACGCGAACGCCTCCCTCGGACGGACGGCGAGCACACGCTGCCGCGGCCTGCGCCTCCTTACCGGCGACAAGGAAACCAGCCTAAGCGACTGGTGTTGAGCGGATCGTCCTGGGCCCGGTCACCGGGGGGCACGCGGCATGACCTGTCGGTAACGGCTGAATCGTGGACCGGGGGCACCAGATGAAAAGTGGACCTCACGCTGTCAGTTGATGTTGGTCATTCCCCGGTGTTGGCCGT
>NZ_JBFALC010000017.1:0-17625 GCF_040656035.1 Streptomyces sp. NPDC050211
GTGGTTCTGGGGGGGGGGGGGCGCCCCCCCCGGGTCCTCTGCCCTGTTCCTGGGTCCCCCCCCGGGGGGCCCCCCCGCGATGGGGGGGCCGCCCTCCGTCGTCGTAGAACCGCTTGCTAGGCGTCCCGGCGGTGCCGGCCCGCCGTGGCCTCGTCGTGCTCCTGCGTGAGGGCTTCCTTGCGTTCCTTTTCGGCCTGCTCCTCCGCCTCCATCTCGGCGAAGACGTCGATCGGTGCCGGGGCCTTCGCGAGGAACACCCAGGTCAGCCAGACGGCCAGCAGGAACGGCGGGATCTTCAGGGCGACCAGGACCCAGCCGAGCTGGGTGGTGTCGGCCCACCAGTACAGCGGGAAGAGGATCGCGCACTTGGCGAGCAGGATCAGTCCCCAGGCGTAACTGGCCTTGGCGTACGCCTTCTTGCGGCCCGGGTTGCGGGTGCGCCAGGAGAGGTTCTCCTTGAAGACCGGGCCGAGGATCAGACCGAGCAGCGGGACGCCGGCCAGGGTCGTGATGATGTACGCGAGCGCCAGGCCCAGCGTGTAGAGCATGCCGGGCAGGTAGAAGTCCTTGGCATTGCCCGTCATCATCGCGAACACGACACCGAACGCGACGCCGAAGACTCCGCTGAAGGCGTGCTTGACGGTGTCCCTCATCGCCAGACGGACCACGACCAGCAGCAGGGACACACCGAGGGCGGCGATCGCCGACAGATGCAGATCCTTGTTGATCGTGTAGATGGTGACGAAGAGAAGACCGGGCAACACCGTCTCGATCATGCCCCGCAGGCCGCCGAACGCCTCGAACAGCGCTGCCTCGGTCACCGCCCGGGCGTCGTGCCCGGCGGCTGCGGTGTCTTCGGTGTCTGTGGTCGGCTTGTCGAGCGACGTCACCGGCTACTCCCGTCCGAGGGGTCTCAGTTCGTATTTCGGGTTGAACAGCACACGGCGTCCCCGGCTCATCGAGATCCGGCCCGATGCGATCAGCTTGCGTCCGGGCTCTATCCCGACGATGGAGCGCCGGCCGAGCCACACCACGTCCAGCGCGGCGGAGCCGTCGAACAACTCGGCCTCCAGCGCCGGGACTCCGGCACGCGGCCGCAGGGTGACCGTGCGCAAGGTACCAGTAACCGTCACTATCTGACGGTCGTGGCAGTCACCGATGCGGATACAGCCTGCGGTGTCGGCGTCCTCGCGCAGCTCCTCCGACTCCAGGTCCTCCTGCGACGAGGAGAGCCGGTCGAGCATGCGCCGGAACCGGCCCACCGGCTTCTCGGAACGAGGAACACCACTCATATCTGAAGCGTACCGGGGCCCGCCGATAGCTACGTACCCCCGGTGCTAGAGCTCGAACCGGTACCCCATCCCCGGCTCGGTGATGAAGTGCTTCGGGTGCGACGGGTCGGCCTCCAGCTTCCTTCTGAGCTGGGCCATGTACACCCGCAGGTAGTTCGTCTCCGTCCCGTACGACGGTCCCCAGACCTCTTGCAGCAGCTGCTTCTGGCTGACCAGGCGGCCGCTGTTGCGGACGAGGACTTCCAGGAGGTGCCACTCCGTGGGGGTCAGCCGTACGTCCTTGCCGGCGCGATTGACCTTCTTGGCGGCCAGGTCGACGGTGAACTCGTCGGTCTCCACCGTCACGTCGTCCTCGCCGCCCCCGTTGGGCTCGGCGCGGCGGACGGCGGCCCGCAGCCGGGCGAGCAGCTCGTCCATGCCGAAGGGCTTGGTGACGTAGTCGTCGGCGCCCGCGTCCAGCGCCTCGACCTTCTCGTCCGAGGTGTGCCGGGCGGAGAGCACGATGATCGGCACCCGGGTCCAGCCGCGCAGCCCCTTGATCACGTCGACGCCGTCGAGGTCGGGCAGTCCCAGGTCGAGCACCACGACGTCGGGGTGGCGGGCGGCGGCGAGCTGGAGGGCGGTGGCACCGTCGTGGGCCGCGTCGACCTCGTACTTGCGGGCCTTGAGGTTGATCACTAGGGCGCGCACGATCTGCGGCTCGTCGTCGATCACGAGCACCCGGGTCATAGGGACTGCCTTTCCGGTCGAGCGGGGTGAAGAGGTTCCTGCGCGTGCGGTCCGGCCGGGTCCGGCGGGCGGGAGCCGGTCCCGTGGAGGGAGAGGACCATGGTGAGGCCGCCGCCGGGGGTGTCCTCGGCGTGCAGGGTGCCGTCCATCGCCTCGGCGAAACCGCGGGCGACGGCGAGACCGAGGCCGACTCCGGCGCCGCGCGGGGCGTCGCCGTAGCGCTGGAAGGGCTCGAAGATACGCTCCTTGGCCTCGTCGGGGACGCCGGGCCCGCGGTCGACCACCCGCACCTCGACTCGGTCGGCGATGGCGCTGGCGGACACCAGGACGGGCTTGCCGTCCGGGCTGTATTTGACGGCGTTCTCGACCAGGTTGGCCACCGCGCGCTCCAGCAGCCCGGCGTCGACGGACACCATGGGCAAGGTCTCGGGGATGTCGAGATCCACGCTGTCCTCGGGCACCCCGCCCAGCGCCATCGGCACCACCTCGTCCAGGTCGATCTCCCGGATGATCGGAGTGACCGTGCCGGTCTGCAGCCGGGACATGTCCAGCAGGTTGCCCACGAGGTGGTCGAGGCGGTCGGCGCCGTCCTCGATGCCCTCCAGCAGCTCCGCCTGGTCCTCCTCCGACCACGCCACGTCGTCCGAGCGCAGGCTGGTCACCGCCGCCTTGATGCCGGCCAGCGGGGTGCGCAGGTCGTGGCTGACGGCGGCCAGCAGCGCGGTGCGGATGCGGTTGCCCTCCGCCAGCGCCCGGGCCCGGTCGGCCTCCGCCCGCAGCCGCCGCCGGTCCAGCACCACCGCGGCCTGCGCGGCGAACGCGGCCAGCACTCGCCGGTCCTCCGCCGGCAGCACCCGCCCGGTCAGCGCCAGCGCCATGTGGTCGCCCACCGGCACGTCCACGTCCGCGTCCTCCGGGCTCGCGCACGGCCGCGGCCCCACACTGCCCGCGCAGGTCCACGGCTCCACATCGCTCTGCCGCTCCAGCAGCGCCGCCGACTCCATCCCGAACGTCTCCCGCACCCGCTCCAGCAGCTCCTCCAGCCCGGTCTCACCGCGCAGCACATTGCCCGCCAGGAACGACAGGATCTCCGACTCGGCCCGCAGCCGTGCCGCCTGCTGGGTACGCCGGGCCGCCAGATCCACCACCGACGCCACCGACACCGCCACCGCGACGAAGATCACGAGGGCGACGATGTTCTTCGGGTCCGCGATGGTCAGCCGGTACTGGGGCCTGGTGAAGAAGTAGTTCAGCAGCAGCGACCCGAAGGCCGCCGAGGCCAGCGCCGGGAAGAGCCCGCCGAGCAGCGCCGCCGCCACGACCACCGTCAGGAAGAGCAGCATGTTGTTGGCCAGGCCGAGATCGACGGCGTTCAGCAGCACCGCCAGAAGCGCCGGGCCGGCCAGTCCGACCAGCCAGCCCCAGATGATCCTGGACCGCCCGAGGCGCGCGCCCCGGGCGGCGGGCAGGCCCCGTCCCTTGCCCGCCTCGTCGTGGGTGATCAGGTGGACGTCGAGATCGGGCCCGGAGTCCCGGGCGACCGTCGCCCCCACGCCCGGCCCGAAGACGTACTGCCAGCTCTTGCGCCGGGATACGCCGAGCACGATCTGCGTGGCGTTCACTCCGCGCGCGAAGTCCAGCAGGGCGGCAGGAACGTCGTCCCCGACCACGTGATGAAACGTGCCGCCCAGGTCCTCGACAAGCGTGCGCTGGACCGCCAGTTCCTTGGGCGAGGCGGACGTGAGCCCGTCACTGCGGGCGATGTACACCGCCAGCACCTCACCGCCGGCCCCCTTCTCCGCCAGCCGCGCCGCCCGCCGGATCAGCGTCCGCCCCTCCGGTCCGCCGGTCAGCCCCACCACGATCCGCTCCCGCGAACCCCAGATCGCCGACACCCGATGCTCACTGCGGTACTGCTGCAGATACTCATCGACCCGGTCCGCCACCCACAACAGCGCCAATTCCCGCAACGCCGTCAGATTCCCGGGCCGGAAGTAGTTCGACAGCGCCGCATCCACCTTGTCCGGCCGGTATATGTTGCCGTGCGCCATCCGCCGGCGCAGCGCCTGCGGCGACATGTCGACCAGCTCTATCTGATCCGCTCGGCGCACCACCTCGTCCGGCACCGTCTCCCGCTGCCGCACCCCTGTGATCGACTCGACGACGTCGCCGAGGGACTCCAGATGCTGGATGTTCACCGTCGAGACCACATCGATCCCGGCAGCCAGCAACTCCTCCACGTCCTGCCACCGCTTGGCATTCCGCGACCCGGGAATGTTCGTATGCGCCAGCTCGTCGACCAGGGCGACTCTCGGGCGGCGCGCGAGGACCGCATCGACGTCCATCTCCGTGAAGAGACCGCCGCGGTACTCCAGTTCCCGGCGCGGGATCTGCTCCAGACCGTGCAGCATCACCTCGGTCCGCGGGCGGCCGTGATGCTCCACGAACGCGACCACACAGTCCGTGCCCCGCTCCACCCGCCGGTGCGCCTCGGACAGCATCGCGTACGTCTTGCCCACGCCCGGTGCCGCACCGAGGTAGATCCGAAGCTTGCCGCGTCCCATGGCCCTATTGTCTTCCCGTTCACTGCTGCGTACGCAGCGTCGACCTTACGGCCAACGATGTGGACAAACGGGACGCGGTAGGCGCCAGGGGACGTCTTTGACAGAACCCTGACGGTTCCGCGCACGAAAAAGGGCCGCACCCCGAACCCGGGATGCGGCCCTTCTCGTGTCTGACTAGCGGACCTCGGTGATCTCCGGCCCGCGCTGCAACTGCCCCATGCCACCGGAGAAGCGCGAGCCCGCCTCCTCCTGCTGGACGCTCTCGGGGACCATCTGAGCGTCGTTCGGCAGCTTCAGGACGATCGGGTCGCGGGGCGCCATCGGGCCGTCGCCGCGGACCACGACCGTGTCCCGGAAGATCTGCTCGAGCAGCCCCGCGGCCTGCGGCTGCACCGCGCCCTGCCCGGAGATCACCCCGCGCAGGAACCAGCGGGGCCCGTCCACCCCGACGAACCGCACGACCTGGAAGCCGCCCGTGCCGTCCGGCAGTTGCACCGGCACCTGGGCGCGCAGCTCCCAGCCCAGCGGACCCTCGACCTCGTCGACGATGCCACCCTGCTGAGTGATGCCGCCGGCGATCTCCTCACGTACTTCGCCCCAGATGCCCTCGCGCTTGGGAGCGGCGAAGGCCTGCAACTGGACGGCGCTGTCGCGCAGCACGACGGTCGCCGCGACGATCGCGTCGCCCGCGACCTCGACCCGCAGCTCCATGCCCTCGACACCCGGCACGAAGATGCCGCCCAGGTCGACCCGGCCCTCGGCCGGGTCGCTCACCTCGGAGCTGTCCCAGGGCCCGTCGGGCCGCGGCTCCGGCTCGAGCCGCACGCGCCCGCTCTCTACCTCAACGTCCGCCTCAGTGTCGACACTGTCGACGACCTGCTCGGCCTCGCCGGCCGCGTCGTCGGCGGCACCCTTCTTCTTGCGACGTCCGAACACGTCACTGTCCTTCCCGGTCGGATACGACCGAAGCGTATCGATTCCCACCCGTCGCGCCGCCCACGGCGGCCTGACCGCTTGTGCTGCTCGTTCCGGTCACCGCGGCATGGCCGCCGGTGGATCCGAAGCCCCCTTCGGCCCGCGCCGACCCGGGAAGCTCCGCGACCTCCTGGAAGCGGACCCTCTCGACCTGCTGGACGACCAGTTGGGCAATCCGGTCGAAGCGCTCGAACCGCACGGCCTCGCGCGGGTCGAGATTCACCACGATCACCTTGATCTCTCCACGGTACCCGGCATCAACCGTCCCCGGGGCATTGACGAGGGCGACACCGCAGCGGGCGGCAAGACCGGAGCGCGGGTGCACGAAGGCCGCGTACCCCTCCGGGAGCGCGACAGACACCCCCGTGGGCAGCACGGCCCGCTCACCGGGCTCCAGTACGCACGCCTCGGTGGTGCGCAGATCGGCTCCCGCGTCACCGGGGTGCGCGTACGACGGAAGCGGTACGTCCGGGTCGACGCGCCGGATCAGCACGTTCACGGGGTCACGGCTCACGGATTCACCTCGAAGGCGCGGGCACGCCTGATCTGGTCCGGGTCGTCCATGGCGGCCCGGATCTCCTCCGGGCGGCCGTTGTCGACGAAGTGATCGACCTTCACCTCGATGAAGAGCGCATCGGCGCGGACGGCCACGGGTCCGTCGGGACCGTCGATGCGTCCGACGGCCGTCGAGTAGATCTTCCGCCCGGCCACCGCCACGACCTCGGCGGTCAGATGCAGTGTGGTGCCCACCGCCACCGGCGCGACGAAGTCCGTCTCCAGGCGGCCGGTCACGGCGATCGTCCGCAGCATCCAGTTCAGCGAGCCGAGGGCCTCGTCGAGGGCGGTCGCCAGCACACCGCCGTGCGCGAGCCCCGGGGCGCCCTGGTGTGCGGTCCGCACGGTGAACTCGGCGGTGAGGGAGACACCCTCGCCCGCCCGCGCCTCCAGATGCAGTCCGTGGGCCTGCTCGCCGCCGCAGCCGAAGCACTGGCCGTAGTGCGCGCCGAGCAGTTCACCGGGCGCGGGGGCGTCGGGATGACGCACCGGCTTCCTGGCGTCGGCGGGGGGCTTGAGAACTCCGGACGAACCACTCACAGCCGCAGACCTTACCCGCGCGCCGACCTGATACCGACACCGTGCCAAGCTTGGCCGTATGCAGCTCTCCGCCACCCCGTACGAAGAACGCCTGACCGCTCCCCGCTCCTGGTGGCTGATCAGCTTCCTGGTCGGGGTCTCCATGGCGCTGATCCTGCTGCCGTTCGGCACGCTGCCGATGCTCGGCGGCCTGGCCGGCGGCACCGCGGCCGCGGCCGTCGTCGCCAGTTCGTACGGCTCGCCGCGCATCCGCGTCGTCGGCGGCTCGCTGATCGCGGGCGAGGCGAAGATCCCGGTGACGGCCCTGGGTGAGGCGGAGATCCTCGACCCGGAGGAGGCGCGCGCCTGGCGCACGTACAAGGCGGACACGCGCGCGTTCCTGCTGCTGCGCGCCTACATCCCGACCGCGCTGAAGGTCGAGGTCACCGACCCGGACGACCCGACGCCGTATCTGTACCTGTCGACGCGGGAGCCCGAGCGGCTGGCGGAGGCGCTGAAGGCCGCGCGGGCGGCGGCCGCCTAGGCAAAGATTCTGCCTGCCGGGCAAAGATTCGGTTCAGTTCCCGAGTTCCTTGGGGATCTCGCCGAGACGCAACGGATCCGCGGGAGTCTCCAGCGGTGGCAGCTCGGTCAGCGTCTCCCACGGCACCTGTGCCTTGCGCAGGTCCTTGCGGATGTGCTCGGCGAGCTTGCGGGTGTCTCTGCGGTTCATGACCGCCCCGACCGCGGCCCCGACCATGAACGGCATCAGGTTCGGCAGGTTGCGGACCATGCGCTTCATGATCTGCTGGCGCAGCTGGCGCTTCATCTGTCCGTTCATCGCCGCACTGAACGTCGACGGCTTCGTCACGTCGACCCCGCGCTCTCCCGACCAGGAGTTCAGATACGCGGTGCTGCGCTGCTTGAGATTGCCGGGCGGACGTACGCCGTAGACCTCGTGCAGTTCGGCGATCAGTTTCAGCTCTATGGCCGCGACGCCGGTGATCTCGGCGGCCAGTTCGGTCGGCATCGCGGGCGGTACCGGCAGCATGGCCGCCGCTCCGATGCCGGCGCCGACCGTGGACGTCGCGTTGGCCGCGCCCGTCACGAGCTTGTCCGCGAGTTGCTCGGGCCCGAGGCCCGGGAACTGCCGGCGCAGTGTCTCGAGGTCGCGTACGGGGATCCGCGGGGCGATCTCGATCAGCCGGTCGGCGAGGTACGCCAGGCCCGCCCGGGCCCGGCTGCCACTCTTGCGGACGCCTTCCCTGGCCTTGTCCCGGAAGACCGCCGCACGTCTCCGTGCGACGGGTGCCGGAGCCTCCGTCGGGACCGGCACCGGGAGGTCGGCCCGGTCGGCCGGTTCGAGCGAGGCCGATCCTGAATCGGATGAGCCCCGCTCGTCGTCACGCGCGCCATGAGGACCGCCCAGCGGCCCTTCGTCCGCTCCCCTCGGGAAGCGGCGCTTCCAGGGAGGGGTCGAGCCAGTCACGGCCGACCCGTCCTCAGTCGCAGTCGCGGCAGATCGGCTGACCGTTCTTCTCCCGGGCCAGCTGGCTGCGGTGGTGCACCAGGAAGCAGCTCATGCAAGTGAACTCGTCCTGCTGCTTGGGCAGCACCCGGACGGCCAGCTCCTCGTTCGAGAGGTCCGCGCCGGGCAGCTCAAGGCCTTCGGCGGCCTCGAACTCGTCGACGTCCACTGCGGAGGTCGACTTGTCGTTCCTACGGGCCTTGAGCTCTTCAAGGCTGTCCGAGTCGACGTCGTCGTCGGTCTTGCGTGGGGTGTCGTAATCCGTTGCCATGTCGCTCTCCCCCTCTGGGTGTCTGTGGTGTCTCCAGCGCACGTAACGCGTGAGAGGCCGGACTTGTGCCCGACCCGAGGCGGAGATTTTGCCTCACATCAAGGTCTGTTACTCAATCGACACCCAACCGGACTCCTCAAGAGTGATCGGCTTGGATGGCGATGCGGACCGTACACGGTCCCGATGCCGCACTTCAAAGGCGTCTCACCGTGTACTTCCCGTGATCAAGGTCCCCGAAAACCGGGATTTTCCCGGCTTTCCGACAGGGTGCATGATCACTGAGAGTAGATGGCCGGAAAGTTGCCTTTGTGATCGATCACACACGGAGACGCCGAGAGCGGCCCTTGAAAATTCCGCGCAAAGCGAACATCCCCGTGTGTGTCGCGGCATGATCTCAGACGGGCAGGGTGACCCTCATCATGAGCCCTCCCCCCTCGCGCGGTTGCGCGGTGATGTGCCCGCCGTGTGCCCGGGCCACGGACCGGGCGATGGACAGCCCGAGTCCGACGCCCTTGTCGCTGCCCGTGCGCTCGGTGCGCAGCCGTCTGAACGGCTCGAAGAGATTGTCGATCTCGTACGCCGGGACGACCGGGCCCGTGTTCGTGACGACCAGGACCGCCTGACCGTGCTGGACCTCGGTGCTGACCTCGACCCAGCCGCCCTCCGGGACGTTGTACCGCACGGCGTTCTGCACGAGGTTCAGCGCGATCCGCTCCAGTAGTACGCCATTGCCCTGGACCACCGCCGGTTTCTGCTCGCTCTGGATCCGTACGCCCTTGGCCTGCGCCTCGGCGTGCACCTGGTCGACGGCCTGCGCGGCGACCTCGGCGAGGTCCACCGGTTTGCGCTCGACGATCTGGTTGTCGCTGCGCGCGAGGAGGAGCAGGCCCTCCACGAGTTGCTCGCTGCGCTCGTTGGTGGCCAGCAGCGTCTTGCCGAGCTGCTGGAGCTCCACCGGCGCCTGCGGGTCGGACAGGTGCACTTCCAGGAGCGTGCGGTTGATCGCGAGCGGGGTGCGCAGCTCGTGAGACGCGTTTCCGACGAAGCGCTGCTGGGCGGTGAAGGCTCTCTGCAGCCGCTCCAGCATGTCGTCGAAGGTGTCCGCCAGTTCCTTGATCTCGTCGTCCGGGCCGTCCAGCTCGATCCTGCGGGACAGGTCCGAGCCCGCCACCGCGCGTGCCGTGCGCAGAATCCGGCCGAGCGGCGACAGGACGCGGCCCGCCATGGCGTAGCCGAAGGCGAAGGCGATCACGGCGAGGCCGAGGAGGGCCAGCAGCGAGCGGCTGAGGAGGTTGTCCAGGGCGTGCTGGCGCTGTTCGTTGACGCACGCGTTCATCGCGTCGTTGAACACGTCGGGGGTGGCGCTCGCCGGCAGGTCACAGACATTGCTGGTGACCTGCCCCTTAGTGATCTTGAAGGGCAGATCGCTGCCGACATTCAGCGCCTGGGCGGCGAGCAGATAGATGATCGACAGCAGCAGGATGCCCGCGATCAGGAACATGCCGCCGTACAGCAGCGTGAGCCTTATCCGGATGGTCGGGCGCAGCCAGGGGAACGGGGCCTCCGGCCTGCGGGGGTCCCAGGTGGGCTTCGGGGGCGCCTGGGGAGGCGCCGGTGTGGCGGCCACTGGATCAGATCCGGTAACCGGAGCCGGGGACGGTGACGATGACGGGCGGCTCGCCCAGCTTGCGGCGCAGGGTCATCACGGTCACGCGCACGACGTTGGTGAACGGGTCCGTGTTCTCGTCCCAGGCCTTCTCCAGCAGCTGTTCCGCGGAGACGACCGCGCCCTCGCTGCGCATCAGCACCTCGAGGACGGCGAACTCCTTCGGCGCGAGCTGGACTTCCTTACCGTCGCGGAAGACCTCGCGGCGGTTCGGGTCGAGCTTGATGCCGGCGCGCTCCAGGACGGGCGGCAGCGGCACGCTGGTGCGCCGGCCCAGGGCACGCACGCGTGCCGTCAGCTCGCTGAACGCGAAGGGCTTGGGGAGATAGTCGTCGGCGCCGATCTCCAGGCCCTCGACCCGGTCGCTGACGTCGCCCGACGCCGTGAGCATCAGCACGCGTGTGGGCATGCCGAGTTCGACGATCTTGCGGCAGACGTCGTCGCCGTGCACCAGCGGGAGGTCACGGTCGAGGACGACCACGTCGTAGTCGTTGACGCCGATGCGCTCCAGGGCGGCCGCACCGTCGTACACGACGTCGACGGCCATGGCCTCCCGGCGCAGTCCGGTGGCCACCGCATCGGCGAGCAGTTGCTCGTCCTCGACGACGAGTACGCGCACGTCGCTTGTCCTTCCTGTGTCCACCCGCGTAGCGCCTCCAGGGCGCACGCGGGCAGGGTCTACGTGGGATTGTTGACCTCCATCCTGCCCTTTTCGGCCATAAGTCGGCGGTAAGGCAAGGAACCGGGGCCCTGGAGGAGCGTGCGGCGACCGGGAATACGAGATTTTCTCCTCCGGTTGAGGTTTCCGCGGGAGGGAGCGGGGGGAGGACCGATTACACCCCGCGATCACGCTCTGCATGTACCGCAGCACCATGTGGTACGCCGCAAACCGCTTTCCGCAGAGCGGGCGTGGGTGTCCGGCACCGTCGCCGCCCAGCCCGGGCAGCGCTGGGCATCCACAGGAGACGTGATCGCCCCTTCCGAACGGCACACCCCCGTGCCACCGACCCACGACCCAGGACGAGGGGGCGCAGCATGGACGCATTCACCGCAGGACTTCTGCAGCGCATAAGGGCGACCGAGTCCGACCTGACGCGGGCTCGTGACGAGGGCGACGACTTCCTCGTCGAGGTGGAGCAGGGCGAGCTCGACGACCTGCGCCGCCTGGCGGCCGAACACGGTGTGGAGGTCGGCGCGTCCAGCGTCTGATCCACAGCACACGCACGACGACAGTCCCCGGCGAATCCAGCGCCGGGGACTGTTGTGTGTGGGGACGTGGTTCCTGCTCAGTCGTGGTCCTTGCTCAGTCGTGCCAGGCGCCGAAGTCCTCCAGGAGGCGCTGAAGGGGCTCGAAGACGCCCGGGGTGGCCGCGACCGTCAGGGCGTTCGACGGGGGCTCTGCAGGGCGTCCGCCGGTCAGCGCGCCTGCTTCGCGGGCGATGAGGTCCCCGGCAGCCAGGTCCCAAGGGTGCAGGCCCCGCTCGTAGTAGCCGTCCAGGCGGCCCGCGGCCACGTCGCACAGGTCGACCGCGGCCGAGCCGCCGCGCCGGATGTCCCGCAGGAGCGGGATGAGTTTCTGTACGACGTCGGCCTGGTGGGCGCGGACTTCGGAGACGTAGTTGAAGCCGGTCGAGACGAGGGCCTGGTCGAGGGGCGGCGCCGGGCGGCAGGTCAGCTTCCGTTCGCCGTCCCACGCGCCCGTGGCCCACGCGCCGCCGCCGCGTATCGCGTGGTACGTCTCACCGCGCATCGGCGCCGCGACGACTCCGACGACTCGCTCGCCGTTCTGCTCGGCCGCGATGGAGACGGCCCAAGTGGGCAGCCCGTACAGGTAGTTGACGGTGCCGTCGAGCGGATCGATCACCCAGCGGATGCCGCTCGAGCCCTCGACCGAGGCACCCTCCTCGCCAAGGAAACCGTCGTCGGGGCGGCGGTCGGCGATCAGGCCGGTGATCAGCTTCTCGGCCGCGATGTCCATCTCGGTCACCACGTCGATCGGGCTGGACTTGGTGGCGGCGACCGCGAGGTCGGCCGGGCGGCCGTCACGCAGCAGCTCGCCCGCCTGTCGGGCGGCCTCCTGGGCCAGGGCGAGCAGGTCCGAGTGCAGGGTGTCGGTCACGGCGCTCCTCACGCGTACGTGCTGTCGGCGCCCGCGGCGGCGGGGCGGGGGGCACGGGCCGGGCAGCAGCCCACCGGGCAGAGGTGGTGGCTCGGGCCCAGGGCGCCCAGGGCGCCCAGGGCGCACGGTGTGACCTCCTGGCCGCGCTCGACGGCGACCCGCTCCAGGACGAGGTCGCGGATCGCGGCGGCGAACCGCGGGTCGGCGCCGACGGTGGCGGAGCGGCGCAGCGGCAGCCCCAGTTCCTCGCCCTTCGCCTTGGCCTCCGTGTCGAGGTCGTACAGGACCTCCATGTGGTCGGAGACGAAGCCGATGGGCGCCATGACGATCGCCGGGACCCCGGCCGCGTGGCGCTCCTCGAGGTGGTCGCAGATGTCGGGCTCCAGCCACGGGATGTGCGGGGCTCCGGAGCGCGACTGGTACACCAGCTGCCAGGGGTGGTCGACGCCGGTGCGCTCGCGCACGGCGTCCGCGATCAACTCCGCGACGTCCAGATGCTGCTCGACGTAGGCGCCGCCGTCGCCGTGGTCCTCGACCGGGCCGGAGGTGTCCGCGGCGGCGGTCGGGATCGAGTGGGTGGTGAAGGCGATGTGCGCGCCGTCCCGGACGTCCTCGGGGAGGTCGGCCAGTGATCGGAGCACGCCGTCGATCATGGGCTCCAGGAAGCCGGGGTGGTTGAAGTAGTGCCGGAGCTTGTCGATCTTCGGCAGCTCCAGGCCCTCGGCCTGAAGCTGGGCGAGCGAGTCCGCGAGGTTCTCGCGGTACTGGCGGCAGCCCGAGTACGAGGCGTAGGCGCTGGTGGCGAGGACCAGGATGCGGCGGCGGCCGTCGGCGACCATCTCGCGCAGGGTGTCCGTCAGGTACGGCGCCCAGTTGCGGTTGCCCCAGTAGATCGGCAGGTCCACGCCGTGGTCGGCGAAGTCCTTGCGGAGAGCGTCGAGAAGGGCACGGTTCTGGTCGTTGATCGGGCTGACCCCGCCGAACAGGAAGTAGTGCTGCCCGACTTCCTTGAGGCGTTCCTTGGGGATGCCGCGCCCTCGCGTCACGTTCTCCAGGAACGGGACCACGTCGTCCGGGCCCTCCGGGCCGCCGAACGAGAGCAGGAGCAGGGCGTCGTAGGGGGTGGCATCAAGCGCGTCTGGCATGCCTCGATCCTGCCACCCGGCACTGACAGCCGGGAAACGGCGGGGTGAGCAGTGCGGTCCCGGTGGTGCACGTGGGTGACATGGCTCGTAACCTGTATCAGCCCTCTTTACGCCTTACCCCAGCCCGCGCCGGGCCCGTGCCCGGTCGAGGGACACCCGCACCCGCCGTACCGGAGACCCCGTGCCCAGCCCCTACCTCGCCCTGTTCGCCGCCCCCGGCTCCAAGGGCTTCGCCGCCGCCGGCTTCCTCGGGCGGATGCCGCTGTCGATGATGGGCATCGGCGTCGTCACGATGATCTCCCAGCTCACCGGGCGGTACGGGCTGGCGGGCGCCCTGTCGGCCACCATCGCGCTGGCGGCCGCGATCGCGGGCCCGCAGGTGTCACGGCTGGTGGACCGGTACGGGCAGCGGCGGGTGCTGCGCCCGGCGACGCTGGTGTCGCTCGTCGCGGCGGCACTGCTGCTGTTCGCCGCGCACTACGAGTGGCCGGACTGGGTGCTGTTCGTGGCCTGCGTCGGGATCGGCTGCGTGCCGAGCATCGGGGCGATGATCCGTGCCCGCTGGGCGGCCCTGTACCGGGGCACCCCGCAGCTGCACACCGCGTACTCCTTCGAGTCCGTGGTGGACGAGATCTGTTTCATCTTCGGGCCGATCATCTCCATCGGCCTGTCCACGGCGTGGTTCCCGGAGGCCGGACCGCTGCTCGCCGCCTGCTTCCTGGCGGCCGGGGTCTTCTGGCTCACCGCACAGCGGGCGACCGAGCCGAAGCCGCATCCGCGCGAGCACCACCGCGGCGGCAGCGCGCTGCGCGCACCCGGTCTGCAGGTCCTGGTGGCCACCTTCGTGGCGACCGGAGCGATCTTCGGGGCCGTCGACGTGGTCACCGTGGCCTTCGCCGAGGAGCAGGGACACAAGGGCGCGGCCAGCCTCGTGCTGGCGATCTACGCTGCGGGCTCCTGCGTAGCAGGAGCCGTGTTCGGGCTGCTGCGGTTCCATGGAGCGCCCGAACGTCGCTGGCTGCTGGGCGTATTCATGATGGCCGTGAGTATGATCCCCCTCCTACTGGTCGGAAACTTGCCGTTTCTGGCCGTGGCGCTGTTCGTTGCGGGTCTGTCCATCGCTCCCACGATGATCACGACGATGTCCCTCATCGAAGAGCACGTACCACGCGCGCAGCTCACCGAAGGCATGACCTGGGTGAGCACAGGGCTCGCGGTCGGGGTCGCACTCGGCTCCTCCGTGGCCGGCTGGGTCATCGACGCGGCCGGAGCGCGTGCCGGGTACGGGGTTCCGGCGGTGTCCGGGGCCGTCGCGGTCGCGGTCGGTTTCCTCGGGTATCGCCGGCTCAGCAGGCCGGCCCCACGGCGGGGAGGCACCGTTGAGCACCACAGTGAGCGGCAGGAACGGCACGTGGCGTAACTGGGGCGGCACCGTCGCCGCCCGGCCGGCGCGGCAGGTCGAACCCGCCTCCGTGGACGAACTGGCCGCGGCCGTACGAAAGGCGGCGGAGGACGGGCTGACGGTGAAGGCCGTCGGTTCCGGGCATTCGTTCACGTCCGTCGCCGCCACCGACGGGGTGTTGATCCGCCCTCAACTGTTGACCGGCATCCGCAATATTGATCGCGAAGCCGGGACGGTCACGGTGGAGGCCGGCACCCCGCTCAAGAGACTCAACATGGCTCTCGCCCGTGAGGGCCTGTCGCTCACGAACATGGGCGACATCATGGAGCAGACGGTCTCCGGAGCCACCAGCACCGGCACCCACGGCACCGGCCGCGACTCGGCCTCGATAGCCGCCCAGATCAAGGGCCTTGAGCTGGTCACGGCCGACGGCTCGCTGCTCACCTGCTCGGAGAAGGAGAATCCGGAGGTCTTCGCGGCCGCGCGCACAGGTCTCGGCGCCCTCGGCATCATCACCGCGATCACCTTCGCCGTGGAGCCGATCTTCCTGCTCACGGCCCGTGAGGAGCCGATGAGTCTGGACCAGGTCACCAGCCGGTTCGACGAACTCTGGGCGGAGAACGAGCACTTCGAGTTCTACTGGTTCCCACACACCGGCAACACCAACACCAAGCGCAACAACCGCAGCGCGGGCCCGGAACAGCCGGTGGGGCAGCTCGCGGGCTGGTTCGAGGACGAGTTCCTCTCCAACGGCGTCTTCCAGGTGGCCCAGTGGGCCGGCCGCGCGGTGCCCGCCACCGTCCCGGCGATCGCCCAGATCTCCAGCAAGGCGCTGTCCGCGCGGACTTACACCGATATTCCCTACAAAGTCTTCACTTCTCCGCGCAGGGTGCGCTTCGTGGAGATGGAGTACGCCGTTCCGCGCGAGGCCCTCGTCGAGACGCTGCGCGAACTCAAGACGACGGTCGACCGCTCCGGCCTGAGGATCAGTTTCCCGGTCGAGGTGCGCACGGCCCCCGCGGACGACATCACGCTCTCCACGGCGTCCGGCCGCGACACCGCCTACATCGCCGTCCACATGTTCAAGGGGACGCCCTATCAGGCGTACTTCACCGCCGCCGAACGCATCTTCACGGCGCACGAGGGCCGGCCGCACTGGGGCAAGGTGCACACCCGGGACGCCGAGTACTTCGCCGGGGTCTACCCCCGGTTCGGGGAGTTCACGGCGTTGCGGGATCGGCTCGATCCCGAACGGCGGTTCCAGAACGACTACTTGCGGAGGGTGCTGGGGTCGTAGCCGACCCGGGACGCAGGCGCGAAGCCATTGGTTCCGTTTCTACCGATTGCGTGAAGTGCGCCACGTTCAAGATCCCGAAAACCCGCGCCCGGACGGCCAAGTCCGACCCCTTGCCAGAAGTTGGGCGGCGAGCCAATCCACGCACGTGGTCCAAATGGAGTACTGTTGCGAGCCCTGGGTCCGGTCTCCCGCCAGGGCGTCCGTGGCCTTCAAGGACCGCCGTGAGGGGGCTAGTTGCACAGGGTGACGGAGTTTGTCACTTAGCGTTGCGAATAGGTAACCGTGCCATAACGGCGATCCAGGGCCCTGGCCCGACACGCCGGGCAACTCGGCAAGGTTGTGGCAGGCTGCACCCGGGCAGGCCACACTCGACTAGCGGAAGCAGCGACGCACGTGACGTCGGCAGGCACCACCCGGGAGGTCCCCATGCCCGAACTGCGTGTCGTGGCCGTCTCCAATGACGGCACACGGCTGGTGCTCAAGGCTGCCGACTCGACGGAGTACACCCTTCCGATTGATGAACGGCTGCGCGCCGCCGTGCGTGGCGACCGGCCGCGCCTCGGCCAGATCGAGATCGAGGTGGAGAGCCATCTCCGCCCCCGTGACATCCAGGCGCGCATACGTGCGGGTGCGACCGCGGAAGAGGTCGCGCAGATGGCCGGAATTCCGGTCGACCGCGTACGCCGCTTCGAGGGTCCGGTGCTGGCCGAGCGCGCCTTCATGGCCGAGCGGGCCCGCAAGACACCCGTCCGCAGACCCGGTGAGAATGCCGCCGGACCGCAGCTCGGCGAGACCGTCCAGGAGCGGCTGCTGCTGCGCGGCGCCGAGAAGGACAGCGTCCAGTGGGACTCGTGGCGCCGTGACGACGGCACCTGGGAAGTCCTGCTGGTCTACCTCGTCGCGGGCGAACCGCACTCGGCGAGCTGGACGTACGACCCGCCCCGGCGGCTCGTGCAGGCCGTCGACGAGGAGGCGCGCTCGCTGATCGGCGAGTCCGAGGACCTCGCCACGGCGGAGCCCAGCTTCCCGTTCGTGCCGCGTATCGCCCGGCTACCGCGCGATCGCCCGATGGACCGCCCGGATCGTCCCGTGCTGCCGTCGCCCTCCCCCGAACCCGAGGTGGAGAGCACTAGCGAACGCGACTCGCTGACCAGCCTCCTGGAGGCGGTGCCGAGCTTCCGCGGCGACATGGTCGTCCCGGAACGCCCGACGCCGGATCCGGTGGAGGAACCTCCCGCCGCCCCCGAACCCGCCGAGGAGGAACCCCCCGCGCCCGCCGCATCGGCCGGGGCCGGTTCCGCCTACGCCGACGTCCTCATGCCCCGGTCCGTCGGCAGCCACCGCGACCGCCTGATCGGCTCCACCGACCGCCAGGCCGAAGCCGACGGCGTCCGCCCCGGCCGCCGGGCAGCGGTGCCGAGCTGGGACGAGATCGTGTTCGGGACACGGCGGAAGAAGCAGGAGTAGTCGGTCGTACGACAGTGGGGCCCGCGCCGATCCAGGGCGCGGGCCCCACGGACGAAACGCAGAAACGCAACAGAGGAAACCGCCCCAAAAAGGAAA
>NZ_JBFALC010000017.1:17635-149098 GCF_040656035.1 Streptomyces sp. NPDC050211
CTCCGTTTCTGGGCGCCGCGGGTCCTTTTTGGTGTCCGGCCCCCGCCGTAAGACCCCGGCGTCGTCGGGCGACCCACTGGGGGCCCCGCCCCCTCCCCGGCCGCGGGCCCCACTGTCGTACGGCTGAACGGCTACTGAGGATCCGGCCCCACGGCGACCGGCCGGGACGGATCCGCGGACCACTCCGACCAGGACCCGACGTACAGCGCCGCCGGAATTCCCGCGACCGCCAGGGCGAGCACCTCATGGGCGGCGGAGACTCCCGAACCGCAGTACACGCCGACCTCCGGGCCGTCCTCGGACGCGCCCAGGGTCTTGAACCGGGCCCGCAGCTCGTCCGCGGCGAGGAAGCGGCCGTCCGGCGCCACGTTCTCGTTCGTGGGCGCGGAGACGGCGCCCGGAATGTGACCGCCTACCGGATCGATCGGCTCCACTTCTCCTCGGTACCGCTCCCCCGCCCGCGCGTCGAGCAGCACGCCGCTCCGGGCCAACGCCGCGGCTCCCTCGGCATCCAGCATGTCCACCGCCCCCGGCACCGGCTGGAAGTCGCCCTCGGCCGGCACGGGGACGGTCGTCTCCAGCGGACCCTGCCAAGCGGGCAGCCCGCCGTCGAGGACCCGCACGTCCGGATGCCCCGTCCAGCGCAGCAGCCACCAGGCGCGTGCCGCGGCCCAGCCCTGGCCGCCGTCGTACGCGACCACGGGGACCGACGACGAGACACCGGCCCGGCGCATGGCCGTACCGAATTCGGCCATGTCGGGCAGCGGATGCCGGCCGTGCTCGCCCGGTGCCGACGCGAGTTCACGGTCCAGATCGACGTAGACCGCGCCGGGGAGATGCCCGGCCTCGTACTCGGCCCGCCCGTCGAAGGGCGGTTCACCGGCCGCCTTGGCCACGCTCAGCTGCCAGCGGACGTCGAGCAGGACGGGCGGGGTCGGTCCCGCCAGCTCGCTCGCGAGTTCGGTTGCGGAGATGATGGCGTTCATGGCCACCATCCTTGCGTATGGGGTGGCCGCATCGTCCATGTCCGACTACTCTGCTCGGCCGGACAGCCCCGATCACGAGGCGTACGGGATCGGGCACATGCTGTACAGCAGATCGACATCCGTCGGCAATCGCACCGAAATGGGCAAGGAACCGCAGACCGGGCATTCTCCGGGCATGGGCCCGCAAAGACGGCGGCGCGCCCGGAGCGCGCGGTCCCATGGGGGTGCGAGCATCGGCACGGGGGTCCGCAGAGCGGCGGCGACACGGCTGCCGCAAGGGGTCGAGGAGAGAGTGACGATGACCGAGGCACGGGGGTCGGCCGGCCCGAACGGCGAAACGCACGCGCCCGGCACGCCCTGCTGGGTGAGTCTGATGGTGCACGGGCTGACCACGACCCAGGAGTTCTACGGGGCTCTGTTCGGCTGGGAGTTCCGGCCCGGCCCCCAACAGCTCGGCCCCTATGTGCGGGCGCTGCTCGACGACTGTGACGTGGCCGGCATCGGCCAGCTCCCGCCGGACCGGCATCTCCCCATCGCCTGGACGCCCTACCTGGCCTCGGACGACGTCGATCTGACCGCCGAGACGGTACGGCTGTGCGGCGGCACCGTCGGGGTGGGCCCGCTGGACGCGGAGGATGCCGGGCGGCTGGTTATCGGTTCGGATCCCTCGGGCGCGGTCTTCGGCGTGTGGCAGGCGGCGGCGCATCGCGGCACGGCCATCGCCGGGGTGCCCGGCACTCCGGTCTGGCACGAGTTGCTGACCTTCGAGACGGCGAGCGTCGCCAAGTTCTACGAGACCGTGTTCGAGTACGACGAGGAGCCGGTGATCTCCGCCGACTTCGACTACGTGACCCTGCTCATCGACGGCCGCCCGGTCGCCGGTATCCACGGCGTCGGCAACTCCCTGCCCCGCGACCGGGGTCCGCACTGGGTGACGTACTTCGAAGTCGCCGACACGGACGAGAGCCTCGCGCAGGTCGCCGACCTCGGCGGGCATGTCCTCAAGCCGGCCCACGACACCGAACACGGCCGCGTGGCCACGGTCGCGGATCCCGAGGGCGCCAGGTTCTGCCTGGTCCAGAGCCCGGCCTGAGCTCAGGCCGACGAAACCGGCAGCACGTCCGGTGACAGCGCCGCCGCGTGTGCCGTCGCCGCGGTCATACGGCGGCGATGGTGGCGGCGGCACAGGACCTCGTAGCCGATGTCGTCCGCCTGGTTGACGTCGCCGACGACGACCTGGGCACCCTCGACGACCATCGCGCCGCCTATCGTGCGGGCGTTGTGCGTGGCGCGGGCGCCGCACCAGCACAGGGCCTCGACCTGGAGGACCTCGACCCGGTCGGCGAGTTCGACGAGGCGCTGGGATCCCGGGAACAGCTTGGAGCGGAAGTCGGTCGTGATGCCGAAGGCGTAGACGTCGAGACCCAGATCGTCGACCACGCGCGCGAGTTGGTCGATCTGCTCCGGCGCGAGGAACTGCGCCTCGTCCGCGATGACGTAGTCCGCGCGGCCACCGTGGGAGAGGTGGTCGACGAGGTAGGCGTACAGGTCCTGCCCGTCCTCGACCTCCACCGCGTCCGTGACCAGCCCGAGCCGGGACGACAGCTTGCCCTCGCCCGCCCGGTCGTCGCGCGTGAAGATCACGCCCTGCAGCCCGCGCGCCGAACGGTTGTGCTCTATCTGCAGAGCCAGCGTCGACTTCCCGCAGTCCATCGTTCCGGAGAAGAACACCAGCTCGGGCATGGGGAGTTGAGCACCTTTCGGCAAGGATCTACGAGAGTGGGCGTCAGGAGCGTACTTCGAGCAGCGGGACCAACTGCTCGGCAGGGGTCATCGAGCCGTGGTTGCCGACCATCGCCGACTCCTTCGGCTCCCGCTCCGAGGCGATGATCAGCACGTCGTCCCGGGCCGCCGCGACGACGTCGCCGATCCGGTCGTACACCCGCTCGTCGCATTCCCCGGGCTGCCCGAACCAGCCCGCCGCGAGCGCCTCGTCCCGCGACGCCACCCAGAACTGCTCGCCGAGCACCTCGCGCCAGCAGGTCAGGACGTCGTTCGCGGCGCCCGGCACCGCGTAGACGTGGCGGGCGCGGCCCTCGCCGCCCAGCAGGGCGACACCGGCGCGCAGTTCCCAGTCCTCGTCGAAGTCGATGCGGTGCTGCTCGTCGAAGGGGACGTCGATCATGCCGTGGTCGGCGGTGACGTACAGCGCGGTGTGCGGCGGCAGTTGCTCGGCGAGGCGCTGGACCAGCCGGTCGACGTACATGAGCTGGCCGCGCCAGGTGTCGGAGTCGACGCCGAAGCGGTGGCCGGCGCCGTCGAGTTCGGCGTAGTACGTGTAGACGAGCGAGCGGTCGCCCGCGGCCAGTTGCTCGGCCGCGAGGTCCATGCGGTCCTCGCCGGTCAGCCGCCCGTGGAACGTTCCGCCGCTGAGCGCCACCTTCGTCAGCGGGGTGTTCTGGAAGGCGGGAGAGGTCACCTGGGCCGCGTGCACGCCCGCGTCCTGGGCCAGCTGGAAGACCGTGGGGTACGGCTGCCAGGGGCGCGGCGCGGTCCAGGGATGCCAGCGCAGCTGGTTCATCAGCTCGCCGGTGGCCGGATTGCGGACGGTGTATCCGGGCAGGCCGTGGGCGCCCGGCGGCCGGCCGGTGCCGACGGAGGCGAGAGAGGTCGCGGTGGTCGCCGGGTATCCGGCGGTGAGCGGACGGCCCGTGCCCCCGCGCGAGCTGCCGATGAGGGAGCTCATGAAGGGCGCGTCCTGCGGGTGCGCCTTCAGCTGCTCCCAGCCGAGGCCGTCGATCAGGAACACGCAGTTGCGGTCGGCCGCGGTCAGCTCCGCGATGGTCGCGGTCATTCCGGGTACGTCCATGCCGGCGGCCAGCGTGGGGAGCAGGTCGGCGAGTGAGCCGCTGCCGTACTCGGGCCGGGGGGCAGAGTCGACGGTGAGGGGTTCTGGGTGGGTGTCCCAGGCTGGCTGAACCATCAGTTGTCGAGATCCGCTGTTGCCTCGGAGAGCGACTGGGCGAAGGCGAGGGCCTGGCGGACCGTCTCCGGGCCGTCACCGGCCTCGCTGACCCGCAGGCTGAGGTCGTCGGCCGTCGAGCTGCCCGTGTAGCCGTGGTCGGCCTCGCAGTTGGGGTCACCGCAGGCGGCGGGCTCCAGGTCGAGCCGGGAGACGGCGCCCCAGCCGATGGTCAGCACGACCTCGCGGGGCAGCGTGCCCGGCGTGTACGACTCCGGGTTGGCGACGACCCGGCTGACCACGACGGACGAGATCCGGCTGAGCTTGACCGACTCGGTGGAGGTCGTGGCATACGGCGTCGGGGAGGTGCTGTCGGCCGCCTGCTCATCGGTGTGGCTGACGATGAAGCGGTTGCCGGTGAGGACAAGCACGGTCACATGCCGCCGCACCTCGTTCTGGTCGAACGTGGTCTCCTGGTGGACCAGGAACGACCGCATGGGCTCGCCGCCCACAGCGGCCTCCACCGCCTCGGCCACGAGGGCCGGGTAGTAGCCGCTGCGCTCGATCGCCGCTCGCAGCCCCTGGGTCGTCGTACTGGTCTTGGCCATGACGCCATCCTACGGGGGCCCACTGACTGCGAGGCACCGGTCACGCCGGTCTCTCCCGCCTGCCCGCCTCTCATGCGGGCCGCTCTCTAATACACCGGAAGCGTTCGCGGGCCGAGGTCGTCGCGGGCGGGCGGAGGTGCCAGCCGAACAGAGGCTCCGAGCACGCTGACCCCGTGCTGGGCCACGACTACCGGCTCCAGGGTCACCGCGACGACCTCCGGGTGGTCGTCCACCAGCCGCGACACCCGCAGCAGCAGCTCCTCCAAGGCTGGGGTGTCGACCGGCGTCGAGCCGCGCCAGCCGAACAGGAGCGGCGCCGTCCGGATCGACCGCACCAGCGAGGTCGCCTCCCGGTCGGTGACCGGGACGATCCGGTGCGCCGTGTCGCCGAGCAGCTGGGAGGCGGCCCCGGCGAGCCCGAACGACAGCACCGCCCCGGCAGCCGGATCGATCACCGCCCGTACGACGGTGTCCACCCCGCGCGGCGCCATCCCCTGCACCACCGGCCGCAGCTCCTGCGGCTTCCCGAACAGCTCCGTCAACTCGGCGTACGCCCTGCGCAGTTGCTCCTCGTCCGCCAGATCCAGCCGTACGCCGCCCAGATCGGCCCGGTGCCTCAGGTGCGGGGCCGTGGCCTTGAGGGCGACGGGGTAGCCGAGGGCGTCGGCGGCCGCGGCGGCGTCATCGGGTGACAGCGCGGGGAGAGCCCGATGGACCCCGATCCCGTACTTCCCGAGCAGCTCACACGTCTCCTCGGTCCCCAGAGTCAACCCCTGCCCCCGCGCCAACAGCCCGTCGATCAGCTGGGCAGCACCCTTCTCATCGATGTCCTCGTACTCGGGCACCTTGCCGGGTTCGGCGGCATCACGCCGCCACTGCGCATACTTCACGGCTTCGCCCAAGGCACGGACGGCACGCTCGGCGGCGGGGTAGGCGGGAATGAGCCCCACGTCATCAGGTGCCGCTGCCGCTCCCGCGGTGGGCAGTCGTTCCGCAGGGCGGAACGGATGGGCACCGCCTGCAGCGCCGGGTTCCACTGAACCCGCCTGTGGTGCAGTACTGGCCGCAGCCGACAACGCCTCCGCCAGCCCCCCAAGCTCCACATGCACCACCAGCACCGGCTTCCCGGGAACCTCCGCCGCGGCCGACCGCAACGCCTCCGCCAACATCGCATCCCCGACCGACGACTCCCCGATCGCCGGTATCGCCGTCACCACCACCGCATCGCACGCGTCATCCGCCAACACCCGCGACAACGCCGCATGGAAGTCCTCCGCGGTCGCCCCCGTGGTCAGGTCCAGCGGAGCCAACGGCCGCAGCCCCTCGGAGAGACACGCGTCGTACGTCAGCAACCCCAGCGACTCCGAGTTCCCCAGGATCGCCACCCGAGGCCCCGCGGGCAGCGGCTGACGCGCGAGCAACAGCCCCGCGTCGACCAGCTCGGTGATCGTGTCCACCCGGATCACCCCGGCCTGCCGCAGCAACGCGGACACCGTGGCATGCGGCAACCGCGTCGCCCGCACCGCATGCCCCTGCGGCGCCGCACCCCCGTGCCGCGCGCCCTGCACGACGACCAACGGCTTCGCCGCCGCCGTACGCCGGGCGAGCCGAGTGAACTTGCGGGGGTTGCCGATGGACTCCAGGTACATGAGGACGACGTCGGTCTCCGGGTCGTCGTACCAGTACTGAAGGACGTCGTTCCCGGACACGTCCGCCCGGTTGCCGGACGACACGAAGGTGGACACGCCGGTGACCCCGGTGACCCCGCCCCCGCGCCGGTGCAGCCGGGACAGGAGCGCGATCCCGATGGCGCCGGACTGGGCGAAGAGCCCGATGCGGCCGGGGCGGGGCATCTCGGGGGCGAGGGACGCGTTCAGCCGGACGCCGTCGGACGTGTTGATGATCCCGAACGCGTTGGGGCCGATGATCCGCATGCCGTACGCGCGCGCGTGCCGTACGAGTTCCCGCTGCCGCTCGCGCCCCTCGGGACCGCTCTCGGCGTACCCGGCGGAGATCACGACGAGCCCCTGCACGCCGTGCTCGCCGCACTCGGTGACGACCTCGGGGACGTGGTCCGCGGGCACGGCGACGACCGCGAGATCGACGGGCCCCTCGATGTCCCGCACGGAGCGGTAGGCCGGCACCCCGTCGAGGTCCTTGAACTCCTCGGGAAGGGCCCGGTTCACGGCGTACAGACCGCCCGTGAACCCGGCGTCCCGGATGTTGCCGAGGACGCTGCGGCCCACGCCGCCGGGGGTTCGGCCGGCGCCGATGACGGCGACGGAGCCGGGCATCAGCAGCCGCTGCACGGACCGCGCCTCGGCGCGCTGCTCGCGCGCGTACTGCACGGCGAGCGACCGGTCGGTGGGTTCGAGGTCAAACTCCAGGCGTACGACGCCGTCCTCGAAGCTGCGCTTCTGGGTGTACCCGGCGTCCGTGAACACCTTGATCATCTTGCTGTTGGCGGGCAGCACCTCCGCGGCGAAGCGACGGATGCCGCGCTCGCGGGCGACGGCGGCGATGTGCTCGAGGAGGGCGGAGGCGACACCGCGCCCCTGATGGGCGTCCTGCACGAGGAAGGCGACCTCGGCCTCGTCGGCCGGCGCCGACGCGGGCAGCCCCTCGGCGCCGATGCGGTCATAGCGTACGGTGGCGATGAACTCGCCGCCGATGGTGGCCGCGAGTCCCACCCGGTCCACAAAGTCGTGGTGCGTGAAGCGGTGGACGTCCTTGGCGGACAGACGCGGGTAGGGCGCGAAGAAGCGGTAGTACTTCGACTCGTCCGACACCTGCTCGTAGAAGCTGACCAGGCGCTCGGCGTCATCAACGGTGATGGGGCGGATGCGCGCGGTGCCGCCGTCGCGCAGCACCACGTCGGCTTCCCAGTGGGCGGGGTACTCGTGCCGGTCCGGCGCGCTCTGCATGGGGCCCAGAGTACGGCTCGCGTACGACAACGGCGCGAGGCAGTCTGTGGAGGACGGAAGTCGGGCCGAGGCCGCGGTCCGACGGCACTTCAAGCACGGGACGCACGAGCGTTCCGGGCTTGCTTCGCGATATGGGAAACTGGTCTAGACAACCCTGAACACCTGAAGGGCAGCATCACATGGCTGAGCGCCGCGTCAACGTCGGCTGGGCCGAGGGTCTCCACGCCCGCCCCGCCTCCATCTTCGTCCGGGCCACCACGGCCTCAGGGGTCCCCGTGACGATCGCCAAGGCCGACGGCAACCCCGTCAACGCGGCCTCCATGCTGGCTGTCCTCGGGCTCGGCGCCCAGGGCGGCGAGGAGATCGTGCTCGCCTCCGACGCCGAGGGCGCGGACATCGCCCTCGACCGGCTGGCGAAGCTGGTCGCCGAGGGGCTCGAGGAGCTTCCCGAGACCGTCTGAGAAGCAGAATTGAAGGGCTCGTCCGAATTACCGGGCGAGCCCTTCGCATTTTCCGATCGCGGGCAGCAGAAATAATCCCCCACGAATTAGCCCCTCTTTGTATACGGCTCTTGTGTTAATGCCGCAGGCTCGTCATGTTTACGGGATGTTGCGAGTTCCTCACACGCTCCGTGCGCTCTCCCGGGACACCGAATCGCAGCCGGTGCACGACCGTCGAGCGCTCCGTGTGCTGCGCCGTGACCGCCCGCGCGCGCTCGCCGTCGCCGCGCGCCACGGCGTCGACGATCGCGCCGTGCTCCGCCCAGGACTCCACGGGGTTGGCCGGCGCCTCCACGGCGTACATCCAGGCGATCTTGTGCCGCAGCTGCGTCAGCATCGAGGTCAGCGCTGGGCTGCCGGAGGCCTGGGCGAGCGTCTCGTGGAACCAGCCGCCCAGGGAGCGCAGATCCTCGCTGTTGCCCCGCCTGGCCCGCTCCTGACCCAGCCTGACCAGGCCGCGCAGCACCTTCAGATGCGCCTCGGTGCGCCGCTGGGCGGCCCGGGAGGCGCCGAGCGGCTCCAGGAGCATGCGCATCTCCAGCAGGTCGGCGGCCTCCTGCTCGGTCGGTTCCGCGACGCACGCGCCCGCGTGCCGCCGGGTCACCACGAACCCCTCGGCTTCCAGCGTGCGCAGGGCCTCGCGGACGGGGACGCGCGAGACGCCGTAGCGGCGCGCCAGGAGTTCTTCGGTGAGTCGGCTGCCACGCTCGTAGACACCGGCGACGATGTCGTCCCGGATCGCCGTGCATACCGAGTGCGCCGGAATACGCATGACCGACCTCCGCTTTAATCCCCGTGAAACGTCGACGATTGACGCGTGTTCAGTGACTCTATGGCAATGAGCCGGAATTTCCGATGGCGGGTCGGAATCCATGGATATTTTTTGGACAGCCGGGGGTATGAAAGGCCGAAAGCCCCGGCTCGGGGAGCCGGGGCCCAGGGTCGCTCAGAGGTCTGTCGTCAGAGGTTCACGCCGTGCGAGCGCAGGTAGGCGACGGGGTCGATGTCGGAGCCGTACTCCGCGGTCGTACGGGCCTCGAAGTGCAGATGCGCCCCGGTGACGTTGCCGGTCGCGCCGGAGAGGCCTATCTGCTGGCCCGGGGTGACGCTCTGGCCCACCGAGACGCCGATGGACGACAGATGGCCGTACTGGGTGTACGTGCCGTCGTTCATCTTGATCACGACCTGGTTGCCGTACGAGCCCTCCCAGCCCGCCTCGACGACGGTGCCGCTGCCGACCGCGTGGACGGAGGTGCCGCTGGCGGCGTGGAAGTCGACGCCGGTGTGGCTGCCGGAGGACCACACGGAGCCGCCGGCGCCGTAGCCGGTGGAGACGTACGAGCCGGTGATCGGCAGGACGTAGCTGTTGAGGCGCTTGCGCTCGGCCTCGCGGGCGGCGCGCTCCTTGGCCTCGCGGGCCTGCTGCGCCCGCTCCGCCGCGGCCTTCTTCTTCGCCTCGGCGGCCTTCTTCTTGGCTTCGGCGGCCTTCTTGGCGGCGGCGGCTTCTTCGGCGGCCTGCTGCTGGGCGGCGGCCTGTTCGGCGATCTGGTCGGCGGCGGCGCTGCTGAGGACCGGGATCAGGCCGGTCGTCTCGGCCGCCGGCTCGGCGGCGAGTGCGGGAGCGGCCAGGGTGCCGATGACGCCGGTGGTGGTGAGGGCCGCGACGCCCGCCGCGCGGGCGGTGGTGCGCTGGATGCGGCTGGGACGGCGGTGCTTCCCGGTGGCGCGGGTGAACGCCATGTAGTGGCTGGTCCTTTCCTTCCTTCTCGCCTACCGGGTTAGCTGACGGGTTCGGAGCAGGAAGGTCTCCTACGGACCCCCTCGCGGCACGCGCGGGCATCCGATTCACCCCAGGGACTACGTTGGTGGGTCCCCGGCTCCCCTGGCTCGCGCCATCTGGGGACTCGGCGATGACTGCCCGGTGCCGCGGGTGCGGCGCAGTGCCTGACGGACAGCCCGGAAGACGCTAAACGGGGCATCTGTCAATCCCCAAACGGATCACGGCTTTTGTAGCGCATGCCACAGGCCAGACAGGCAACCTCTCCCGTAATTCGGGCATAAGGGAGCCCCGGTGACGCTTCCGTCACCGGGGCTCCACGCGCGCGTGCCCGAGAGTTCGCCTCTCCTCGGCTCTACTCGGCGGACACGACCGTGACTTGACCGATGCCGAGGGCCTCCACCGGCTCCTTGATCTGCGCCGCGTCGCCCACGAGCACCGTCACCAGACGGTCCACCGGGAAGGCGCGTACGGCAGCCGCGGTGGCCTCGACGGTGCCGGTCGCGGCGAGCTCCCGGTACAGCGTGGCCTGGTAGTCGTCCGGCAGGTACTGCTCCACCTGGTCGGCCAGTGTGCTGGCCACGGCCGCGGCGGTCTCGTACTTCAGCGGCGCCACACCGACCAGGTTCTGTACGGCGACATCGCGCTCGGCGTCGGTGAGCCCGTCGGCGGCGAGCGTCCGCAGCACCGTCCACAGGTCCTGCAGCGCGGGACCGGTGTTCGGGGTGTCGACGGAGCCGCTGATGGCGAGCATGCCGGCGCCCGAGCCGTCCGGGGCGGACCTGAGGACCTGCCCGAACGCCCGCACTCCGTAGGTGTAGCCCTTCTCCTCGCGCAGGACGCGGTCGAGCCGGGAGGTGAGGGTGCCGCCGAGGCAGTAGGTGCCGAGCACCTGGGCGGGCCACACGCGGTCGTGCCGGTCGACACCGACGCGGCCGATGAGCAGCTGCGTCTGGACGGCGCCGGGGCGGTCCACGATGACGACGCGGCCGGTGTCGTCGGCGGTCACCGGCGGCACCGGCCGCGGCTGCGCGGGCGAGCCGGTCCAGGCGCCGATCGTCTCGCCGAGCAGCACGTCCAGGTCGATGCCTGTGAGGTCGCCGACGACCACGGCGGTGGCCGTGGCGGGACGTACGTGCTTCTCGTAGAAGGCGCGTACGGCCGCGGAGTCGATGTTCTCGACCGTCTCCTCGGTGCCCTGGCGCGGACGCGACATGCGCGAGTCGGCCGGGAACAGCTCCTTGGACAGCTCCTTGGCGGCCCGGCGGGAGGGGTTGGCCAGCTCGTGCGGGATCTCGTCGAGGCGGTTGCGGACGAGCCGTTCGACCTCGCTGTCGGCGAAGGCGGGCGCCCTGAGGGCGTCGGCGAGCAGGCCGAGCGCCTTGGACAGCCGCGAGGCCGGGACCTCCAGGCTGAGCCGGACGCCGGGGTGGTCGGCGTGCGCGTCGAGGGTGGCTCCGCAGCGCTCCAGCTCGGCGGCGAACTCCTCGGCGGAGTACTTGTCGGTGCCCTCGGAGAAGGCCCGCGCCATGATCGTGGCAACACCGTCGAGGCCCGCCGGTTCGGCCTCCAGCGGCGCGTCCAGGAGCACCTCCACGGCGACGACCTGCTGGCCGGGGCGGTGGCAGCGCAGGACCGTGACGCCGTTGTCGAGGATCCCGCGCGCGGGGGCCGGGAACGCCCACGGCCTGGCCTCGCCGGCCCGGGGCTCGGGGTGGAATTCCATAGTGGCGAGCTCGGTCACTTGGCCGCCTCCTCGTTGTCGTCGGTGGCTTCCACGGTCGCCGCGGACTCCAGGTCTTCGGTGGGTTCCTCGACGGTCTCCGTGGGGACGGTCGGCTCGTAGACGAGCACCGCGCGGTTGTCGGGCCGCAGGCGTGCCTTGGCGACCTCCTGGACCTCCTCGGCGGTCACCTCGAGCACCCGCCCGACGGCGGTGAGGGCGAGCTGCGGGTCGCCGAACAGGACGGCGTACCGGCACAGTTCGTCGGCGCGGCCCGCGACCGTGCCGAGCCGGTCCAGCCACTCGCGCTCCAACTGGGCCTGGGCGCGCTCCATCTCCTCGGCCGTGGGGCCCTCCGCGGCGAACCGGGCGAGCTCCTCGTCGATGGCGGTCTCGATGACGGGCACCTCGACGTCACCGGACGTCTTCACGTCCAGCCACCCCAGGGAGGGGGCGCCGGCCAGCCGCAGCAGGCCGAACCCGGCGGCGACGGCCGTACGGTCGCGTCGTACGAGCCGGTTGTAGAGGCGGGAGGACTCACCGCCGCCGAGGACGGTGAGCGCCAGGTCGGCCGCGTCGCACGCGCGCGTGCCGTCGTGCGGCAGCCGGTAGGCGGCCATCAACGCGCGCGCGGGGACCTCTTCCTCGACGATCTCGCGCAGCTGCTCGCCGATGATCTCCGGCAGTTGGCCGTCGCGCGGGGCGGGCTTGCCGTCGTGCGCGGGGATGGAGCCGAAGTACTTCTCGATCCAGGCGAGCGTCTGCTCGGGGTCGATGTCGCCGACCACGGAGAGCACCGCGTTGTTGGGCGCGTAGTACGTCCGGAAGAACGCGCGCGCGTCCTCCAGGGTCGCCGCGTCCAGGTCGGCCATCGAGCCGATCGGGGTGTGGTGGTACGGGTGGCCCTCCGGGTAGGCGAGGGCGGTCAGCTTCTCGAAAGCCGTGCCATAGGGGACGTTGTCGTAGCGCTGCCGGCGCTCGTTCTTCACGACGTCGCGCTGGTTCTCCATGGACTCGTCGTCGAGGGCGGCGAGCAGGGAGCCCATGCGGTCGGCCTCCAGCCAGAGGGCGAGCTCCAGCTGGTGGGTGGGCATGGTCTCGAAGTAGTTGGTGCGCTCGAAGCTGGTGGTGCCGTTCAGCGAGCCGCCGGCGCCCTGCACCTTCTCGAAGTGGCCGTTGCCCTTCACCTGGCCCGAGCCCTGGAACATCAGATGCTCGAAAAGGTGAGCCAGGCCGGTACGGCCCTTGACTTCGTGGCGCGAGCCGACGTCGTACCAGAGGCACACCGCCGCAACCGGGGTCAGGTGGTCCTCGGAGAGCACCACGCGCAGGCCGTTGGCCAGGCGGTGCTCGGTCGCTGTCAGGCCCCCGGTGCCTGCCTGGTCTGTGGCCGTGTGACCCATGGGCATGTACGTCCCTTCGATCGCGGAAACACTCGTCGTAACTGCGGAAATCCCGCCGGTCCTGCCACTGTATGCAAGCGTGCGGAGGGTCGGCGAAGTTCCCGCCCGACGTACGCCCAGAGCGAGATCGCGTAGCCTGCGGACGTGTTGTCCCGCCTGAGGCGGGCGGCACCTGTGAACGCCGGGCGGGACGGCCGACGCCGGGTCCTGGTCCGCGTTGTCAGTGCCGCGGTCCACAATGGTCCGCGTCAGACTCATTCAACGCTTCAGCAAGAGCGCGCCCGTGGGCGAGCGACCAGTAGACAGAGG
Organism: Streptomyces sp. NPDC050211; assembly: GCF_040656035.1. Taxonomy (NCBI): domain Bacteria; kingdom Bacillati; phylum Actinomycetota; class Actinomycetes; order Kitasatosporales; family Streptomycetaceae; genus Streptomyces; species Streptomyces sp. NPDC050211. Next base: position 30,828 of record NZ_JBFALC010000017.1, read on the forward strand.
AGCCAGGCAGCGATGGCCCGCCGCAGCACGAAGACCCCGCCGCCCGACGACTCGTACGAGGAGCGGATCCTCGACATCGACGTCGTGGACGAAATGCAGGGCTCCTTCCTCGAGTACGCGTACTCGGTCATCTACTCCCGAGCCCTGCCGGACGCCCGCGACGGCCTCAAGCCGGTGCACCGCCGCATCGTCTACCAGATGAACGAGATGGGCGTGCGCCCCGACCGCGGCTATGTGAAGTGCGCCCGCGTCGTCGGCGAGGTCATGGGTAAGTTGCATCCGCACGGCGACGCGTCGATCTACGACGCTCTGGTGCGCATGGCCCAGCCCTTCTCGATGCGTGTCCCCCTGGTCGACGGCCATGGCAACTTCGGCTCGCTGGGCAATGACGACCCGCCCGCCGCCATGCGGTACACCGAGTGCCGGATGGCCGAGGCCACGGGCCTGATGACGGAGTCGATCGACGAGGACACCGTCGACTTCACCCCGAACTACGACGGCCAGGAGCGGGAGCCGGTGGCCCTGCCCGCCGCCTTCCCGAACCTCCTGGTCAACGGCGCCTCGGGCATCGCGGTCGGTATGGCAACGAACATGCCGCCGCACAACCTGCGCGAGGTGATCGCGGCCGCCCGCCATCTGATCCGGCACCCCGGCGCCGATCTCGACGCCCTGATGAAGCACGTCCCCGGCCCCGACCTGCCCACCGGCGGCCGGATCGTCGGCCTGTCCGGCATCCGGGACGCCTACGAGACGGGCCGCGGCACCTTCAAGATCCGCGCCACGGTCTCGGTGGAGACGGTCACCGCGCGCCGCAAGGGGCTCGTCATCACCGAGCTGCCCTTCACGGTCGGCCCGGAAAAGGTGATCGCCAAGATCAAGGATCTGGTCGGCTCGAAGAAGCTGCAGGGCATCGCCGACGTCAAGGACCTCACCGACCGTGCGCACGGCCTGCGCCTGGTCATCGAGATCAAGAACGGCTTCGTGCCGGAAGCCGTCCTGGAGCAGCTCTACAAGCTGACGCCGATGGAGGAGTCCTTCGGCATCAACAACGTGGCGCTGGTCGACGGCCAGCCGCTCACGCTGGGCCTGAAGGAACTGCTGGAGGTCTATCTCGACCACCGCTTCAACGTCGTGCGGCGCCGCAGCGAGTTCCGCCGGGGCAAGCGCCGCGACCGGCTGCACCTGGTGGAGGGCCTGCTCACCGCCCTGGTGGACATCGACGAGGTCATCCGCCTCATCCGCTCCAGCGACAACTCCGCGCAGGCCAAGCAGCGCCTGATGGAGCGCTTCTCGCTGAGCGAGATCCAGACGCAGTACATCCTGGACACGCCGCTGCGCCGCCTCACCAAGTACGACCGGATCGAGCTGGAGTCCGAGAAGGACCGCCTGAAGGCGGAGATCGAGGAGCTGACCCGGATCCTGGAGTCGGACGCGGAGCTGCGCAAGCTGGTCTCCGCCGAACTGGCCGCGGTGTCCAAGAAGTTCGGCACCGACCGGCGTACGGTCCTGATGGAGTCCGCGGGCTCCCAGGTCGCCGCCGTTCCGCTCCAGGTGGCGGACGACCCGTGCCGGGTGCTGCTGTCCTCGACGGGTCTGCTGGCCCGTACGGCCAACGGCGACCCGTTCGCGGAGGACGCCGACGCGCGCCGGACCAAGCACGACGTGATCGTCTCGGCGGTACCGGCCACGGCCCGCGGTGAGATCGGCGCGGTCACCTCGTCCGGCCGTCTGCTCCGGATCAACGTCGTCGACCTGCCGCAGCTCCCGGACACGGCGGCGACGCCGAACCTCGCGGGCGGCGCCCCGCTGGCCGAGTTCGTGTCCCTGGAGGACGACGAGACGGTGGTCTGCCTGACCACGCTCGACGAGTCGTCCCCAGGTCTGGCGCTCGGCACCGCGCAGGGCGTGGTCAAGCGGGTGGTCCCCGACTACCCGTCCAACAAGGAGGAGTTGGAGGTCATCACCCTCAAGGAGGGTGACCGGATCGTCGGCGCGGTCGAGCTGCGCACCGGCGAGGAGGACCTGGTCTTCATCACGGATGACGCCCAACTACTGCGCTACCAGGCCTCGCAGGTCCGCCCGCAGGGCCGCGCCGCGGGCGGTATGACGGGCATCAAGCTCACCGAGGGCGCCAAGGTCATCTCGTTCACGGCGGTCGACCCGGCGGCCGACGCGGTGGTCTTCACCGTCGCCGGCTCGCGCGGCACGCTGGACGACTCCGTGCAGACGACGGCCAAGCTGACTCCGTTCGACCAGTACCCGCGCAAGGGCCGCGCCACCGGCGGCGTGCGCTGCCAGCGCTTCCTCAAGGGCGAGGACTGTCTCTCCCTGGCCTGGGCGGGCCCCGTCCCGGCGCGGGCCGCGCAGAAGAACGGCACACCGGCCGACCTCCCGGAGATCGACCCGCGCCGCGACGGCTCGGGCGTGTCCCTGGCGAAGACGGTGTCGGTGGTGGCGGGGCCGGTCTAGAGACCCGGCTCCTCAAGATCCCCTTCGGGATCCTGTACGTAGCGCAGGACGCCCCACATGCCGTGCTCGTCGGCGTGTGGGGCGTCGTCCTTGCACGCCTCCATCTCCTTGCCGAGGGCCGGGGCATCGATGCCGGCGCCGATGAGGACGAGCTGGGTCACGCGCGCGTCGCCGGAGCCCCAGGACTCGGGACGGAACCGGAGGAACCGGCCGACGGCATGGACGCCGTACCGGTTGTTCGCGTCATGGGGGCCGAAGTCGACATACCCCTTGATCCGGTACAGCCCCTCGGGCCTGCTGTCGAGGAACTCCATCAACCGGCGTGGGTTCAGGGGCACTTCGGAGGTGAAGGACAGGCTGTCGTAGGCCGCGTGCAGATGACCGGCGTGGTCGTGGCCGTCTGCCCCGTGATCGTGGAGGTCGTCGAAGGTGAGCTGCCCGATGCGCTCGCCCGCGGGGCGGCAGTCGAAGAGGAACTCGGGGTCGATGCGGCCGTAGGTGGCGGGGACGACGGCGGCGCGGTCGACTAGGGACCGGACGACGCCGAGGACCCGCTCACCGTCGGGCGCCCGGTCGACTTTGTTCACGACGACGAGGTCGGCGAGGGCGAGATGCCGGTCGATCTCGGGGTGCTTCGCGCGCGTGCCGTCGAACTCGGCGGCGTCGACGACCTCGATCAGACCGCCGTACACGATCCCCGGATGCTCACTGGCGAGCACCATCCGCACCAGCTCCTGCGGCTCGGCCAGGCCGCTGGCCTCGATGACGATGACGTCGATACCGGCCGAGGGCCGGGCGAGCCGGTCGAGGTAGAGATCGAGTTCACTGACGTCGACGGCACAGCACAGGCAGCCGTTCCCGAGCGACACGGTGGAGTCGCCGAGCGCGCCCGCCACGGCCATCGCATCGATCTCGATGGCGCCGAAGTCGTTGACGATGGCCCCGATACGGCTGCCGCCGCTGCGGTGGAGCAGATGGTTGAGCAGCGTCGTCTTCCCGGAGCCCAGGAATCCGGCGAGCACGACGACCGGGATCTGCGGTGGGCTCGAGCGCGGACCCAAAGTGCGACCTCTTTCATGTCCAGGCGTACACCGGCTCACAGCTCGGCGTCTGTTCGAGGATTGAATTCCGGCCCAGGATACGAGCCGTGAGAGTCACCGCGGAGTGAACGATTGTTAGCAGCACTCGCGGGGCAGACGTTCGACAAGGCGCCGGAGTGTGCGACCCTCGCATCCCTCTGTGCGCCTCCTCTCCGCCTCCCCGCCGATCAGAGCCGCTCGGCACCCTGGAGGCGGCAAGCGCCGCCCATCGCTCGCCGGTCCCCAACAGTCGACCCGCACCCGACGACCGGCGGACGGTCGCCTGATCGGGGGTTGACATGGCCACACGGGAATTCGGCATACGCGGACTCGGTGCCGCTACCGTGGCAGGGCTCGGCATGGCGGCCGGAGCACTGATCGCCATGGCGGCACAGCGCCAGACACTTGCCTCCCTGCGGGTGCGACTGGAGCACCTGGAGCGGGCCGCGCACAGCCAGGAGCACACCAATCTCGCCAATCAGCAGCGCCTGCACTGGGAACTGCTGAGCAAAGCGATCGACGACCCCGAACTTGCGGAAGTGCTCGATCTCTACGAGGGCACGGTATCTTCCAAGCAGCGGCGCCAATATATATTCGCCAATGCTCTCTACACCAATCTGCTCTTCTACTATCGAATCGGCAACCTCAGCCGCGACGAATTCTTCAAGCACGCCCGCGGCATATTTCAAAGCCCCATCGTCAGAGAATATTGGTATGCCACGCGCCAACAGCGCGCCAGCATTTCGGACACGGATGAGGCCGATCTCGGACTGATGGTCGACGAACTCCTGCGTCAATTGGAGGATGCGGATTCCGAAGAGTGGTGGGTCGTCGGTGAGGTGCCGGACGCCCCATGACCCATCGCGTCACTGTAAACTCCGACCCCCCTCTCGTCACCCCGGAGCGGGGATCCCACCTACAGGCGTTACGGATCAAGAACCGGCACGTTCTTCCAGGTGATGGGGGCTGACCAGTGCGCAACCGCGCGAGGAGCCGCCCCCCAGGAGGAAGCGTTGCTCCACGCCGCCGGTGATCGAGGTCCGCCCTACAGGGACGCCCACACGGCGCAGCAGCAGTGGGCAGGCACACGTGCCTTGAGACCAAAGGAAATCAACAGTGAGTCAGATCATCCGCCGCCTGGGTGTGCCTCCACGTGAGCGAGGCAGCACCTCCAGTGCCACGTGCCCGGATATCTTCGAATTGGCGGACGGAAGTTTTGCCGTTATCGGAACAGACGCGACTGACTCACTGGATGCGCAACTGCCCGCCGATGCCGCTCGCGCCGACTACGAACGCATCGTGGTTATCACCCGTGAAACCCTGATCAAGGCCAAGGGTGACATTCCTGACGCATAATAGATAGTCGCCGGCCACGTTTATCGCTTCATTCTGGCGTATCGAACTGCACTTACCTAGAAAAGGCCCCAGGGCTCGGCACAACGCTTGGTGCCGAGCCCTGTCGGTTTCCCACCTCGTCGTTCATCTGTCCCGGGAGGACGCGATGCCGCCTGTACCCACTCGACACCCGATTGCCAAGCTGTCCTTCGCCGCGCTGCTCGGCACGGTGCTGGTCGGCGCCGCGTCGATCGTCGTCGGAGGCTGGTTGATAGACGGTGTCGTATGGGCCGAAGGCGACCGTCGATCAGCTGCGGAGCAGAGTTCCATCGGTGACTACTTCGGCGGCGTCAGCACTTTGTTCTCGGGGCTGGCACTGTTACTGCTCGTTGCCACGTTGCTGTTCCAACAGCGCGAGTTACGCCTGCAGCGCGAAGAACTGATGCTGCAACGCCAGGAGTTGGTGTCATCACGCGGGGAACTTCGCCGAAGCGCGGAAGCAGACCTGCGGGGGCTTCATCTGCAGATGACGCAGATGGCGATGTCCGACCCGTCTTTGGCTGAGGTGTGGAACGACCTCCCGACCTCGTCCCCCACGGAGCTGCGGCAGGATCTGTTCGCCAACTTGACCTTCAACCACTACGTCCTGCTTTACAGCTGGGGCAGCGTGTCCGAAGCGGATCTGCTGGTCTACGCGCGCCTTGTGCTGCGCAGTCCGGTCTTCCAGCGCTATTGGAACGCAACTCGCCCGAGCAAGGTCGACCTGCCTCCCGACAGTGCCGAGGGACGCGTGTTCCGCCTCTTCGAGCAGGCCCTGGCCGACCCAGACCCAGGTGTGCGTCCCACCACACCGTGACGCCCCCCTGAGCGTTCAGGCTGCCTTCGGCACCGCCGCCGGAGCCGCCGGCCCCACATACCGCGCCACCGGACGGATGATCTTCGAGTCCTCCGCCTGTTCCAGGATGTTGGCGCTCCAGCCCACCGCCCGCGCCACCGCGAACGTGGGGGTGAACATCTCGCGCGGCAGACCGCAGAGTTCCATGACCACGCCTGCGTAGAACTCGACGTTCGTGTGGAGTTCGCGGCCGGGCTTCAGCTCGGCGAGGATCGCCTCGACCCGCCGCTCGACCTCGACGGCGAAGTCGACACGCGGGCCACCGAAGCGCTGGGCGATCTCGCGGAGCATCCGGGAGCGGGGGTCCTCCGTGCGGTAGACGGGGTGGCCGAAGCCCATGATGCGGTCGCCGGCCAGGACGCGCTCGCGGATCCAGGAGTCGATGCGTTCGGGCGTGCCGATGGCGTCCAGGGTGTCGAGTGCCCGGCTGGGAGCCCCACCGTGCAGCGGGCCGGACAGCGCGCCCACGGCTCCCACGAGGCACGCGGCCACATCCGCTCCGGTTGAGGTGATGACGCGCGCTGTAAAGGTTGATGCGTTGAAGCCGTGATCAATGGTTGAGATCAAGTATTGCTCGATCGCCCGGGTCCGCTGCGGATCCGGCTCCGAACCCGTCAACATGTACAGGTAGTTCGCCGCGTACGAGAGGTCCTCGCGCGGCTCCACCGGCTCGAGGCCCTTTCCCAGCCGGTGCAGTGCGGTCAGCAGCGTCGGCACGGCGGCGGCCGCTACGAGGGTGTCCCGGCGGCGCCGGTCCGCGTCGATGTCGTACACCGGCCGGAAGCCCCTGGCCGCCCCCAGCAACGACAGTGCCGTACGCATACCGGCGAGCGGGCCGGACCGGGCGCTCGCCGCCGCGATGACGGGCAGCGCCACGCGCACCTCGTCGGGCAGTCGGCGCAGGGCGGCGGTCTCGTCGGAGAACGCGGCACCGCGCTCGGCGTCCGGCAGCTCGCCGAGGACCAGGAGATGCCAGACGTCCTCGAAGCTGCGGGTCTGCGCGAGCTCGACGGCCGAGTACTGGCGGTAGTGGTAGAAGCCTTCGAGCCCCCGCACGTCGCCGATCTCGGTGTCGGTCACGACGACACCCGCGAGCCCTCGCGGTACGTCGACGAGGGTGGTTGCGGACCTGTTGACGGACATGATTTCCTCCCTGAACTTGATTTGACTGTCCACTCTTGACTCGATCTCTGTCAATATTGATTGAATCAATCTGAGATCAATGAATCTGCAAGACGGATACGGTGACCTCCATGCCCGATCAAGAACCCGCCCCCAGTCGCTCGGAACGGCGGCTGAGCACCAAGGAGGCCGCCGAGCTTCTGGGTGTGAAGGCCGAGACCGTGTACGCCTACGTGAGCCGCGGTCAGCTCAGCAGCCGCCGAGTGCCGGGCGGCCGGAGCAGCACCTTCGACGCGAAGGAGGTCGAGGCGCTGGCACGGCGCAACAGGCGGGCCGGCGGCGGGAGTCCGAGCTCGGGCGGCGAGCTGTCCGTGCGCACCCGCATCACGCTCATCGACACGGACCGGTACTACTACCGGGGAGTCGACGCGACCGAGCTGGCCGCACGCCACTCCTACGAAGAGGTCGCCGAGTGGCTGTGGACCGGACAGCTGCGCCCCGGCACCGTCTTCACCGCCCCCGAGACGTCCGTCGCCGTCGCCCGACGCGCCGTCGCCGCGCTGCCCGAACACACCGACCCGGCCGACCGGTTGCGGGTTGCCGCGATCGCCGCCGCGACGGCGGATCCGCTGCGCTTCGACCTGTCCGAGGAAGCTGTTCTCGGCACGGCCCGCACCCTCATCCCCACGCTCGTCGCCGCTCTGCCGCCGATACGACCCGGTCACGGCGACGAGGGCCCGCTGGCCCACCGGCTGTGGGCACGGCTCAGCGGACGGCAGGCCGACGAGGCCTCGCTGCGCGTCCTGGACACCGCGCTCGGACTGCTCGTCGACCACGACCTGGCTGCCTCCACACTCGCGGTACGCGTCGCCGCGTCGGCCCGCGCACACGCCTACGCGGCCGTCTCCGCGGGCCTCGGCGTCATCGAGGGCCCCCTGCACGGCGCCGCGAGCGGACTCGTCCACCGGCTGCTGCTGGACGTCCTCGACCAGGGCGACGCCGGGCCCGTGATCGCGGACGAACTGCGCTCCGGGCGCCGTATCCCGGGACTCGGCCACCGGCTCTACGCCGGCGAGGATCCACGCGCGCGTGCCCTGTTCGCCCTGCTGGAGGAGATCCCCCGGGCCGCACCCGCCCTTGCCGCGGCCCGCGACATCGTGGCCACCACCGCCCGGCACACCCCGCTGCACGCCAACGTCGACCTGGCACTCGCCGTGCTCACCGCATCCAGCGGGATGCCTGCCACGGCCGGCGAGACGATCTTCGCTGTGGCCCGTACGGCGGGCTGGATCGCCCACGCCCTGGAGGAGTACGGCGAGCGCCCGCTGCGTATGCGCCCGAGCGGGCTCTACGAGGGCCCGAGACCGCCCCAACCGCTGCCGGAGTAGGACTCGAGCAGGCCGGAAGTCGCTCTGGATCAAGTCAGGTTAGGCTCACCTCTGTGAGTACGTGTGCAAGCGTCTCCCGAGACCTCGACGAGCCCATTTCGGGAACCGCGGCGACCGCGACGACCTGGCTGCTGCTGGAGCAGCCGGGTCCCTGGGGTGTCAAGGCGCTCACTTCGAGCCATCTGGATCCCACGCTGGGCCGCGCCCTGGAGACCGCCGCCGAGGGCACGGGCGTACGCGTCGCACTCATCCGACGCCCCGGACGCCACGCCGACCTCGGCACCCCCACCGCGCGTCAGGTGTACGTGTCCCACACGGTGCCCGGCAACGTGTGGCTGCACGGGGCCACCGTCCGCGACCCGTGGCGCCTGCTGGACCTCGACTTCGCCGCGCTCGGCAGAGGCGAGCACCGCAGTGTCGGCACGGCGCTCGGCGGGCGGCCCCACACCGGTGATCCGCTCGCGCTCGTGTGCACCAACGGCAAGCGGGACCGCTGCTGCGCGCTTCTCGGCCGTCCCTTGGCGGCCGCACTCGCCGCCTCCGGGGTCGAGGGTGTCTGGGAAGTCACCCATCTGGGCGGTCACCGCTTCTCGCCGACGCTGCTCGTCCTGCCGTACGGCTACGCCTACGGCAGGGTCGAGGCGCCCGCCGTCAGGGAGATCCTGCACGCCGTGCAGGAGGAACGGATCGTCCTGGAGGGATGCCGGGGCAGCTCGGCCTGGGAACGGCCCGCTCAGGCGGCCGAGCTCGCGGTCCGCACGGCGGCCCGCGAATGCACCGCGGACGCGCTGACGGTCGTACGGACGGACGGCGCGGCACCGCGCTGGGAGGTGACCGTCGCGCACGCGGACGGACGCCACTGGCGCGTGGTCGTCGCCCAGGGTGCGTCGCTGCCGCCCCGCCCGGAGAGCTGCGGCGCGTCCGTGCTCGGCTCACCCGCGCGGATGGACGTGGTGGCGGTGCGCGAGCTGACACCGGCCGCGCTCGCGAGCTGACCGCACGACCGACTTCCGGGGTACCGCAGCTCAGCGTGTCCGCGGGCAGCGCCTGTCCATGCGTTGATCAAGAGATCCATGCCACACCCCTACGGCTGCTCCGGCACGTCCGCGTAACGTCTTGGGTATGAGCCCCACTCCCCCCGCACGCCGTCTGCGGCTCGGTCTGCCGCGCCGGGTGTTCTCGCAGGTGCTGCTGATGCAGGTGGCGATCGCCGCGGGCGTCGCGGTGCTCGCGACCGGGCTGTTCCTCGCGCCGCTCAGCGACCAGCTGGACGACCAGGCGATGCGCCGAGCGCTCTCGATCGCACAGACCGCAGCGGCCCAACCGCAGCTCGCGGAGCAGGTCGAGCACACTCCGCCGACGGCCGGCGGGCCGGTTCAGCGGGAGGCGGAGAAGATCCGCAAGGCCACCAAGGCCGAGTACATCGTGATCATGGACACTCGCGGAGTGCGCTGGTCGCACACCGAGCCCGCGCAGATCGGCAAGCACGTCTCCACCGACCCCAGCGAGGCGCTCGCCGGCCAGGAGGTCATGGAGATCGACGAGGGCACACTGGGACGCTCCGCACGGGGCAAGGTGCCGCTGCGGGACAGCGACGGGGAGATCGTCGGGGCGGTCTCGGTGGGCATCGCGTACGACAGCGTCCGGGCCCTGCTGATCCACGCGATCCCGGAGCTGCTGGCCTACGCGGGCGGAGCCCTGGCCGTCGGCGCGCTGGCCGCCTGGGTCATCTCCCGGCGGGTCCAGCGGCAGACCCGGGACCTGGCCTTCTCCGACATCTCGGGACTGCTCGCGGAGCGCGAGGCCATGCTCCACGGCATCCGGGAGGGTGTCGTCGCCCTGGACCGCGCGGGCCGGGTCCGCCTCCTCAACGACGAGGCGCAGCGCCTGCTGAGCATCGGCGACGAGGCCGTGGGCCGCTCCCCCGACGAGGCGCTCGGCGAGGGACGTACCGCCGATGTCCTGTCCGGGCGGGTGACGGGCACCGATCTGCTCACGGTGCGCGGCCAGCGTGTCCTGATCGCCAACCGGATGCCCACCGACGACGGCGGCGCCGTCGCCACCCTGCGCGACCGCACCGAGCTGGAGCAGCTGGGCCGGGAACTCGACTCGACGCGCGGCCTGATCGACGCCCTGCGCGCCCAGGACCACGAGCACGCCAACCGCATGCACACGCTCCTGGGCCTGCTCGAGCTGGAGATGTACGACGACGCCGTGGACTTCGTGGGAGAGGTGGTCGGCGACCACCGGGCGACGGCGGAGCAGGTCACGGAGAAGATCGAGGACCCCCTGCTCGCCGCTGTGCTGGTCGGCAAGGCGACCGTCGCCGCGGAGCGCGGAGTCGCCCTGCGCGTCTCGGACCGCACGCGGCTGCCGGACCGGCTGGTCGATCCGCGCGGGCTGGTCACGGTCGTCGGCAACCTCGTCGACAACGCTCTCGACGCGGTCGGGGGCACGATGCACGCGCGCGTGGAGGTCGAATTGCGCGCCGAGGGACGGACCGTCGTCCTCAGGGTGCGCGACACGGGGCCCGGGATCCCTGCGGAGCAGCGGGAGTTGGTCTTCACCGAGGGGTGGTCCACCAAGCAGCCGCCGGCGCACGGCAAGCGCGGGATCGGGCTCTCCCTGGTGCGCAGGCTGGCCGAGCGGCAGGGGGGCAGCGCGGCTGTGGGCGAGGCGCACGGCGGGGGCGCGGAGTTCACCGTCGTCCTGCCCGAGGCACTGACCGAGCCGGACCTGGAACCGGCCCTCACGGTCCCGTCGGCACCGGCGAGCGCCGCCGAGGAGGAGTCGCGATGATCGAGGTCCTGGTCGTGGACGACGACACCCGGGTCGCCCGGGTGAACGCCGCCTACGTCGAGAAGGTGCCAGGCTTCCATGTGGCCGGCGAGGCGCACAGCGCGGAGGAGGCGCTGCGCCAGGTGGAGTCGCTGCCGCGGCTGGACCTCGTCCTCATGGACCACTATCTGCCCGACGAGACGGGACTCGCGGTCGTCCAGGAGATGCGCCGCCGCGGCCACCAGACCGACGTGATCATGGTGACGGCGGCCCGGGACATCACGACCGTGCAGGCGGCGATGCGACAGGGCGCGTTGCAGTACCTGGTCAAGCCGTTCGCCTTCGCGGGGCTGCGGGCCAAGCTGGAGGCCTATGCGGAGCTGCGCCGCACCCTCGACGGCGGCGGCGAGGCCGAGCAGGCCGAGGTGGACCGTATCTTCGGCGCGCTCTCGGCACCGTCGGAGCCCGACCTGCCCAAAGGGCACTCCCCCACCACCGTGGAGCTGGTCCGTCAGTGCCTGATGAGCGCCGGCGGACCGCTGTCGGCCCAGGAGATCGCCGAGCGGACCGGGGTGAGCCGCCAGACCGCCCAGCGCTATCTGAAGCTCCTGGAACGCACCGGACGGGCCCGTCTCACCCTCAAGTACGGCGACGCGGGCCGCCCGGAACACCGTTACGTGTGGGCGACCCGCGCCTGAGGACACGGCCCGGGTGGGGGCGGGGAAGGGACCGTGCCCCCTCTTCATACGGATGCCGGGCGCCCTCTTCTCCGAACCACCCCGCCTATACCGCCCCCGCCCCGGTCAGCGACCGCACTTCGGTCTCCGCGTGTTTGGCGTCGTCGGGTTCCTCCGCCGAAGTGACCGTGCCGAGCCAGCCGGCGACGAAGCCCAGCGGGATGGAGACCAGGCCGGGGTTCTGCAGCGGGAAGTACTGGAAGTCCACGCCGGGGAACAGCGATTCGGGGCTGCCCGACACCACCGGCGACAGCACCACGAGGGCCACGGCTGGGATCAGGCCGCCGTATACGGCCCACACCGCGCCGCGTGTGGTGAAGCCGGGCCAGAACAGCGAGTAGAGCAGCACCGGCAGGTTGGCCGAGGCGGCGACGGCGAAGGCCAGCCCCACCAGGAAGGCGACGTTGAGGTCGCGTGCCAGCAGTCCGAGGGCGATGGCGACCACGCCGATACCGACCGCGGCCGCGCGGGCTACGGCCACCTCGCTGCGCGGCTTGGCGTGCCGGCGTCGTAGGGACGCGTAGAGGTCATGGGCCACAGACGCCGAGGACGCGAGCGTGATACCGGCGACCACCGCGAGGATCGTGGCGAAGGCGACAGCGGCGACGATCGCGAACAGAACCGTTCCGCCAGTGGAATCGGCGCCACCTCCGAGATCGAGCGCGAGCAGCGGAACCGCCGTGTTTCCAGCCGCGTTCGAGCCGCGTACGGCATCCGGGCCGACGATCGCTGCCGCGCCGAAGCCCAGCACGATCGTCATCAGGTAGAAGCCGCCGATGAGCCCGATCGCCCAGACCACCGAACGCCGTGCGGCCCGCGCGGTCGGCACGGTGTAGAAGCGGGACAGAATGTGCGGCAGCCCGGCCGTGCCCAGCACCAGGGCGAGTCCGAGGCTGATGAAGTCGAAGCGGGCGGTCCAGTCGCCGCCGTACTTCAACCCGGGCGCCAGGAACGATTCGCCATGACCGCTGCGCTCCGCCGCCGTCAGCAGCAGTTGGTCGAAGTCACCGTGGAAGCGCACCAGTACGAGCACGGTCAGCGCCACGGTGCCGCTGAGCAGCAGCACCGCCTTGACGATCTGAATCCATGTGGTGGCCCGCATCCCTCCCAGCGACACATAGATCACCATCAGCGCACCGACACCGACAACCGTCCAGGCCTGCGCCGCCTCGCCTTTACCCCCCAGCAGCAGCGCGACCAGGCTGCCCGCACCGACCATCTGCGCCACCAGATACAGAACGGACACGGTGACCGAGGAGGTTCCCGCCGCGATTCGCACCGGCCGCTCACGCATCCGCGCGGCGACCACATCGGCGAGCGTGAACCTCCCGCAGTTGCGCACCAGTTCCGCGACCAGGAACAGCACCACGAGCCAGGCCACGAGAAAGCCCACCGAGTACAGCATCCCGTCGTAGCCGTAGAGGGCGATGAGCCCGGAGATGCCTAGGAAGGAGGCCGCCGACATGTAGTCGCCCGCGATGGCAAAACCATTCTCCACCGGAGTGAACAGCCGCCCGCCCGCGTAGAACTCCTCCACCGAACCCTGCCGGTTGCGGCTGACCCAGGTCGTGATGCCCAGGGTGACGGCCACAAAGGCGCTGAACAGGAGCAGCGCCAGCGTCTGATGGTTGTCCGTCACGAAGCACCGCCCCGGACGCCACGCGTCAGTTCCTGGGTGTTCCACCGCAGTTCGAGCGCGGCCCGGTCCCTGCGCAGCCGAGCATGCCGGACATAGGCCCAGGTCAGCAGAAACGTGGTGAGGAACTGCCCCAGCCACGCGAGCATCGCCACATTCACGGCACCCGTCACGGGCCGGCCCATCAGCCCCGGAGCGGTCGTGGCCGTCACGACATATCCCACGTACCAGGCGAAGAATCCCGCGACCGCCGGCACCACGAACCGCCGGTAGCGACTGCGCACTTCCTGGAAGGCCGCGCTGCGTTGCACCTCGAGGTACACATCGGCCGCAGCCCTGTGCTCATGCTCCTCACGCGCCGGCGGAACGACCGGAACCGGCCCTCCGGCGTCGCCCGACTCCCCCCAGCCCGAGGCGAGCGCGTCGTACCAGGGATCGTCGTACCGCACGCTTCCGGGCTTCTCGGCGGGAGGTGGGCCATAACCGCCGCTCTGCCCGGCCGTACTCTCGGGTCCACCCCCGCCTACTCCGGAGCGACCGTTGCTTGAGTGCATGCCCAAGGATGGACAGAACGGGAAGATCCCTGACTCTTCTTCCCGGCGCTCTTCACCCCATCAGGTGACTCAGCCCGTCGGCGGCCGCACCAGCCCTTTCGCGAACGCGTAACGCACCGCCTGGGCACGGTCCTTGATCCTCGCCTTGGTGAAGATGTTGTTGACGTGGGTCTTGATCGTGGCCGTGGAGACATGCAGCTTCTTGGCGATCTCAGGGTTGCTGAGCCCTTCGGCGATCAGCTCCAGCACCTCGGTCTCCCGCGCGGTGAGCCCGTCGGGCGGCACCGCCGGCGCCATCGGCGGTTCAGGGTCCGACAGCCGCTCCAGCAACCGCCGTTGGATGCTCGGCGACAGCCCCGCGTCCCCGGACAGCACGCTGCGCACCGCCCGGACGATCTCGTCACCTCCCGCGTCCTTGGTGAGATACCCGCGTGCTCCCGCTCTCAGCGCTGGAAACAGAGACTCGTCGTCCGCGTAGGTGGTGAGCACCACGACCTGTGTCCCGGGATGCTCGCTCCGGATCCGTCGGGTCGCCTCCACTCCGTCGCAGCGGGGCATGCGCAGGTCCATCAGGACCACGTCCGGGGCGAGTTCGGCGACGAGCTTCACCGCCTCGTCCCCGTCCCCCGCGGCTCCGACGACCTCGATCCCGGGGAGCAGCCCCAGCAACATCACGATCCCCTCACGGACGACGGTCTGATCGTCCGCGACCACCACTCGCGCGGGCTCGACCTCCGTCTCCTCCGTCACGTGGGCACCCTCAGCTTCACCACGAACCCCTCCTTGTCCGGCCCCGCCTCCAACGAGCCACCCAGCAGCTCGGCACGCTCCCGCATGCCGAGTAGACCGTACCCGGCACCGGAGCCTGCGAGTTCGCCGCCCGAGCCCCGCGGCCCGCCCGAATCCCTTACGTCCAGGGTGACTTGGTGTTCGCCGTACTCCAGCCGTACCCGTACTTTGGCGCCCGGTGCGTGCTTGCGCACGTTCGTCAGAGCTTCCTGCGCCACCCTCCGTACGGCCTGTGACGCCTCGGCCGACAGCGGTCTGTGCTCACCCGTAATGGTGACCTCCGTCCCCGTGCCCGTATCCACGAGCTGAGTCAAGAAGTCCTCCAGCGGGGTCAGTTCGCCGCGCAGTGCCGAGAGGGCCTGCCGGGTCTCCTCCAGTCCCTCACGGGCCATCCCGCGTGCTGCCACTACGCGTTCCAGGATCTGGTCCCGGTCGGCGTCCCGCTCGATCAGCAGGCGTGCCGCCTCCAGGTGCACGAGCTGCGCCGAGAGGCTGTGTGCCAGCACGTCATGGATCTCCCGGGCGATACGGGCCCGCTCCACGAGCGCCGCCGACTCGGCTTCGGCCGCCAGCGCCGCCCGCTCCTGTGTGAGCAGCCGCTGGGCGCTGCCACGGGCCTCGGCGTCCAGTCGGAGCACGTATCCGGCCAGGGGGAGCCCCGCCGCCGTGGCCACGGTGGTCAGCCAGGCGTCGTCGTTGAAAGCCGCATACGACGCAAGGCCGGCGGAGGCCACCGGTAGCGCGGCCGCGAGAGGCAGCCGCTCCAGCGCGGTGACGGCGCAGCCGCACCAGAGGACGAGGGCCGGGATTCTGAACCCCACGGCTTGAGCGGCGAATGCGAGTCCCAGGAGCACCGTGACGAGCGCCAGGGACGACCAGAGCTGGTGCTCGAAGGTCGTTCGGTAGAAGGCCCAGGCAACACCCACGGCCACCAGCACACCCACCGCGGCCCCGACGGCACCCCAGCCGTGGACCACACTGCCAGTGAAGACACCCCACAGCAGAAGGGCCAGCACGACCAGCCGGACAGCCGAGGCGAACAGCCGACGGGGCCGGGCGCGTTCCTTGCGGCTGAGCGCTTCCCGGGAGGGCCAGAGCGTCCAGGCGTTCTCCGTCACACATGTTCCTTCCGCGCGGGCCGGGACACGGTGTCACCGTACGCCGGGCTCTGCTCGGGGGTCGGACGCAGGGATCGAGCGCGCCAGGTGAGGATCCCTCCACGGACGAGCAACGTGATCGCCAGAGCGAGGAGAAGGGCGGACGTGTCCTGCTGCACGCCCAGCCCCGCACCGAGGGCGAAGAGCGCGACGCGCAGGGCTATACCGGCGACCCAGACGACGACGCTCGCTCTCGTGCCCTTGCTCCATACCGTGCCGTCCGGCTCCGCCCATATGCGGGTGGTCCACGCCCACGCGGCTCCCGTGGCGAGGCCGATGAGGAGTTCGGCGCCGAGCAAGAACACTGACTCGGTGCGGTGATGGGCGTCGATGATGGCGGGCTCGCGCAACGCGACGACGGTCAGGACCGCAGGGGCGAGCCACCAGCGCTCTCCCGCGCCGATCCGGCTTGCGCGGAACTGGCGCACGATCACCAGAGCGGCCACGGCAGCGATCAACAACGCATCGACGAGCCCGGTCATCAAACCCTCCGTGAGCGAAGAAGGACGGTGCCGACAGCGAGCGCTGCCGACGCCTTCGACGCTACGGAAATTCGCTGGTCAGGAGATCGGAGCCAGGGTGGATCATGGGTGGATCCGGCACCGCTGCCCTCTCCACCCACGGGTGGAGACGGCGGACTCTCTCGCCGGTCGCCGGTGCTGTGGGCGGGGCGACGCCTTGCCGGGCAGCGGGCCGACAGGACTGTGGGCAGGGCGAGGCCCTGCCGACCGCTGGCCGGACGAACTGCTCGCAGAGCGCCTCTGCCCGACAGCGGGCCGACCGGAACTGCTCGCAGAGCGCCCCTGCCCGACAGCGGATCGGCGGCCGGGCATCCGCACGGCAGCGCGGCCGGTGACCGGCACGCACAACGCCCGTGCCGGCAGCCACGGCACCTGCCTCCACCCGGCAGTGCCGCGACTCTCACCCGACGGCCGGCCCCCGGCACCGTTTCCGGCACCGAACCGCCACCGTTCCGGCCCGGCCCAACGCAGCGGCTACGCGTCGATGCGGGACCGGTCCAGCGTCGCCGCCGAGCTGGAGATGAACTCCTTACGCGGTGCGACGTCATTGCCCATCAGCAGATCGAAGACCTGCTCGGCGGACTCCAGATCGCCGAGGTTGATCCGACGCAGTGTGCGGTGACGCGGGTCCATGGTCGTCTCGGCCAGCTGGTCGGCGTCCATCTCGCCGAGACCCTTGTACCGCTGGATGGAGTCCTTGTACCGGACGCCCTTGCTCTCGAACTCCATGAGCTTGTCGCGCAGTTCACGGTCCGAGTACGTGTAGACGTACTTGTCCTGGCCCTTCTTGGGCTGGATGAGCTCGACACGGTGCAGCGGAGGGACGGCCGCGAAGACCCGGCCGGCCTCGACCATGGGCCGCATGTAGCGGTGGAACAGGGTCAGCAGCAGCGTCCGGATGTGGGAGCCGTCCACATCGGCGTCGGTCATCATGATGATCTTGCCGTAGCGGGCCGCGTCGATGTCGAAGGTCCGGCCCGACCCCGCTCCTATGACCTGGATGATCGCGCCGCACTCGGCGTTCTTGAGCATGTCGGTCACGGACGACTTCTGAACGTTGAGGATCTTGCCGCGGATCGGCAGCAGCGCCTGGAACTCGGAGTTCCGGGCGAGCTTGGCGGTGCCGAGCGCGGAGTCTCCCTCGACGATGAACAGCTCGCTGCGGTCGACGTCGTCACTGCGGCAGTCGGCGAGCTTGGCGGGCAGCGACGAGGACTCCAGTGCCGTCTTCCGGCGCTGCGCGTCCTTGTGCTGGCGGGCGGCGATCCGGGTACGGGCCGCGGAGACGGCCTTCTCCATGACCACACGCGCCTGTGCCGCGTCGTCCCTCTTGGTGGAGGTGAGGAACGCCTTGAGCTCCTTGGTGATCACCGTGTTCACGATCCGGCGGGCCGCCGAGGTGCCGAGGACTTCCTTGGTCTGCCCCTCGAACTGCGGCTCGGCGAGACGCACGGTGACGACCGCGGTGAGGCCCTCCAGGGCGTCGTCCTTGACGATGTCGTCCTCGGCAACGCGCAGCAGCTTCTTGCTGCGCAGCACCTCGTTCAGCGTCTTGGTGACCGCCTGCTCGTAGCCCGCGACGTGGGTGCCGCCCTTGGGCGTGGCGATGATGTTGACGAACGACCTCAGGGTCGTGTCGTAACCGGTGCCCCAACGCATCGCGACGTCGACGCCGAGCTCGCGGGTGACCTCGGTGGGCGTCATCTGGCCGTGGTCGTCCAGGACCGGAACCGTCTCCTTGAAGGTGCCCTGCCCTGAGAAGCGGAGGACGTCGCAGACCGGCTTGTCGGTGGCGAGGTACTCGCAGAACTCGCTGATGCCCCCGTCAAAGCGGAAGGACTCCTCGCCCTTGCTGCCGTCTTCACCGAGGCCGAACTCATCGCGTACGACGATGGTCAGGCCAGGCACCAGGAAAGCCGTCTGGCGTGCCCGCTGGTGCAGGTTCTCCAGGGAGAGCTTGGCGTCCTTGAGGAAGATCTGGCGGTCGGCCCAGTACCGCACGCGGGTGCCGGTGCGGGTCTTGGGGATCTTCTTGGCCTTGCGCAGGCCACTCTTGGCCTCGAACTTGGCGTCGGAGCCGTCCCCGGCGAAGGCTCCGGGGACACCACGCCGGAAACTGATGGCGTGCGTATGGCCACTACGGTCCACCTCGACGTCGAGCCGGGCGGACAGGGCGTTCACCACGGAGGCGCCGACGCCGTGCAGACCGCCGGAGGCGGCGTACGAGCCGCCGCCGAACTTGCCGCCGGCGTGCAGCTTGGTCATGACGACCTCGATACCGGAGAGGCCGGTCTTGGGCTCGACGTCGACCGGAATGCCTCGGCCGTTGTCCCGGACCTCGACGGATCCGTCGTCGTGGAGGATCACGTCGATGTGGTCGCAGTAGCCCCCGAGGGCCTCGTCCACGGAGTTGTCGATGATCTCCCACAGGCAGTGCATCAGGCCACGACTGTCAGTCGACCCGATGTACATACCTGGGCGCTTCCGCACGGCCTCGAGCCCCTCGAGGACGAGCAGGTGCCGCGCGGTGTAGTTGGAACCGTCCCGGTCTGCTCCTGCCAGCAGCGCTGTGGACGGCACGGACGTCTCGGCGGTCACGCGGTTCGCTCCTCGCTGAATTTCAGGTGGGGCCCTTCTGGGTAAGGGCGCGGCTTCGGTTGCCGCTCAGAGGGTACCGAGGCCTGGTAGAGCCGTTGTAACGCCACCCTCGTCATAAACTCACACTAGCCCAGCGTCGCATAGGTGTTCGATCCCTCGATGGAGTGAAGCACACATCACGTTCCCTTCCAGGCATGAACCATTTAGGCTCCGGGCACGTCCTCATGAACAACCGGCAACCCAGCCGGGAGGACCGACATTGACCGACAGTGCGAAACCGTAAGACACATAGACACGCAATACGGCACATTCGCCGCCAACCGGCAGCAGCCGGCCGCCCGCGAAGATTTTTTTCAAGGGAAAGCCACGAGCGGGAACGTTTTCGGGCTGGTTGGATGTTGACCCTGGTACGACAGCTCGTCGAGCTAGAGAAGAGGCGACGTGACTACTGTTCTGACCCCCGCGAGCCCGCTGACGGCCGCCGATCGCTGCGACCGCTGCGGCGCCCAGGCATACCTGCGCGTCGTCCTGCTGAGCGGCGGAGAACTGCTCTTCTGCGCCCACCACGGTCGCAAGTTCGAGCCGGAACTCAAGAAGATCGCCGCTGAGATACAGGACGAGACGGAGCGACTGACCGCCGCTCCGGCAGCAGCCGCCTCCGAAGAAGAGCGCTGACATCTCGCGTCCACGACGAGCCAGCACCGGCACAGGCCGGCCCGCGGGCGGCACCCCTAAGCAGAGACAGGGGCGCCGCCCGCGCTCGTACCCGCAGACCCTCCTCAGACCCGGCCAGGCGCCCCTGTGCGCCTCACCCCTGGGCTGCCGCCCCAGCCCAGCGTGCGCATGACCTCGGAGACCCGCGTATAGACGCCGGGGCTCTCAGCGCGCCCACAGCCGCTCCCCCAGGACACGAGCCCGATCAGCTTCCCCCGTGCGACGAGCGGCCCTCCGCTGTCCCCCTGACAGGCGTCATGGCCACCTTTCTCCTCCCCCGCACACACCATGCTGTCGGCGCCATAGGTGCCTTCGGCACTGCCCGGATACGCCTGCTCGCAGAGGGCATCACGAAGTACATGCACGCGTGCCCCCCGTAGGCTGCGTGCGTAGTCGCCGGAGCCGGTGACATCACCCCAGCCGTAGACAGTGGCGGCCGTGCCCGGTTCGTACGCCTGATCACCGGCGGCCGCCATCGGGACGACCGAGCCCTTCGGGACGGCCTGCGCAAGGGTGACCACCGCGAAGTCGCCGGCGTTGCTGACGCTGTCGTAGTCAGGGTTCACCCAGGTGTCGCGTACGGCGATCTCCCGTCCCTGGTCGGAGAGCAGGTCCGTACGCCCTGTGATGACCTTGAGGTCGCGCACCTGGTCCGGGGGCGCGCTCAGGACGTCCTCGCCCAGACAGTGAGCCGCGGTGAGCACGGTGGTGGGGCCCACCACCACGCCGTCACAGAACTGCCCCGCGCGCGTACCCCCGAACCGGTCACGGCTGGACAGCGCCACGGTCCACGGGCTCTCGGATATCTCGACCGGGAAACCACCGACGACGACGTTGTCCGCGGACACCGGGACGGCGGACACGGCCGTTACGGCGGTGGCGGCGACCGCGAGAACCAGCGGCCGGGTCAGCCCCCGGGAAAAAGGAAAACGCATACACGTTCCTCACTCTGGGGTGGTCATGGAAAACCCAGGGTGATTCACAACTCCGACCCCCGCACCCGCTCAGCGCGAAGGCCCGGCTCCCCTGGAGGGAGCCGGGCCTTCGGCGTCGTACGACCGCGACCTAGTCGAGGTAGTCGCGCAGCACCTGCGAACGGGACGGGTGGCGCAGCTTCGACATGGTCTTGGACTCGATCTGGCGGATGCGCTCGCGCGTGACGCCGTACACCTTGCCGATCTCGTCGAGGGTCTTCGGCTGACCGTCGGTGAGACCGAACCGCATGGAGACGACGCCCGCCTCGCGCTCGGACAGGGTGTCGAGGACGGAGTGCAGCTGCTCCTGGAGGAGCGTGAAGCTGACCGCGTCGGCCGGGACGACGGCCTCGGAGTCCTCGATGAGGTCACCGAACTCGCTGTCGCCGTCCTCGCCCAGCGGGGTGTGCAGCGAGATGGGCTCGCGGCCGTACTTCTGGACCTCGATGACCTTCTCCGGGGTCATGTCGAGTTCCTTGGCCAGCTCCTCCGGGGTGGGCTCGCGGCCCAGGTCCTGGAGCATCTGGCGCTGCACGCGCGCGAGCTTGTTGATGACCTCGACCATGTGCACCGGGATACGGATGGTGCGGGCCTGGTCGGCCATGGCGCGGGTGATCGCCTGACGGATCCACCAGGTGGCGTACGTGGAGAACTTGTAGCCCTTGGTGTAGTCGAACTTCTCGACCGCGCGGATCAGACCGAGGTTGCCCTCCTGGATGAGGTCCAGGAAGAGCATGCCGCGGCCGGTGTAGCGCTTGGCCAGGGAGACCACCAGGCGGAGGTTGGCCTCCAGGAGGTGGTTCTTGGCGCGGCGGCCGTCCTCGGCGATGATCTCCAGCTCGCGCTTGAGCTTGGGGGCGAGCTTGTCGGCGTTGGCCAGCTTGTCCTCGGCGAACAGACCGGCCTCGATGCGCTTGGCGAGCTCGACCTCCTGCTCGGCGTTGAGCAGCGGGACCTTGCCGATCTGCTTGAGGTAGTCCTTGACGGGGTCGGCCGTGGCACCGGCCGCGGCGACCTGCTGCGCGGGCGCGTCGTCCTCGTCCTCGTCGGACAGCACGAACCCGGCGCTCTCGCCGCCCTCGGGCTCCTCGCCCGGCTTGGCGGCGGCTTCCTCGAGGACTTCCTCTTCGCCCAGCTCGGCGTCGTCCTTCTTGGTGGCGGCCGTGGTCTTCTTGGCCGCCGTCTTCTTGGCGACGGTCTTCTTCGCGGCCGCCTTCTTGGCGGTCGTCTTCTTGGCAGCGGCCTTCGTCGCGGACGCCTCGTCCTCGACGGGCGGGTCGACGACGGGTGCCGTCGGCGTGGCGGTGGCGGTGGCCTTCTTGGCGGTCACCGTCTTCGCCGCGACCGTCTTGGTGGCGGTGCGCTTGGCCGGACTCTTCGCTGCGACGCTCTTACGGGTGCGCTTGGGCTCCGCGGCACTGACCATCAGCGTCACACCCTCTTCCTCGAGGATCTGGTTGAGGCTGCGCAGTACGTTCTTCCACTGAGTGGCCGGAATCTGGTCAGCTTCGAAGGCCCGACGCACGTCATCGCCGGCGATCTGCCCCTCAGCCTTTCCCCGCTCAATGAGCGCCATGACAGAGACGGAC
This sequence comes from Streptomyces sp. NPDC050211, assembly GCF_040656035.1. Lineage (NCBI taxonomy): Bacteria > Bacillati > Actinomycetota > Actinomycetes > Kitasatosporales > Streptomycetaceae > Streptomyces > Streptomyces sp. NPDC050211. Next base: position 53,163 of record NZ_JBFALC010000017.1, read on the forward strand.
TCGGCGATCTCCGGCGGGAGCGTACGGGATGTGCTGGCCGACACGAACAACCTCTCGGAACGTTGGAAAACGGCTTCCGGCCCCGTCCACGGCGGACAGGAGCCGACCGCCGACTGGGGGATGAGCCGACGGTGCGGGCGGGGGCCGGGAAGATGCACAGCGCCTTGAACGGCGTCCGTATTCCCTCCGCGGCTGTCACCTCTTAGGTCATCGCACTGTTCCCACGAGCGTTACGCCCAATCTGCGTGGCCCGAGTCACACCCCGTAAGCGCCCAAAAACGGTCAGACACGAGCAAAGGGGGTCACTCGTGCCTGTGACAGACCCGTGCCGTGTGCCTTTCCGCTCGATCGCGCCGTCGGACCCCGCAGGAACCCGAGGGGTCCTGCAGGGTCCGACAGGGGGCGGTCCGCCGACCGGCATTGCCACAGGAGGGGGTGGCAATCCCGGTCCGCGCCGCCCGTGGTGCGCGTCAGTGCTCGCGCGGCGCGGGCACCACGCGCTCCACCTCAGGATGGACGGTGAGCAATTGGCGCATCGCGGCCTCGGCGGCCGGGCCGTCGCCGGTGGCGAGGGCGTCGACGATCCTGCCGTGATGCGCCAGCGACGTCTCGTTCGGCCTGTCACACCCCGTGACGGGGCCGCCGGAAACCTGGAGGGCGGCCGACACGATCCCGGAGAGGTGCTCCAGCATGCGGTTGCCCGCGACCTGGATGAGCAGGGAGTGGAACTCGGCGTCCGCGCGGGAGAAGGTGAGCGCGTCCCCTTGCCCCATGGCGTGGCCCATGATCTCGACCATGTCCGCGAGCCGCTGCTGGATGTCCTCGCGTCCGTGCCCGGCGGCGAGGCGCGCGGCCAGCGGCTCGATCGTCCAGCGCAGTTCGCTCAGCTCGCGTCGCTGGTCGTCACGCTGCGGCCCGAAGGCGCGCCATTCGATGATGTCCGGGTCGAGGAGGTTCCAGTCACTGACGGGACGCACGCGCGTGCCGACGTTCGGGCGAGCGCTGACCAGGCCCTTGGCCTCCAGGACACGGAGCGACTCACGGACGACGGTGCGGGAGACCTCGAAGCGCTGGCCGATCTCCTCGGGCACCAGTGGACGGTCCGCGCCCAGATCGCCGGAGACGATCATCTGGCCGAGCTGCTGGACGAGTTGGCCGTGCAGCCCGCGTCCGCGGCTGCCGGCGGTGCGCCGGCCCACCCGGCCCAGCTCCGGATCGGCGCCGTCCCAGGCGGGGGCCCCGACACGGTCGGCGGGGGGCGCCTCGGCGTAGGGATAGCGGTCGAGTTCGCCCGGGCCGGCGAGACCGGAGTCTGCGGAGCGGGCGGCGGTCATCATGGTGTGCGCAAGGGTACTCACGAAACCTTTGTCGGCGCCGTCTCCAACTCCCTTGAGGTCTTTGGTGAAAAGCACACGAAAGGGTGATCGCTCACCCCGTCGCAATTGACGCCTTATCGGAAAGAAATGGGCTTTCCCCGGGGGAGTTGTGCGCAGGGCGGGATCGGAAGGGCTCGGACGGTCGTCATCGGACCCTGCTGCGCAGGGTCGTGAGCAGATATGCGCAGAGCAGGACGGACAGTGACAACGCCAATGCGCCGCCCACGGGTTGACCGATCACCCGGGCCGCCGCGGCCAGATATCGCTCTCCGCCGAAGGGCCACTGCATGAGAAGCACCTCGCGCAGCCGCATGGGAAACCCGGCCGCCGTTCGCACAGCCGGTCCCTCCAGGACCTTGTGTACGAGAGGTACGACGAGAATCGGTACGGAGACCACGGCGGCGAGCCCGGCCGTGGTGGACCGGAAGGTACCGGCGGCCAGCACTCCGGCCCAGGCGCAGCCGACCACGAGACCGAGCCAACTCGCGCTCAGCGACAGCCAGTCGGCGGGAACTTGTGCGAGCTCCCGTCCGTATACGAGATAGAGGGCTTCGGCGTTGCAGCCGACCGTGAGGAAGGCCAGCAGCAGCGCGGTGGCCGCGGTGACGAGGAGTTTGGCGGCGAGCAGCCCCAGTCGGCGGGGCACGGTGCCGCGGTCCGCCGCCAGGGCGGGGTGGCGGAACTCGTCGCCGAAGGAGAGCGCGCCGAGCAGTCCCGCACCGAGCGCCGCGGGCGGCAGCGGCAGCTCCTGCGGCCACGCGGCCAGCAGACGCGGCTGCGGAGTGTGCCCGATGCGGGCCAGGATGACGGCGGTGAGGACGGACACAGCGAGTACGACGGCCCCGGTGATGAACCCCGTGCTGATTCCGGCGGCGCGGCGCAGCTCGTAGCGGAGCGGGCGGAGGGGACTGGGCGAGGGGCGGACGGAGATGGGGGGTGGCAGCGCGGGCGGGGCGTCGAGGGTGCGGACTTCGCCGGAACTGTGGGAGCGCGTTCGCGCGCGGCCGTCCGCGACGCGCGCGTCGTCGGAGACCTGCGCTGTCGCGGTCGTTTTGGTGGAGACCTGCGGCTCGTCGACCGAAGGGGGTGACGCGTCGTCAGGCTCGGAGGCGGCCTGCGGTGCGTCGACAGCCGCCCGGGGTGCGTCGTCTACGCTCCGCGACGCGTCGAGAGGCAGCCGAGGTGCGCCCACTGCGCTCTTCGACGCATCGAGGGGAGGCCGGTGTGCGTCCGTGGAGTTCTGCGCGGCGTCGAGCGGCGCCCCCGGTGCGTCCCCGGTGTCGAGCGGCGCCTGCGATGCATCCCCGGCGCCCAGCGACGGCTCAGGCGGCGCCGGAGAGTTCTCGGTCTGCCGCGGGACGTCCGGTGCACGATCGGTCGTGACCGCATGCGGTTGGCGGGGAGTTTGCGGGTTCTGCGCGGATACGGCCGCCGCGCCGGCCCCCATGTCCCCGATCTCATCGGCGAGTTGATGTACGAGGATGCCGTGGCGGAACGCGGTCTCGCCGACGTCGGCGCAGGTACTGCCGTACACGGAGAGCCGGTTGCCTCCCTCGCGCACGACCTCGACGGAGCGCTGCCCGGTGCGGGCTTCCTTGGTGAGCAGGGCTGCGAGGCGGGCGGCGTGCGGGCTGCGGACGGCGACCCGGGGGCGGAGCCGGGTGCGGGCGAACTCGGCGGCCTCCTGGTCTGCGACGAGCCTGCCCTGCTCCAGCGTGATGACGCGGTCGGCGGTCCGCGCGGCCTCCTTGGGGTCGGCAGTGGTGTGCAGGACCGTGCCCCCCTGGGAGGCGTGCGCGCGCAGCATGGCGTGCAGCCAACGGACCTCGCGGGCGGTGAGGCCGTCGGCGGGGTCGTCGAGCACGAGCGTGTGCGGGTCGCAGAGCAGAGCACAGGCGAGGCCGAGGCGGCGGTCCATGCCGCGTGAGAGCGTGCCGAGACGCTCGTCCCGCAGGCTGACCAGGCCGACCACCTCAAGGACCTCGTCGGCGCGGCGCACGGGAAGGCCCGCGGCGGCACACAGCATGCGAAGGTGCCCTCGCACGGTCCGGGCGGGGTGTCCGGGTACGTCGCCGAGGAGGACGCCGACCTCACGCGAGGGATGGGCGATGCGGTGCAGCGGGCGACCCCTGAAATAGGTGATTCCGCGGCCCTGTTGAAGTTCGAGCATGAGTCTGAGCGCCGTCGTCTTGCCTGCTCCCGGCGCACCGAGCAGCGCGGTGACGTGGCCCGCGCGCGCCTCGAAGGTGACGTCGTCGACGGCGGGTGGAAGCTCCTTGCGGGGGTTGCTGGTCAATCCGAAGACCTCGATCACCCGCAGCAAGATAGCGCGTTATGTCCGGTTTTTCGGGCATGCCGCAGCCTGCTCAACGGCGGCGGTCGGCCGGATCGGACTTCGTTCACCCTTCACTTCCGGTGCCCGGAGTCACACCTCGGGGCGCAGCATCGGAGGGTTGAGCAGCGTGGCGCCGCCGGCCCGGAAGAGCTGGGCCGGGCGACCGCCCTGGCGGGTGGTGGTGCCGCCGGTGGGGACGAGGAACCCCGGTGTGCCCGTCACCTTGCGGTGGAAGTTGCGCGGGTCGAGCGCGACGCCCCACACCGCCTCGTAGACACGACGCAGCTCACCGACGGTGAACTCGGTGGGACAGAACGCCGTGGCCAGGGACGAGTACTCGATCTTGGATCGGGCGCGCTCCACCCCGTCCGAGAGGATCTGTGCGTGGTCGAAGGCGAGCGGCGCCACGGGTTCGCCGTCGCGGCCGTAGCCGCTCTGCTGCAGCAGTTCCTCGACCGGCGCCCAGCGCGCATTGCTGGCGTCGCCGCCCGCTCGGGGGGCCGGCAGGTCGGGGGCGAGCGCCAGGTGCGCGACGCTGACCACCCGCATCCGGGGATCCCGCTTGGGGTCGCCGTAGGTCGCGAGCTGCTCGAGGTGAGCGCCGTTGTCCTGGACGGGGACAGCCGGATCATGGGCGCGCAGCCCGGTCTCCTCGGCCAGCTCGCGGGCTGCCGCCTGTGCCAGGTCCTCGTCGGCCCGTACGAAGCCTCCAGGGAGCGCCCAGCGTCCCTGGAACGGCGGTTCCCCCCTGCGTACCGCCAGCGCGCACAGGGCATGGCGGCGCACGGTCAGCACGACCAGGTCCACGGTGACGGCGAAGGGCGGAAAGGCTGACGGGTCGTAGGGCATGCGGCGATCATAGTCGTCTGCCTGACGATAAACACTCCCTTCGTCGGCCGCATCGATGGCTGATCCACTTTGGCTCGGTATGGGTTTCACCCTGCTCTCCCGGCAGTCGTGCGGTGCCGCGGCATACGGGTTCACCCTCCCAGTTGCAGCTGGTCGGCCGCCTCCTCGACCATGGCGAGGCCGAGTCTGCTGACCCGTACGGAGAAGGGGGCGTCCGCCACACGCAGTCCGGTCAGGACGATCTCTCCCAGGGGTGCGCTGCCCATGGGGCGCAGTGTGACCGTCCCGGCGGGTGCGTCGGGACGGATGCCGGCAAGAGTGGTCAGCAGCAGCACACCGGCAGCCGCGGCCGTGGCAGCCGGGCGGCAGGCTGCGGGGTGCGGGAGGGGGGCGCTCCCGTCGGTGCGCTGCTCCCCCGCGTACATCTCGGGCAGGCGGTGGCCGAAGGTCTCGGCTGCGGACAGTACGCCCCGCAACAGGGCTCCCGCTTCCTTCTCGTACCCGGCCGCGGTCAGCCCCGCCACCGCGACGGCCGTCTCCTGGACGCGCACGGCCCCAGTGCGGTGACCGAACGAGTTGTACCCCGGCTCCCTCGCGCCCAGCCCGCGCAGACCCCAGCCCGAGTCCATGGCCGGGCCCCCGAGCAGCCGGGCGAGCTGTTCGGTCTGCACCTTGTCGAGCAGACCGGCCGCCTGCCGGCCTCCGCCGCTCAGGCCGGTGTCGAGGAGGTGGACTGCGGACGCGCCCAGGTGCGGCACGAGTCGGCCGTCCGGGGTACGGGCGGCCGCCAGCCGGCCGCCGCCCAGGTCGTCGACCCAGAAATCCGACCGGAACGCCGTCCGCAAGGCCTCGGCCCACTGCCGCAGCCCTGCCCCACCCGGTCTGCCGCAGTCGTCGAGCAGATCGGCGCCAAGCAGAGCGGCGCGGTGGGCGTACGCCTGCGTCTCGCAGCGGAAGGGCCCGCCAGGGTACGGGTCGCGTAGGTACGTGCCGTCGCCCACCGTGGTGCGCAGCCAGGTCAGACAGCGGTCGGCAGCCGGGAGCAATTCCTGTGTCTCCTGTTCGGACAGGCCCCAGCGACGGGCCTCGGCCAGGAGCACGGGGAAGAGGAGCGTGGCCTCCGTGCCCGTACAGGCCGGCGGCAGGTGGGGGCCCGCGTCCCGTCGCGGGCCCGGGATCATGCCGAACCGGGTGCCCGGGCCGTCGAGTTGAGTGCGGGCGAGGGTGCGCAAGGTGCCCGCGGCCAGCCGGGTGCCGAGGGGCAGTGTCATCCGGGCGGCGGCCAGTGCGTCCGCCGGAGCGAGGCCACAGCGCCACGGCACGCCGGCGGCCAGGTGTGTGTCCACCGGATGGGCGGGGTCGCGCAGCAGCAGGGACTGGAGGTCCTCGATGCTCGTGCGCAGGAGTCTCTGGACTCCGGGGTTGTCTCCCGCCGCCCTGGCGGGAGACAGGGGGCTCGTCGCCGCACGGCCCGCCGCCCGGAGGGGCACCGCTCTGTCGGGTCGTACCCGCAGCTCCACGCTCGTGCTGCCGCCCGGGGGCAGTTCGAGCTCCCAGCGCAGCAGCCCCGCGGAGGCCAGTGCATCGTGCGGTGCTGGGTCGGCCGTGACCGAGGACTTCCCGGTGGCGCAGGACCAGCGCAGGCCGGAGTCGTGGACACTGGCCGGCAGTTCGTGCCCCGAGTTGCCGCTCGCGATCGTGGCCAGGTCGGCCAGATCCGTGCCGAGGGCGACCTCGATGGACAGGCGCAGTGGACGAAGTGCCGCACTGTGCAAGGTGATCCGCTCCGTACCGTCCGCGCCGCGGATGCGCTCGACGACGACGTCCGGGTCCGGACCGGTGTGCGCGGACGTGCGCAGGGTGCCCATGAACCGGGCGGTGTCGGCCGAGGTCATCCTGGCCTGCACCGCGAGTGGCTCGCGGCCGGCCACCCGAACCTGGCAGCGGGAGAGCACACGTCGGCCCGCGCGGTAGAACCCCTCCAGCCCCCGACCGGTCAGCTGACCCTGTTCCGTGGAGATGGCGAAACCGGGGAGCGCGACGCAGACCAGAGCGGTGTGGGCGGGCGGCAGGTCCAGGGGCCGACCCAGGGTCGGCAGTGGGGCGGCGCGAGACGGAATCGGAGCTGGACCGCGTGGCTGAGCCGGGGGCCGGGCCGGTGCCCAGCCATGAGAACCGCTCGGGAACCGGGCCCTGCGGGCGCCGACACTGTCCGTGAACGACGGTGGACCAGCGCCCGGAGCGGACCCGCCGTGTGTGCGGTGCTCGTCGTCGACAACGGTGGCGGGCGGAGTCGGCTGATGCATGGGCGGCTCCTTCTGCGCTCTGGGCGCCTCGGGCGTGTTGGCGCCGTACTGGATGCGTCCGGAGTGACATGGGTGGTGCGGCGGCCATGCCCGTCCAGGCGTTCCGCCACTCAGGTGAACGGCATGGGGCTGTTCGAGGTAACGCCCCCGGCAGGACGACTCGATCGAGTGATGACGGACTGGGCCGCCCACCGCTGACTGCCCCAGTTGTCGAACCGTCGTCACTTCGCTGCTGCCCTCCGTCCGAGTGCGGCCACCCGTGCTTCCGCTCACGTGTCTTCCTCCTGGCTGTCGCCCTTGGCGTGCAGGTCTCCCGGATTGCCGGTGCCGTGGACCGCTCCCTTCACTGAGGCACGCGTGCGCGTGCCGCCCGCACGAGCAGCCCCCGGGCGCGCAACCCCCGCAGCCGTCGTGCGCGGCCGGGAGGGCTTGGGCCTCGGCTCACGCGCCTTGGGCTTCGCGGAGCGAGGTGAGTCGTCGCTTGCACTCGCGGGCCGTACACGACGTCGGCGGCGTACGGCTGACGCCGATGTGGGAGCGGCGCAGGGGTCCGGCTCGGCGGCTTCGCTCAGCGCCGCCTCCTGCGTGGCCTCCGCGCTGCCGGCTCGCATCGGCTCACGACCATCGCGTTCCGCACGCAGGCAGCGGCGGATCGACTCCGGGTCCAGCCCCTCGTTGCAGGCCTGATGCAGCAGACGGGCGAAGAGGTAGCCGGGGTCCGCGCCGAGCGCCATGGCGAGGGCTTCCCTGGCCTCCAGGTCGTCGCCCGTCGACCAGGCGACCCACCCGGCCAGCGTGAGCGGCGCCGCGGCATGTTCGCTGTACGGGCCGACGCAGCGTCGGGCCAGGGCTCGCCACAGGCGCAGCGCCGGGCCGGACTCGTCGCCCTCCATCCACTCGGCCGCTCGATCACGCGTCGAACGGTCCTGCAGGCCGAGAATCAGCGTCGCGGCTTCGTCATGTCCGAGCAGTCCGTCGTCGCGCAGGTCGGCCATGACCGTGCCGGACACGGACGGCGCTGCGGCCAGACGGCTCATGACCTGCCGGGCAAGATCGAGCGTCTCCTGGGCCACAGCCGCCCGGCTCTCGTCGTCGAGGATCCGGGGGACGAGGCTCCTTCCGGCGGTGTCCAGAGCAGCCTCCTGGTCCAGAGCGGCCGCCGTTTCCCAGGGCAGGAGCCTGGCCCGCAGTTCGCGCAGGGAGCCACGCACCTGGAGGCCCGCATACGTGGCAGCAGCGGCCAGCACGGAGGTGCCGGGCAGGCCCATGGGCGTGCCTTCAGGCGGGCAGCATCGCCTGTTCACGCAGCAGTACGACCAGAAGCGGCCGTCCGAGATGCACAATGCCTCGATCACCGGCACGTCCAGCAGACCGCACTCGACGCGCAGCCGCTGGGCCAGCGCCTGCAGTCGCTCCATGACCTGGCGGCCGGATTCCCCGCTCCCCGGTTCCTGGCAGACGTACGCGACCAACTGTTCCGGGCGCGCACCCCGGCGCTCGCTGCCCGTCACCAGCCCGTGGGCCAACTGCCGGGCCGCGGACGGCCAGTCGTCCGGGTTCGCGGGAATGCCGAGTCGAGCCCGGCCGCCGAAGCGTCCGCGGCCACCCCTGTCGTGGAGGGCGACCAGGACGACGCTGTCCTCTGGGCGGTAGCCGAGCAGATACGGCAGGGCGTCGGCCAGTTCGGCCGGGGTGCGGAGGGTGACCTGGTGCTCGCCGGGAGGGCCGTCGTACAGGTCGGGTGGGTTGTGCGCGTCAGGGGCGTTGTACGCCTCAGGTGCGTCATACGCCCCAGGACCGTGGGTCTCGCTGGCGTCGAAGGGCTCGTGGCCTCCGCCGGGCTCGTCCCCGGCGCCGTGAGCATCGAGCCCCTCGTGCCCGGCCATGCCCTCGTTCTCAGGAGATCCAGTCGCTTCGCTGTGATTCGTCATGCGCCGACGATCTCCCGGATTGCGGGCCTCCGCTTCGACCTGTGGATAAGTCCGATCAGGGACACGACAATCCGGTCGGAGAAACCCCTCATCGTCCACAGCCGACCCGGATTGTCAGCGCCGTCCTGTTGTATGGACGCATGGAGCACACGAGCAACGCGGATCTCCGGGCGGCCGCCGACGCGGTCCTCGCCCGCCTCGTCGGGGACGCCACAAGCGCGGCCAGGCTGCGCGAGGACCAGTGGCGGGCGATCGAGGCGTTGGTGGCGGACAGACGCCGAGCCCTCGTCGTCCAGCGCACGGGGTGGGGCAAGTCGGCGGTGTACTTCGTCGCCACCTCGTTGCTCCGCGCCCGGGGCAGCGGCCCCACCGTGATCGTCTCCCCGCTGCTCGCGCTGATGCGCAACCAGGTCGAGGCCGCCGCCCGTGCCGGTATCCACGCGCGGACCATCAACTCCTCCAACACCGAGGAGTGGGACATGGTCCAGAGCGAGATCGCCGCGGGCGAGGTCGACGTCCTGCTGGTCAGCCCGGAGCGGCTCAACAACCCTGACTTCCGCGACCAGGTGCTGCCCAAACTCGCCGCCGCGACCGGACTCCTCGTGGTCGACGAGGCGCACTGCATCTCCGACTGGGGTCACGACTTCCGCCCGGACTACCGACGGCTTCGCACGATGCTGATGGACCTCCCGCCCGGCGTGCCGGTACTGGCGACCACGGCCACCGCCAACGCGCGTGTGACCGCCGATGTCGCCGAACAGCTCGGCACCGGGGGCACGTCGGACGCCCTCGTGCTGCGCGGGCCGCTGGATCGGGAGAGCCTGAGCCTGAGCGTGCTCCGGCTGCCTGACGCCGCGCACCGGATGGCCTGGCTCGCCGACCACCTCGACGAGTTGCCGGGCTCCGGAATCATCTACACGCTCACCGTGGCCGCCGCCGAGGAGGTCACCGCCTTCCTGCGGCAGCGCGGACACACCGTCGCCCCGTACACGGGCAGGACGGAGAACGCCGACCGGCAGCAGGCCGAGGAGGACCTGATCGCCAACCGGGTCAAGGCGCTGGTAGCCACCTCCGCGCTCGGCATGGGCTTCGACAAGCCCGACCTCGGATTCGTGGTGCACCTGGGCTCGCCCTCGTCGCCCATCGCCTACTACCAGCAGGTGGGCCGAGCTGGACGCGGCGTCGAGCACGCCGAAGTACTCCTGCTCCCGGGCAAGGAGGACGAGGCGATCTGGGAGTACTTCGCCTCGCTCGCCTTCCCGTCGGAGGACCTGGTGCGGCGCACGCTCGACGTCCTCGCGCGCGCGGAGCGCCCTCTTTCGCTGCCCGCTCTGGAGCCGTTGGTGGAGCTGCGCCGGTCCCGCCTGGAGACCATGCTCAAGGTCCTCGATGTGGACGGGGCGGTCAAGCGGGTCAAGGGCGGCTGGATCGCGACCGGGCAGCCGTGGACGTACGAGACGGAGCGGTACGACTGGGTGGCCCGGCAGCGCAAGGCCGAACAGCAGGCGATGCGCGAGTACGCGTCGGCGACGGGCTGCCGTATGGAGTTCCTGCAACGCCAGCTGGACGACGAAGGGGCAAAGCCCTGCGGACGCTGCGACAACTGCGCGGGCACGCGCTTCACCGCCGACATGTCCCCGGCCGCTCTGGACGCCGCGCGCGACGATCTCGGCCGGGCGGGCGTCGAGGTGGAACCGCGCAGGATGTGGCCGACCGGGCTGCCGGCGATCGGCGTCGATCTCAAGGGCCGCATTCCCCTCGGTGAGCAGGCCGCGCCCGGCAGGGCTCTCGGACGGCTGTCGGACATCGGCTGGGGCAACCGGCTCCGGCCGATGCTGGCCCCGCACGCCTCGGACGGCCCGGTACCGGACGACGTGGCAAAGGCTGTCGTCGGCGTCCTGGCCGACTGGGCCAAGGGGCCCGGCGGCTGGGCACCGGGGGCACCGGACGCCCAGGCGCGTCCCGTCGGTGTCGTCACCATCGCCTCGCGCTCCCGGCCGCAACTGATCAACTCCCTCGGCGCGCACATCTCGGAGGTGGGCCGACTGCCACTGCTGGGCTCCGTCGAGCACACGGGCGACGGGTATCAGGTCTCACGGAGCAACAGCGCCCAGCGGCTCAAGACACTCGACGGCGTGCTGACCGTGCCGCCGGCCCTTGCCTCTGCTCTGTCCGGCATCGGGGGTCCCGTCCTCCTGGTGGACGACTTCACCGAGACCGGTTGGACACTCGCGGTCGCAGCCCGCATGCTCCGGCGTGCCGGCGCCCAGGGAGTGCTACCGCTGGTCCTGGCAGTCCAGGGTTGATCACATCCATCGCGAAGGGCGGCTTCATGCACGCCTGCACTGGCGGGAACGGCGCCCCCGCGAGCCGCTCCGCCAGGCAGGCCGATTACCCGGCCCCTCTCCCCGAACGGCATCTACCTTGAGGCACGGTCGCACCATGCGTCGCAGATGACACACCTGGTGGGGATATAAACCACGCACCACCAGATATCGGTCGGTGGCCCCAATTGCTCGTTGCCGCATCCACGTTCGACAGGAAGAATTGAGGTCCGCTCCCCGCACGGCTCGCCGTGATCCGGCAGGGCTCCACTGCGGTGCGCGCTCCCCCGAATCCGACCCCGCCCGCAGTGTGGGCGCGTAGCCGAAGGGAGGACCGTGACCTTCGGATTCGCTCCGTCCCCCGCGGCATCCACGTCGTCCGACCTGTCCGCCGCGTCCGCGGCCCGCATGCTCGAACCCGCGGAGTGGGCCGCGGCCGGCATCCCCCTCCTGCGCAACCCACGGGAAGTTGTCAGCGGACTGCATTCCCGGCACCACCCCCGGCCGGCAACCGCCATCGTGGCCGTCCTCGACCCGGACGAACGGATCTGCGCCAGCGCCTCCTTCGCCCGCCGCCCGGCCCCGGCCGACGGCTGGATGTTCCGCAACGTCCTGCTCGCCCAACTGCGTCGGGTCATCCCCCACGACCTGCGGCGCCGCACGCCGGTGCGCACCGCAGTGCTGCTGTACTGCCGTGAGGGCGACGCGCGTTGGACGCAGGAGGACGGCGCATGGATGTGGGGGCTGCGTGACGCCTGCACTCTGCACGGGCTGCGCTGCGGGGCGTACATCACGCTGACCCGTAACGGCTGGCAGGTCCTCGGCGAGGACCGCGGCGGACGCCGACCCAGTGCAGATTCCACCCCGGAACCCTTCGCCACGTCCGAGGCGCCACCGCCGAAGCCGCAGACCGGCGGAGCAGCCTCGGACGTCCTGCGCCGCGCGGCAGCTCGCTGAGTGGGCGGCTCCCTGAGGAAACGCTGACGGAACCTGACAGAACGTTTCAGCGGAGCCAACCATCGGTACGCCCCAGCCTCAACCCTGCGACACGAAAGCTCTGCGGCATCGTCCTGCACGCGCCCTGAGTGGGGGGCCTACGTGGCACGGCGTGCGGTCGGGCCCAGGGCATTCGGTGAAAGCGGATCGGCCGTCTAGGAACAAGCGGCACGCGTGCCCCACGAACCCCACTCACCCGTGCACGCCAAACCGTCCACCGTGCAAACACCGCCGCGGCGACATCACCATCACCCCGCCGTCCCCCGGACGCTGCGGAACGGGCTCAGACGCCCGCGCCCAGCACAGAGTTGATCTGCTGCGGGTCGCCGCAGACGATCAACAGGGCGCCGGCCCGGGTGAGGGCCAGGGGGAGAGCGGTGGCGGCAGCGGCGTCGGGACCGCCGTTGACGGCGACGACGACCACCGGACGGGAGGCTGCACGGCTCGCGACGGCGGCGTCGGCATAGAAGACGTCGTCACCGGAGTCATGCTGCGCCCAATAGGCAGCTTCACCGAAGGACAGCTCGTGAGCGGCCCATGGATGCTGTTCGCCGGTAGTGATCACCAGCACGTCACTGGGGGCGCGACCCGAGTCCAGAAGCAGATCCACGGCCTCTTCGGCGGCGTCGAGGGCGCCTTCCGCCGAGGCCGGGATCAGCTGGATCTGCGGAGTCGCCGGGGCCGTATCGGAGGCGGCATGGGCGGCCGGGCCCGACGGTCCGGGCTTGACCACGTCTCGCGGCGTACGTTGCACCGGCGGCGTGGGCCTGACGGGCCCGTGACGACCGGGACGCGACGGAGCCGCGGGGCGGGGGCCGGGTACAGGACGAGGGGTCGGCGCGGTACGGCCACTGGCCGGAGTGGCGCGGGGACCCTGGGCACTCTCGTGAATCTGAGGCTCCTCGGGAATGAGAGGCATGAGCTGATTTTTATCAAACGTTGGTACGGCTTGCGTCAGCGGGTGGCACATCAGTGCGAGCGGAATCGTCAGAAGTCGAAGCCGAGTTGCCCCTCGATCTCCGGAACGCTTCCGTCCACCCAGGTGCGGACCTTCTTGAGGTGCCGCCACTGGGGCAGCGCATCAAGATACGCCCATGACAACCGGTGGTACGGGGTGGGTCCCCGCTCCTCCAGCGCGGCCTTGTGCACGGGCGACGGGTACCCGGCATTGTCCGCAAAACCGAAGTCTGCATGGTCGATACCCAGTTCGGCCATCATTTTGTCGCGCTGAACCTTGGCGATCACCGAGGCCGCCGCAACCGCCACACAGGACTGGTCCCCCTTGATCACCGTGCGGACCTTCCAGGGCGCGCCAAGATAGTCGTGCTTCCCGTCGAGAATCACCGCCTCGGGACGGACCGGCAGGCTCTCCAGCGCGCGCATCGCCGCCAGGCGCAGCGCGGCCGTCATGCCGAGTTCGTCGATCTCCTCGGGAGAGGCGTGCCCCAGGGCGTACGAGGTCACCCACTTGAGGAGCACCTCGGCGAGTTCGGTACGGCGCTTGACGGTGAGCAGCTTGGAGTCGGTGAGGCCTTCGGGGGGCCGGCGCAGTCCGGTGATCGCGGCACAGACGGTGACGGGGCCGGCCCACGCGCCGCGCCCCACCTCGTCGACACCGGCAATGACCTTCACTCCGGTCGTGGCGCGAAGGGAGCGCTCGACGGTGTGAGTGGGTGGTTCGTACGGCATGGCGCCCTTAGCCTACGCCGCCCGGATCCCCCGGCGACACCCTGGTTCACCTGGGGGACTTCACCATCCGCGAACCTCGCAGTCAGACCCCGTACGGCCGCAGCAGCGGGACCATCAACTGGTCGACCATCTCCTCGATTTCATGATCATTCCATTCGCTTGCGCACATCTTCGATCGGTACATCATCATCGCCGGGATGGCATCGACGACGTATCCGTTGGCCGCGTCGGCTCGCACCTCGCCTCGCTCGATTCCACGGTCGATGACCTCTCGGAGCAACTGGATGGTCGGCTCCACGACGCCTTTGATGATCACCCCATGGAAGCGCTCGGCCTGGATGTTGTCGCATTCGTGAATCACCGAACGCAAGGCGAAACCGGGCCGCGAGTACATGGCGTCGCGCGCCTGGCGACACAGCTTCAGCAGATCGTCGCGCACGCTCCCGAGGTTGGGCGCCGCCTCGAAGCTCGGCAACCCGGCCCGCAGCGCATCCGCGACGAGGTCCTCCTTGGACGGCCAGCGACGGTAGACCGCGGCCTTTCCAGTCTGGGCGCCCGCGGCGACGCCCTCCATCGTGAGGCCGTTCCAGCCGACCGTGCTGAGCTGATCCAACGCGGCGTCGAGGATTGCCCGTTCGAGCACGGCGCCGCGCCGGCGAAGGGAAGCCGTCTGAGCGGGGGCGGCCGTCCAGCGCGAAGTAACCATCTGATCGTCTCCAACGAACAGCGGAAGCGGTGATTCCGGAGATGAGGGGACATGCCGCGCGGCGCAAAAGGGGGAAACGCCTCGCGACACAAAGCTAAGTGAACGCTTGCGTTCACTGTCGGGGACTCACTACGGTTGTCGCGACAGTGAACGCGAGCGTTCACTAAGGCACTTGTGGGGGACCCATAGTGACAACCTCTCAGTTGATCAAGGATCAGAAGCCAGGTGCGGCACGCCGGGAAGGACATCCCGGTATCGCGCTCACCGTCATCGCGGCCTGCCAACTCATGGTGGTACTCGACGCGACGATTGTGAACATCGCTCTCCCGCACATTCAAGACGCACTCAAGTTCAGCACCACCGACCTCACGTGGGTGGTCAGCTCCTACACGCTCACCTTCGGCGGCCTGCTGCTGCTCGGCGGCCGGGCCGGAGACATCCTCGGCCGCCGCCGAGTGTTCATGACCGGCATCCTGCTGTTCACCTTCGCCTCGCTGCTCGGCGGACTCGCCCAGGAACCCTGGCAGTTGCTGGCCGCGCGCGCCCTGCAGGGCGTGGGGGGCGCGATTGCGTCGCCGACCTCGCTGGCGCTCATCACCACCACGTTCCCCGAAGGCCCGGAACGGAACCGGGCGTTCGGAGTCTTCGCCGCCGTCTCCGCGGGCGGCGGCGCCGTCGGTCTGCTCGCCGGCGGCATGCTCACCGAGTGGCTCGACTGGCGGTGGGTGCTCTTCGTCAACGTACCGATCGGCATCTTGATCGCTGTCCTCACGCCGTTGTACATCAGCGAGTCCGAACGGCACCCCGGGCGCTTCGACATCGCCGGCGCGCTCACGTCGACGCTCGGCATGGCAGCGCTCGTCTACGGGTTCATCAGCGCGGCCGATGAGGGCTGGCGGGACAGCATGACGCTCGGCTCCTTCGGCGCCGCGGTGGTCCTGCTTCTCGCCTTCGCCTTCGTCGAGACCCGGGCCGCTGACCCGATCACCCCGCTGCGCATGTTCACCGACCGCAATCGCTCGGGGACGTACGTGATCATGCTGAGCCTCGCAGCGGCGATGTTCGGCATGTTCTTCTACATCGTGCTGTTCGTGCAGAACGTGCTGGGGTACAGCCCGATCGCGGCCGGTGTGGCCTTCCTGCCGGTGACAGTGGTGATCGCGATCGGCGCGGGACTGTCGCAACGGTTCCTGCCGGTGCTCGGCCCCAAGCCGTTCATGCTCGTCGGCTCGGCGCTCGCGGTGATCGGCCTGGTCTGGCAGACCTTGATCAGCTCCGACAGCTCGTACGTCGGCGGGGTGCTCGGGCCGATGCTGGTGTTCGGCTTCGGCATGGGCCTGAACTTCGTCACCCTGACGGTCACCGCGGTGTCCGGCGTCGCCCAGCATGAGGCGGGTGCGGCCTCCGGACTGCTCAACGCCACGCAGCAGGTGGGCGGTTCGCTGGGCCTGTCCATCCTGACGACGGTGTTCGGCTCGGCCAGCAAGGACGAGGCGGAGAAACAGGTGCCGAAGTTCATGGCCGACGGTTCGGCCGAGCAGAAGGCCGAGTTCGCCAAGACGCAGCAGCTGCCCGCGCCCTGGGGGCACGACGTACTCACCCACGGCATTTCGATGGGCTTCGTCGCGGCAGCGTCGATGGCCGTACTGGCGCTGATCACCGCGTGGTTGGTGATCCGGGTCCGCAAGAGCGACCTGGAAGCCCTCGCGGGCACATCGGGCCCGATGGCCGGCTGACCCGCCCCGGTCCACACCAGGCTCGATGTCAGGGGGCGCGATCTCGCACCCCCTGACGGCCCGTGGGCGCCAGGGCATCACAGCCGCCGCGACAAGCAGCGTGAACAGCTTCGCCAAGAACTCCATGACCACCCCACCACCCCTCGCGTGTCATCTGTATGCGCCGACTCATGCGTCGCACAGCCACTGCCACGACAACGAGCACACGGTTACACAGAGTTCCCGTCATGCACAGAGAGTTTGCACCGGTGTCTTCGAGGCGCTACGCCGACGTAGGCATCCACTCCGGCAGCGCTTCCGTCCGCTCCACCCAGGCGCCGGGCAGCGTCCCCGCCTTCCCGGCGGCGATCACACCGCCCACGATGGCGCAGGTCGTGTCCACGTCCCCGCCGACCTGGGCGGTGGTCCAGAACGCCTCCTCGAAGTCACCGAGGGCACGCGCGGCGGACCAGAGCGCGAACGGCACCGTGTCGTGCGCCGTCGTACGCCGCCCACAACCCAGCACCGCCGCCACCGTGGCCGCATCGGCGTAGTCGAGCATGTCGCGGGCGCGCCGCAGGCCGGCTCCGACAGCGCTCTTGGGAACGAGCGCGATGACGCCGTCCAGGAGTACCTCGGCACTGGGCGGGCCGCCGGGGGCCGCCGCCATGGAGGCAGCAGCGGCGACGGCCATGGCGCCGACCACGGCCTCTCGGTGCTGGTGCGTGGGGTACGCCGAGATCTCGGCCTGGTGGGTCGCCTGTTCCGGGTCGTCCGCGTACCAGGCGCCCAGAGGGGCGATCCGCATCGCTGCGCCGTTCCCCCAGGACCCTTGTCCGTTGAAGAGCGCAGCCGCGAGCTCACGCCAGTCGCCGCCCTCACGGACCAGCCGCAGCAGACGGTTGACCGCCGGACCATATCCGCGGTCGAAGTCGTGGTGCTCGGCGAAGGAGCGGGCCAGGGCGTCCTGGTCGATGCGGTGGTGAGCGGCGAGGACGGCCACGACGGAGCACGCCATCTCCGTGTCGTCCGTCCACTGCCAGGGAGCCTGTGGCAGCTCGCGGCGCTTCAGCAGCGGGTAGTTCACCGGCACGAAGAACTGCGAGCCCAGGGCATCCCCGACCGCGAGTCCGCGCAGGCTGGCCAGGGCGCGGTCCAGGCGTCCGTCGGGGGAGGAGTCAGCGGTCATCGCTCTGCCACTCTATCCGGTGATCCCGTACGGTTCCGGATCTCGCCAGCGCTCGAACGGCCGGTCGAGCGAGTACTTGCCGTCGTCCCCGAGAACGAGCATCCGCATCTCCGCGTTCCCCGGATTCGACAGCGACTCGAATTCCGCGACCGTCCAGTGGAACCAGCGCATACAGAACAGCCGCATCGCCAGTCCGTGAGTGACCAGCAGCACGTTCGGCGGATGATCGGGGGCCTCGAAGCTGCGGTACAGGCTCTCCAGGAAGCCGCCGACCCGGTCGTACACATCCGCCCCGGACTCGCCCTGGGCGAAGCGGTAGAAGAAGTGACCGTACGCGTCCCGGTAGGCCTTCTGGAGTTGGACGTCGTCCCGGTCCTGCCAGTTGCCCCAGTCCTGTTCGCGCAGCCGGGGTTCCTCGCGCACGCGGACGAGCTCGGGATCGAGGTGGAAGGCGCGGAACGTCTCGTGCGTACGGCGGTACGGAGAGACGTACACGCTGATGCGCTCGCGGCCGAACACCTCGCGCAGCCGTTTTCCCGTCTCCTCAGCCTGCCGCCAGCCCCGCTCGGTCAGCGCCAGGGCATGGTCGGGCTCGCGTTCGTACACGGTGTCATCAACATTGCCGGTTGACTCACCATGCCGGACAAGGACGATGCGCCGTGGTCGTGCCATGCCAAAACCCTAGATCGAGTGACGGTCCATCGAGCACTCGTACGGGCTCCATACAGCGTAGGTCACACATTTCTTGCACCATGAGCCACATTGGGCACACGAAGAGTGCGTCCAGATCTCAAACTATCCAGGTCGATTCCAACCCCACGATGTCACCTCTGAGGGCCGCGATGTCCGCCTCGGTCTGAGCACGCAGGGCGAGCCGCTCCACGCGCTCGGTGCGGTACTTGCCGTGTTCGGCGGCCGACTGCCACATCGACAGCACCAGGAACTCGTTCCCGGGCGCCTCACCGAACAGTCCGCGGATCATTCCGGGCGAGCCGGCCATCGCGGGGTTCCACACCTTCTCCTGCATCAGCATGAAGTGCTCGGCGCGGTCCTCATGGACGCGGCAGTGGGCGACCCGGACCAGATCGGCGTCGGTGAAACGCGGCTCGAAGCCCGTCTTCACGTCGAAGCGATAGTCGAACAGCTTGACCTGGGCATCCTTGAACGTACCTGACTGGGCTGCCGCGAGCCGGTCGTGGGAACGGGCCATGAAGGAGTCGTAGAAGGCACGGCTCTCCCAGAAGGCGAAGATGTGCGCGACGGAGGGCCTCCCCCGACTCCAGCCTCCGCCCTGCCCTCGAAACCCCGGCTCCCCCAGAAGCCCCGCCCACTTTCGCTGCCCCCGCTCGAAGCCGCGGCGGTCCACCACGGTGCAGCGAATCCACTTGACCAGCACCGCGCCATCGTAAGGCCACGGAGCGTGGCCTCGGTCACGCTCGTGCGGACCGCATCCGCGCACCTACCCACGCGCGCGTGGCACGATGGACAACCAACCCTGACTGTCCGCCAGTTGGGGCAGGTGCACACGGGGAAGGGGACGTCTGGTGAACGGGCTCAGCAAGGGGATTCGAAAGGCCGAGGTCGCACTGAAGTGGGACCCGAGTCCTGCGGGGCAGCCGCCCACGGATCTGGACATCGTGGCCGCGACCTACTTGGCGAGCGATCCGTACGGCGATCCCGCTTATGCGGTGTACTTCGGCAGCCGCTCTCCCGACGGCACCATCACGCTCAACCGGGACAGCAAGGACGGCAAGGGCTTCGGCTGGGACGAGGTCATGACCCTGGAGCTCGACCGGCTCGACAGCCGGTACGCGCGCGTGGTCGTCGGCGTGATCATCCAACAGCGCCCCGCCCGCCGGACCTTCGTCAGCGTGCTCAAGCCGAACCTGCGCATCAGCGAGGGCTACGACGTCCTGGCCCAGGACGACTTCGGCGGGGTGCTCGGGGCGACAGCAGCAGGGGTCGGGGAGTTCGTGCGCGAAGGATCCGGCACATGGGACTTCCACGCGGGAATCCATGGCTTCGAGGACGACCCGGCCACGTTCACCCAGGTCATGGGCAAGACACGCTGGTCCTGAACAGCCCGAAGGGGCGCCGACACGTGGTCAGCGCCCCTCTGTTTCAGGGCCTGGCCGTCAACTGGGGTCAGCTGCAGCCGCTGGTCGAGCCGCAGCCCTCGCAGATGTAGCAGGAGCCGGCTCGCTGCATCTTCGTACCGCAGGAGAAGCACAGCGGGGCGTCGGCCTGGATGCCCAGCTGCATCTCCACCAGCTCGGCGCTGGTGTGGGCCTGCTGCGGGGCGGGCTTGGCCGCCTCGATCACGGCCTTGGGCGTCGCTACGGCCTTCAGCTCCTGAGCGCGCGGCGCCGACTGAGCCAGGCCCTCGACGTCGACCTCGTCGTCGGACGGCTCGTACGAACCGGTCTCCAGGTGACGCTGACGCTCCTCGGCGGAGTGGATGCCGAGCGCGGAGCGGGTCTCGAAGGGCAGGAAGTCCAGCGCCAGGCGGCGGAAGATGTAGTCGACGATCGACTGCGCCATCCGCACGTCCGGGTCGTCCGTCATGCCCGCCGGCTCGAAGCGCATGTTCGTGAACTTCGAGACGTACGTCTCCAGCGGCACGCCGTACTGCAGACCCACCGAGACGGCGATCGAGAAGGCGTCCATCATGCCCGCGAGGGTCGAGCCCTGCTTGGACATCTTCAGGAAGACCTCGCCGAGACCGTCGTCCGGGTAGGAGTTGGCGGTCATATAGCCCTCGGCGCCGCCGACGGTGAAGGAGGTCGTGATGCCGGGACGGCCCTTCGGGAGACGCTTGCGGACCGGGCGGTACTCGACGATCTTCTTCTCGACCGTCTCGCGGATGATCGCCTCGGCCTTCTCGGCAGCCGCGGTGGCTTCGGGGCTCTGGTTGCCCTTGTTCTTGGCGGAGAGCGGCTGGCCGACCTTGCAGTTGTCGCGGTAGATCGCGAGCGCCTTGACGCCCATCTTCCACGCCTCGAAGTAGACCTCTTCGACGTCCTCGACAGTCGCCGACTCCGGCAGGTTGACCGTCTTGGAGAGCGCGCCGGAGATCCACGGCTGGATCGCGGCCATCATGCGGACGTGGCCCATCGCGGAGATGGAGCGCTCGCCCATGGCGCAGTCGAACACCTCGTAGTGCTCGTGCTTGAGGCCCGGGGCGTCGATGACATTGCCGTGGTCGGCGATGTGGGCGACGATCGCCTCGATCTGCTCCTCCTGGTAGCCCAGGCGGCGCAGAGCCTGCGGGACGGTGCCGTTGACGATCTGCATCGAGCCGCCGCCGACCAGCTTCTTGAACTTGACCAGGGCGAGGTCGGGCTCGAGGCCGGTGGTGTCGCAGGACATCGCCAGACCGATGGTGCCGGTCGGCGCGATGACGGACGCCTGGGAGTTACGGAAACCGTTCTTCTCGCCAAGACGCAGCACGTCCTGCCAGGCCTCCGTGGCGGCGGCCCAGACCGGCGTGTCCAGGTCGTCCATGCGGACGGCCTTCTCGTTGGCGTCGGAGTGCTGCTTCATGACCCGCAGGTGCGGCTGCGCGTTGCGGGCGTAGCCGTCGTACGGCCCCACCACCGCGGCGAGTTCGGCGGAGCGCCTGTACGACGTACCGGTCATCAGGGAGGTGATGGCGCCGGCAAGGGAGCGGCCGCCGTCCGAGTCGTACGCGTGGCCGGTTGCCATCAGCAGGGCGCCGAGGTTGGCGTAGCCGATGCCGAGCTGGCGGAACGCGCGCGTGTTCTCGCCGATCTTCTGGGTCGGGAAGTCCGCGAAGCAGATGGAGATGTCCATCGCGGTGATGACGAGCTCGACGACCTTGGCGAAGCGCTCGGCTTCGAAGGACTGGTTGCCCTTGCCGTCGTCCTTCAGGAACTTCATCAGGTTCAGCGAGGCGAGGTTGCAGGACGTGTTGTCCAGGTGCATGTACTCGCTGCAGGGGTTCGAACCGTTGATACGGCCGGACTCCGGGCAGGTGTGCCAGTGGTTGATGGTGTCGTCGTACTGGATGCCGGGGTCGGCGCAGGCCCAGGCGGCCTCGGCCATCTTGCGGAAGAGGACCTTGGCGTCGACCTCCTCGATGACCTCGCCGGTCATTCGGGCACGCAGGCCGAACTTGTCGCCGTTCTCCACGGCCTTCATGAACTCGTCGTTCACCCGGACCGAGTTGTTGGCGTTCTGGTACTGGACGGAAGTAATGTCCTCGCCGCCCAGGTCCATGTCGAAGCCCGCGTCACGCAGGGCGCGGATCTTCACCTCCTCCTTCACCTTGGTCTCGATGAAGTCCTCGATGTCGGGGTGGTCGACATCGAGGATGACCATCTTGGCGGCGCGGCGGGTGGCGCCGCCCGACTTGATCGTTCCTGCGGAGGCGTCGGCGCCGCGCATGAAGGAGACCGGGCCGGAGGCGTTGCCACCGGAAGACAGGAGTTCCTTGGAGGAGCGGATCCGGGACAGGTTCAGGCCGGCTCCGGAGCCGCCCTTGAAGATCATGCCCTCTTCCTTGTACCAGTCGAGGATCGACTCCATGGAGTCGTCGACGGCCAGGATGAAGCAGGCCGAGACCTGCTGCGGCTGGGCCGTGCCCACGTTGAACCACACGGGGCTGTTGAAGCTGAAGATCTGGTGCAGGAGGGCGTACGCCAGCTCGTGCTCGAAGATCTCGGCGTCGGCGGGCGAGGCGAAGTACTTGTGGTCCTCGCCGGCCTTCCGGTACGTCTTCACGATGCGGTCGATCAGCTGCTTGAGGCCGGTCTCGCGCTGCGGGGTGCCGACGGCACCGCGGAAGTACTTGCTGGTGACGATGTTGACCGCGTTCACCGACCAGAAGTCGGGGAACTCGACGCCACGCTGCTCGAAATTGACCGAGCCGTCGCGCCAGTTGGTCATGACGACGTCACGGCGCTCCCAGGCCACCTCGTCGTACGGGTGTACGCCGGGGGTCGTGTGGATGCGCTCGATACGCAGGCCCTTGCTCGCCTTGGTGCCCTTGGTTCGGGAACCCCGTGCCGGACCGCTCGCCGTCTCTGTCATGCCGCCTCCCTGTACGGGCTAAAACGCCCTGAAGTGCCACGATGTTCCCGTGGCACGGTGTTCTGTCTGGTGCTGCGGGCACCTCTCGCTGCCGCCCGCAACAGGTCTTCGCTCGCCGTCGACCGACCGGCCCGGAGCCCTGGGGTCCGGGGCCGGTCCGCCTGTCAGTCGGCGGCGTTGGCGGGCACGGGGACCTGAGTGGTCCCTCCGGGCCCGCGATTGGTTTCCTGGCTCCCCGCGCGCGCGTCTTCGTCGTCGTCGGCGCCGGGACGTCGCGTCTCTTCCCTGAGTTCCGCGATGGCGGCCTCGAAGTCCTCCAGCGAGTCGAACGCCCGGTAGACGGAGGCGAATCGCAGATAGGCGACGAGGTCGAGCTCCTGCAACGGGCCGAGTATGGCCAGCCCCACGTCGTGGGTGGTCAGCTCGGCGCTTCCGGTGGCCCGCACCGCCTCCTCGACCCGCTGGCCGAGCTGGGCGAGCGCGTCCTCGGTGACAGGTCGTCCCTGGCATGCCTTGCGTACGCCATTGATGACCTTGGTACGGCTGAAAGGCTCGGTGACTCCGGACCGCTTGACCACCATGAGCGAACACGTCTCCACGGTCGTGAAACGACGGGAGCAGTCCGGACACTGGCGGCGCCTGCGGATCGACGTGCCGTCATCGGTCGTACGACTGTCGACGACACGGCTGTCGGGGTGCCTGCAGAAGGGGCAGTGCATGATCTTCCAACCCTCCTCACAGCAGACTCAATAGCCTCGAAAGACCACTTGGGCCCCTCGAAGCAGCCCCAAGCATAGGCGATGATCGAGGGCCAGAAGACCCCGGGACCACAACTTCTGGGCTGCTGCTGCAATCCAACCACTAGATGTGGGGATTGGCTCATACATGCACACCGTTCGCGCGTGTCGCGCCCACAGGGGCACATGCCGTACGGCAACACCGCCACGTCGGCACGCGCGCGTGCACAGCCGTACCGCCGAGGCACATGCGGGGATACCGTGGGCACCGCAGGGAGAGGTCGTGCGACTCCCGCACAGATGAGGGTCGGTTCCGTGTTGACCGGATGCCGGATGGCAGACTGGGGCAACGACCCAAGAGGTCGTTCCTCGGTGGCGAAGAGTACAACAATGGGCGCTTTTGTCCGCCAGGTGTCGCGTTAGCAATACACCCAGACACAGGATCGCGGCGGGTGATTCGCGATTTTTCACTCGAACGTGTGTTTGGCGCAACCTTTCGAAAGCAACTACCGTTGTCCAGCAGGGAGACCATCGAGAGGGGCCGACGTGACCACCACCGCAGACAGTGCCACCATCACTGCCCAGGACCGCTCCCAGGGCCGACTCGAGCCGGTGCATGCGATGAACGAAGCCACCAATCCCGAGGGGCACAAGCGCTCCCTACCGGGCCGACCTCCAGGGATCCGGGCGGACAGCTCGGGCCTCACAGACCGGCAGCGCCGCGTCATCGAGGTCATCAGGGACTCTGTGCAGCGACGCGGCTACCCGCCGTCGATGCGCGAGATCGGGCAGGCCGTCGGCCTTTCCAGCACCTCCTCCGTCGCACACCAGCTGATGGCACTGGAGCGCAAGGGCTTCCTGCGCCGCGACCCGCACCGTCCGCGCGCGTACGAAGTGCGAGGCTCGGACCAGGCCGCCTCCGTGCAGCCCACGGACACCGCGGGCAAGCCCGCCGCGTCGTATGTGCCGCTGGTCGGCCGCATCGCCGCCGGTGGCCCGATCCTCGCCGAGGAGTCGGTCGAGGACGTCTTCCCCCTCCCCCGCCAGTTGGTCGGTGACGGTGAGCTGTTCGTGCTGAAGGTCGTCGGCGACTCGATGATCGAGGCCGCGATCTGCGACGGCGACTGGGTCACGGTCCGCCGCCAGCCCGTCGCCGAGAACGGCGACATCGTGGCCGCCATGCTCGAGGGCGAGGCCACCGTCAAGCGCTTCAAGCGCGAGGACGGCCATGTCTGGCTCCTCCCGCACAACTCGGCGTACGAGCCGATCCCGGGCGACGACGCCACCATCCTCGGCAAGGTGGTGGCTGTGCTGCGGCGCGTGTGACGGCTGCGGCGGGCGGGCCGACCAGCCCGCCCCCTGACCGGGCCCCGGGACCCCTGCGCCGGTTCCGGGGCCCTGTGCTGTCCGGCTCCACCCCGACGGGCGGAGCCGGTTTCTCATCCGGCCTGTTGCGCAGTCGCCTGCTGCGCTGCCGCGTCGATCGCGGCCAGCGACTTCCGGACCTGGTCGCGGTCCGTGGTGTACCAGAAGTCGGGCAGTGACGCCTTCAGATAGCCGCCGTATCGCGCCGTGGCCAGTCGCTGATCCAGTACGGCCACCACGCCGCGGTCTCCCGACGCCCGTACGAGGCGGCCGGCGCCCTGGGCCATGAGCAGGGCCGCGTGTGTGGCGGCGACCGCCATGAAGCCGTTGCCGCCGTTGTCCTCCACCGCCTTCTGGCGGGCGCTCATCAGCGGATCGTCAGGGCGCGGGAAGGGGATCTTGTCCATGACGACCAGCTGACAGCTCGGGCCGGGGACATCGACCCCCTGCCACAGCGACAGCGTGCCGAACAGGCACGTCTTGGGATCGGCTCCGAAGTTCTTGATCAGCTCACCGAGCGTCTCCTCGCCCTGGAGGAGGATCGGGAACTCGGGGATACGGGAGCGCAGTTCCTCGGCGGCCAGTTGGGCGGCCCGCATCGAGGAGAACAGGCCCAGAGTGCGGCCGCCCGCCGCCTGGATCAGTTCGGTCAGCTCGTCCAGCATGTCCGCGCGGTCGCCGTCGCGCGCGGGGCGGGACAGGTGCTTGGCGACGTACAGGATGCCCTGCTTGCGGTAGTCGAAAGGTGAGCCGACGTCGAGGCCCTTCCACTGAGGGAGATCGTCGCCCTCCGTGCCCTCGGGGGCCAGCCCCAGGGAGGCACCGACGCCGTTGAAGTCGCCGCCCAGCTTCAGGGTCGCGGAGGTCAGAACGACCGAGCGGTCGGTGAAGAGCTTCTCCCTGAGGAGGCCCGACACGGACATCGGGGCGACGCGCAGTGAGGCGCCGAAGCGGTCATGGCGCTCGTACCACACGACGTCCCACTCGGAGCCGTTGGTGATCCGCTCCGCCACGTCATGCACGCTTTCCACGGAGGCCAGGGCCTGTTTGCGGACCGCGTCCTCATCCTGGACCGACTTGTCGCGGGTCCCGCCGATCGCGGAGATGACCGTACGGGCGGCGTCGCGTAGTGCCATGAGCGCGTAGCCGAGATCCTCCGGAATCTCCTCGAGACGACCAGGCAGGGCCAGTTCCATCAGCCGCTCGAAGCCCTCTGCGGCGGTCTGGAGCTGGTCGGCGGCCTTCTCGTTGACGAGCTTCGCTGCGCGCCTCACCGCGCGATTGACCTGGCCGGGGGTGAGCTCACCGGTGGCCACGCCGGTGACCCGGGAAACCAGTTCATGCGCCTCGTCCACGATCAGCACCTCGTGCTGGGGGAGGACCGGGGCGCCCTCGATAGCGTCGATCGCGAGCAGGGCGTGGTTGGTGACGACGACCTCGGCGAGCTTGGCACGCTCGCGGGCCATCTCGGCGAAGCACTCGGCACCGTACGCGCATTTCGTGGCGCCCAGGCACTCTCTCGACGAAACCGAAATCTGCGCCCAAGCGCGGTCGGACACGCCGGGGGTGAGGTCGTCGCGGTCACCGGTCTCCGTGTCCTGGGACCAGTCGCGCAGCCTGAGCAGATCCTGGCCCAGCTTGCTGGTGGGTGCGGCTGCCTCGAACTGGTCGAAGAGGCCCTCTTCCTCGTCCTGCGGAACGCCTTCGTGGAGGCGGTGCAGACACAGGTAGTTCGACCTGCCCTTGAGCATCGCGAACTCCGGACGGCGGCGCAGCAGCGGATGCAAGGCATCGACCGTGCGCGGCAGATCCCGCTCCACGAGCTGGCGCTGCAGCGCCAGCGTGGCGGTCGCCACGACGACGCGCTCTCCGTGCGCGAGCGCGGGCACGAGATAGCCGAGCGACTTTCCGGTGCCGGTGCCGGCCTGGACCAGCAGATGGGAGCCGTCGTCGATCGCCTTCGCGACGGATTCGGCCATGGTCACCTGACCGGGGCGCTCCGTACCGCCGACGGCAGTGACGGCAGCATGCAGGAGTTCGGGGAGTGAGGGCTTCGTCATAGCGCGACCACCCTACGGCCCACCACTGACAAACGAGCGGTCAAGGCGAGGCGAGGGGCTGGATCAAGACCGTGGGCTGCGCGGTTGGAGATCGGATCGGTTCGGTTGCCGGTCAGGGGTGACCTGATCGGGGTGGAGGTGGGTCACAGGTGGCTCGGATCGGTTCGGTTGTGAGCGGGGGCGGGTTTGGTCGCGTGGGCAGCTGCGGGCGCGATTCTGCGGAAAGTCGGGGAGCCGCTGGGTGGGGTGTGCAGGAACGATGCCGGTCCGCGGTAACGCACCGACCGGTCGAGCCGAGGTATCGCGTCGATGGCCGAAGACCGGCCCCCGGTTTATGGCATCGACCAGCCTCGGGTAGGCGCGGATCGGCCTTGAGCAGGGGGCCCACCGGCGTCAGACAGGTCGGCAGGCAGGCAGCAGCCGACTCGGTCCGGTGGCAGTGGGAACCGGATCGACTCGAGCGGTGTACCAAAAGTGACAGCGTGATGGCGCAGCGCTACAGCAGATGGCGCAGGGAACGGTCTCGGACCATCAGGGCGGCCCGCTTGGCAGGCAGGTCGACCTCGGCGGAGAACCGGAAGCCCGCGCTCAGGAATGCGGCTACGGAGGGGGTGTTGCGAAGATCGGGTTCCGCGATGACGCGTGCGCAGGCGGGCCGCTTGTCGAGCGCGAGGTCGGCGACAGCTCTGAGCAGGGCGGCGCCGAGTCCCCGCCCGCGATCGGCGACTCGACCGATGAGGAGGTGGATTCCAGTGTCGTGAGGTCGAGCGGGATAGTGGCGGGCCAGCGGGTCGAGGTCCGCTCGATAGACCTCCCAGTAGCTCATCGGCGTGCCCTCCAGCACGCCGAGGCAGGGGATGCTGCGTCCGTCTCCGGCGAACTGGGCACGCACATGGTCCTCGGTCGTGTTCTGGGCGCCCTCCAGCCCCCAGAATGCGGCCACGGCGGGGTCGTTCATCCAGCGGCTGATGAGCGGCAGGTCCTGCTCCAGGTCCACCGGGACGAGCCGGAACACGCCTGCTGGTGTGACGGTCGGCCCCCAGTCGGCGACGTGGTCGAGCAGGTCGTCGTCGGCCTGTACGGAAGAGACGGAATGAGGCGCGTCCCCACCGCGGCTCCGCTTCCCATCCGTGCCGGCGTGCCGCCCCGTCGCGGCACCCACAAGCGCGTCCGCTCGCATCTCGGGGCCGGACCGATGGGTCAGCCCGTGCGCGTCTGTCTGCCAGTCGGCGTCGGCCCGCTCCTGCGTGTCCGTCTGCCAGTCATCGTCGCCGTGCTCCCCCGCGTCCGTCTGCCGCCCGGCGCCGACCTGCTCCCGCGCGCGGGACTGCTCCCCGACGCCAGCCTGCTCGTGCACAGCGGTCTGCTCCTCCCCGGCGGCCCGATCCCCCGTGACGGCCCGATCCTCCGCGCCGGCCCGATCCTTCGCCAGAAGGGCGATGAACTCGTCGGGCAGGCGCAGGTCGAGGGTGTCCTCGCAGTCCGCCTCCGAGCAGGCGTCCGTCCCGGTCCTGCTCTCGTCGGCATCAGGGCTCGGACGGGTGGCGCTTTCGCCGGCGGGGGCGGCACCACCGTCAGTGACAGCTGCGGTACCGGCGTCGGCGCTCGCGTCGGTGGGAGGCATTGTGACGCTCCTCTCAGGAGAAGGAGTGAGGCATGTTCCTCGGAAGTGAAGGGAGTTGGTGATGGTCAGAAATGGAGGGGGTTGGCGATGGTGACGTAGACGGACTGGGTGTCGACCGGGCCGATCAGCTCGTCGAGGCCGTGCAGCCGGGTCAGCAGGTTGGCCTTGCAGCGCAGCACGGGTGAGTCGAGCAGCTGGGTGGGCAATGAGCTGCGCAAGCGGGCTGGGCCGACAGCGACCTCGCCGAGGAAGCGGCGGAAGGCGGCGAGCAACAACTGCTCGTCGACGAGGCGCTGGGAGCCGAACGCACCGATGAGGCCGAGTACGTTGTTGATCGCCAGGTAGTAGGCGAAGCGCTCGTCGGCGACCTCGTCGGAGACGAAGGTGTCGCTGTGCCGGCCGAGTCCGGGCAGCCGGGCCTCGAGTTCCGCGCGCCGGGACTCACGGAAGTAGTAGCCCTGGTTGTCGCGGTAGCGACCGCCGGTCGGCCAGCCGTCGGCGTCCAGCAGAAGCAGCGTGTTCTGCTGGTGTGCCTCCAGTGCGATGCCCGCCTCCGCGTCCAGCCACAGGACGGGCCGGACGACCTGCTCGAGGTAGCGGAGGAACCACTCGGCGGCAACCGCGCCGAGAGGTCGGCCGGTCCGGTCGGCGAGACGCGTGACCACCTCTGCCAGACGGGACTTGACGCATGGCCGACGCGATGGGGCGCCGCCGGACTCGGAGCAGCCTGCGACCGTGTCCGATGGAGGGTACGGCCGGAGGGAGACAAGTGATGCGACGCAGGAGACGTCGTCCGAGGAGCTGAACGGATTGTGCCGGATCATCACGTCGAGGCCGGGCACGGGGTTGCCGTCCAGCGTGTCGACGGCGAGCCAGGCCGGGTCGCGGACGATGTCGAAGCCCGGGTGGACCGCCTGCCACTGCTTGGCCAGGCCACTGCGCAGCAGACGGTGGACCTCGACGCCGCGGTGGAGCTCCTTGCGGAGGTTCTCCCGGCGGGAGTTGGTGATGCGCAGGCCCAGGGACAGCTTGAGCATCGCTGGGGCGTCGGAACGGTAGACGGTTCGCACGGAGGAGGTGGGATGCCACGGGGTGCCGTGCTCGCCGAGGTCACGGAGCAGTCCTGCGTCGAGCAGAGCGGCGGTCTCGGGGCTCCTCTGGACTTCGCGCAGTTGCCAGGGGTGCAGCGGGAGGACGGCATGGCCGTCGGGCAGAGGCAGTTCCGCCTCGGCCAGTCGTGCGGTGAGCTGCAGAGCCCGGACAGGGCGGCCTCGTTCGGTCCAGGCGGAGTCGGTGGCGAGGACGGAGGGGGCGACAGCCAGCCAGTGCAAGGGGAAGGAGCCGCGCAACTCGGGTGAGTAGCACCGTGCTTCGCGCTCGGAGAGCCCTTCGCGGCTCTTCGGGGTCGGGTGCAGTGGGTGGCCGAGCAGGAGCGCTTGTTCAGCCGCGAGGAAGAGGTCGGGTGCGTCGGAAGGGTGTTGCCGACGGTCCTTGATGAAGGAGGTGGTCAGTCGGACGGAGTCGGCGACACGGGAGACGAGGTCGGTGCGGCTGGCGGGGTCGGGCGTGGTGCGATCGGCTGCACCAGGGATGGCTGGCCGGTCCTCCACCGGAGATGTCTCCCTGGTGAGCAGCGCCGCGACCGTGACGGCGTCGGCCGGTGGGGATGCCTCCGGGGCGTTGGCAAAGCGGGGAAGGCCGAAGCGGTGGCAGCCCGTCGGGGACCAGTAGTGGACCGGGACGAGCAGGGCCGTGCCGCTGGCCGGCAAGGGGATGCGGAGGGTGCCGTTGTCGGGAGAGGGGAGGTTGGTCTCGCGCACCCAGCAGCGCACCAGGTTCTCCACGGCCGCGGACTGAGCCGCCGTATGCGGGTCCGGATGTTCCAGAAGGTCGGCGGTCCCCTCGTGTGGCCTTCCGGCGTCAAGGGCTCCGTCCTGCTCGGGTCGGCGTTCCCCATCGGGAGCCCCGCCCTGTTCCGGGACCCGTTCCGGGCGCTCGGCGGATGACGGGGAGGTCGGCTGTGCCGTGGCCGTCAGGGGAAACCCAGGTTTGGCAGGGCCTGACAGATCCGTTGCCGCGTGGACGCCGGATGCGGGAGTGGTGTTCAACGCTGTTCCTCATGAGGCGGTTCTGGCTCGTTGCGCGATGAGCTCTGGAGGGGAGATGGCATGGGCGAAAGAGCCGGCCGGGCGGCGCATCGGTGCCCGTGCAACGGCGGACGCACGGGCGTTCAGGCGAGCCCTTCCCGGGTCACCGACCCACCCGTTCGCTGGGCGGATTCGCCATCACGTCGGCGCGACTGGTGCCTCGCGTCGGGACGGATGACGATCCCGGGCCACTGCGGCCACAGCATCGGCCAGTCGGTCGAGCACCGCGGTCGCCTGCTCGTCGCTGATCGTCAGCGGTGGCAGGAGCCGTACGACGCTTGAGTGCCGTCCACCGAGCTCGACGATCAAGCCTCGACGCAGGCATTCCCGCTGTACGGCGGCCGCGAGTTGGGGAGCAGCCGGGTGAGGAGCGCGAAGGGGTGCCTGCGCATCCGCAGGGCCAACTGCCGTGCCCACGCGACCTTGCGCGGCGGCACCCGCGTACGCCTCATCACCGGCACGACCCCAACCACCCGAATCACCCGCCAGTCCCCCTCCGCCTCCCGCCGAGTCAAGTCCCGCCCAAGCGGCGCCTCCACCCACCTCACCGTCAGCCCCACGCTCCGGCGCCGCACCCGCCTCCGGATCCACCACCTCGACGCCGATCATCAGCCCCCGTCCCCGCACATCACCCACGCAGGAGAACTCATCAGCAAGGGAGCGAAGTTGGGAAAGCATTCGGGTGCCGAGATCGGCCGCCCGTTCGGCGAGTCGGTTCTCGCGGACGTGGGCCAGCGTCGCCGTCCCCGCTGCCATGGCGAGTTGGTTGCCGCGGAAGGTGCCTGCGTGGGCGCCGGGTTGCCAGACGTCGAGGTCGTCGCGGTAGACCACGAGCGCCAGGGGCAGGCTGCCGCCGATGGCCTTGGAGAGGACCATCACGTCGGGGGTGACTCCGCTGTGCTCGACCGCCCAGAAAGCACCGGTGCGCCCGACACCCGTCTGGACCTCGTCGGCGATGAGCGGGATGGACCGGGCGGCGGTGATCTCCCGCATTCGGCGCATCCAGGTGTCGGGCGCGGGGATGACCCCGCCCTCGCCCTGCACGGGTTCGAGGATCATCCCAGCGGGGCGCGGCACGCCGGACTTGGGGTCGTCGAGGACGGACTCGGTCCAGCGAGCGGCGAGTTCGGC
Source organism: Streptomyces sp. NPDC050211 (assembly GCF_040656035.1). NCBI lineage: Bacteria > Bacillati > Actinomycetota > Actinomycetes > Kitasatosporales > Streptomycetaceae > Streptomyces > Streptomyces sp. NPDC050211. The sequence goes on from NZ_JBFALC010000017.1 coordinate 84,695, forward strand.
ACCGTGTGCACCGCCGATGCCAAAGGGACAGCGGTAGTCCTGCGGGTAGGGCAGCCGTGTGACCCGTACGTCGAAGGCGTGCCCGGACGCTTCGAGGGCGCCGGCGGTCATCCCGTGGTAGGCGCCGGTGAAGGCGAGCATCCCGGTGCGCCCGGTGGCGGACCGTACGAGCTTGAAGGCGGCCTCCACCGCGTCCGTGCCGGCCGGTCCGCAGAACTGCACGCGCGCGTGGTCGGCGAGGCCCGGCGGCAGGGTATGGAACAGCTCCGTGATGAACGCGTCCTTGACGGGCGTCGCCAGGTCGAGGACGTGCAGGGGTGCGCCGGAGTCGAGAACCTTGCGGATGGCCTCCAGGACGACCGGATGGTTGTGCCCCAGGGCGAGGGTTCCGGCGCCGGAGAGACAGTCGAGGTAACGGCGTCCGTCCGCACCCTCGATGGTGAGCCCGCGTGCCCGCACGGGCACGATCGGCAGGGCACGCGCGTAGGTGCGTGCCGCCGACTCGCGTGCCGACTGGCGCCGCAGGATCCCCTCGTGCACGGAGCGCGTCCCCGCGGCATGACGCGTCCCAGACACCCCCGCCGGCTCCGCAGTCCCCCCGGGCGCAGACTCGGTCACGGTCACGGCTCCCTGTCCTCCCGCTGTCCAGGGGTGCCCGGGTCCCGGCATCAACCGCCCGACACCCGACACCCGGCATTTTTCGCACACTTGGCACTGCGCATTCAGCGCTGGGGACCGCACACGCGGACAGCAGGCCGCCCCCCACCGCTACAACCGCGCACTGCTGACCGGGTTACGGGTTGCCTCAAGATCCTTCCCGTGACGGAACTGTTGCTGTTCCGTCGGAAGTCCCCCACAGCGAGCGCATAGTGTGAGTTGCCGTTCCTGGACGCCGTGGCGTCAGCCGGCACCACGTGGGCTCCGCGCGAGAGCACGCCGCAGCGCCGCATTCGTTTACCTCAGGGGGAGTCAGATCATGCGATCGACAAGGCCTTCGTTCACCGCTCGCCGAGAAGGGAGCGCGCGCCGCAGAACCTCCCCCGTACTGACCGCCGTTGCGCTCGCCTCCGCGCTCCTGCTCACCGCGACCGCCTGCGACTCGGGCGACGCCGATGCGGGCGGCCAGGCCTCGGCCTCCGCCGAGGGCGACGGCAAGATCACGATCCCGGACGACATCAAGGACCGGCTCAAAGAGCACGGGATCGACATAGACAACTGGAAGAACGGCGCCTGGAAGGACTGGAACAAGGACGACTGGCTGCGTGAGGCCGAGGACTTCGTCAACCCCATCATCGCGGACCTGTGGAACCCGGACCGGATGCGGGACGCCGAAGAGCCGGACCAGGGTGTCGACGACAGCGACCTCGCCGGTGACCAGGGTGTGACCGACCCGACGCCCGAGCCGGTGGACGCCAAGGCCGTACCGCCTACGTACCACGACAATGCCGCCACGGCAGGAAAGGTGTTCTTCGACTCCCCCGAGGGCACGATGGTCTGCTCGGCGACGGTCGTGCAGGATCCGGCCAACCCCGGCAAGTCCAACATGGTGTGGACGGCGGGCCACTGTGTGCACGCGGGCAAGAGCGGCGGCTGGTACCGCAACATCGCGTTCGTGCCGTCGTACAACGACTCGGGCAAGTCGGCCGCGGAGTTGGAGAACGCCACCAAGGAGGAGGTCGCTCCCTACGGTGTCTGGTGGGGCGACTGGGCGCAGACCTCGGATCAGTGGATCGAGCAGGGCGGTGCGACGGGTGGGGACGGTGCGTCGTACGACTTCGCCGTCATCCATGTGACGCCCGAGAGCGGCGACGGCAAGTCGCTGGAGGAGACGGTCGGTTCGGCGCTGCCGGTGGACTTCCAGGCTCCGGCCGTGCAGCAGGTGGAGACCATCACGGCGACCGGTTACCCGGCGGGAGCGCCGTTCGACGGCCAGACCCTGTACCAGTGCCAGGACAAGCCCGGGCGGCTGTCGATCAACGCCTCCGACCCGACGATGTACCGCATCGGCTGCACCATGACCGGCGGTTCGTCCGGCGGTGGCTGGGTCACCACGGGTGCGGACGGCGAGGAGACGCTGGTGTCCAACACCTCGATCGGCCCAGTGACCGCGGGCTGGCTGGCGGGTCCGCGGCTGGGTGAGGAAGCCAAGGGCGTGTACGACTCGGTGAGCGAGAAGTTCGCCGGCCAGTGACGCGCGACGGCGGCTCCACGTCGGGAAACGGTCGGCGCCGCGCTGGACGTCGACCTCTCCGCCCCGAAGGCGTACGACGGTCAATGACCCGAGCCGCCCGCGCACGCGGAAGGCCCGCCCCCGCAAGAAGCAGGGGCGGGCCTTCCGTTTCGTACCGGCGTCAGGCGAGCGGTGCCGGAACGTACGGCGTGAGATCCGCCGCCAGTTCCTCATGCACCCGCGCCTTGAGCAGGGTGCCCTCCGGGGTGTGCTCCTCGGAGATCACCTCGCCCTCGGTGTGGGCGCGGGCGACCAGCCTGCCGTGGGTATACGGCACAAGCGCCTCGATCTCGACCGACGGCCGCGGCAGCTCGTTGTCGATGAGTGCCAGCAGCTCGGCGATGCCCCGGCCGGTGCGGGCCGAGACGGCGATGGAGCGCTTCTCGATCCGCAGCAGCCGCTGGAGCGTCAGCGGGTCCGCCGCATCGGCCTTGTTGATCACGACGATCTCGGGTACGTCCGTGGCACCGACGTCCCTGACCACCTCGCGTACGGCGGCCAGCTGCTCCTCCGGGTTCGGGTGCGAACCGTCGACCACGTGCAGGATCAGGTCGGACTGGCCGACCTCTTCCATGGTGGAGCGGAACGCCTCGACCAGGTGGTGAGGCAGATGCCGGACGAAGCCGACGGTGTCCGCCAGCGTGTACTGCCGACCGCTCGGCGTCTCGGCCCGGCGCACGGTCGGGTCCAGGGTCGCGAACAGGGCGTTCTCGACCAGGACGCCGGCGCCGGTGAGGCGGTTGAGCAGAGAGGACTTGCCGGCGTTGGTGTAGCCCGCGATGGCGACCGAGGGCACCTTGTTGCGCCGGCGCACCTGGCGCTGGATCTCGCGGCCGGTCTTCATCTCCGCGATCTCCCGGCGCATCTTCGCCATCTTCTCGCGGATCCGGCGCCGGTCCGTCTCGATCTTGGTCTCACCGGGACCACGGGTGGCGAGGCCGCCGCCCTTGCCGCCGCCCATCTGCCGGGACAGCGACTGACCCCAGCCGCGCAGCCTCGGCAGCATGTACTGCATCTGCGCGAGCGCGACCTGCGCCTTGCCCTCTCGGGACTTGGCGTGCTGAGCGAAGATGTCGAGGATCAGGGCCGTACGGTCGATGACCTTGACCTTGACGACGTCCTCGAGGGCGATGAGCTGGCCCGGGCTGAGCTCACCGTCGCAGATGACGGTGTCCGCGCCGGACTCTACGACGATGTCGCGGAGCTCGAGAGCCTTGCCGGAGCCGATGAAGGTGGCCGCGTCGGGCTTGTCGCGGCGCTGGATCACACCGTCGAGCACGAGCGCGCCCGCGGTCTCCGCGAGAGCGGCGAGCTCTGCCAGGGAGTTCTCCGCGTCCTGCGCGGTGCCCGTGGTCCAGACGCCGACGAGCACGACCCGCTCCAGACGGAGCTGTCGGTACTCGACCTCGGTGACGTCCTCGAGCTCGGTGGAGAGGCCGGCGACGCGGCGCAGGGCCGCACGCTCGGAGCGGTCGAACTGGTCGCCGTCCCGCTCTCCGTCGATCTCGTGGCTCCAGGCGACGTCCTCTTCCATCAGGGCATCGGCCCGAAGACCTTCGGGATAGGCGTGCGCGAGGCGCTCAGTGTCCTGGGAAGGGGAAGAAGAGGAGGTCATTGGGTCCTTACGTCGTTGGAATGCCATTTCGGCGGTCATTGAGCACAACGTACGAGCACCCCGCGAGATTCCCGCGCCCCGTACCCGCCGACCTGACGATGGTCGCACGGTACGGGGCGTCTCGTCACTGTGTTATTCGTCGGGCGCCCCGGGTCAGGCGCTAGGCGCCGGGCGCTTCCGACTTCCAGTCCGGGTGACCTGGCATCGGCGGGGTCTTCGTGCCGTACAGCCAGTCCTGGAAGAAACCGCCGAGGTCGCGTCCGGACACCTCGGAGGCGAGCTGCACGAACTCGGCCGTGGTCGCCGAGCCGTCCCGGTGCTGCTGCACCCAGGTCCGCTCCAGGCGGTCGAAGGCCGGGCGGCCGATCTTCTCGCGCAGCGCGTACAGGACGAGCGCGGCACCGTCGTAGACGTTCGGGCGGAAGATGCCGATCTTCTGGCCGGGCTCGGGCACCTTGGGCGCGGCCGGTGGTCCGCCGGCGGCACGCCATCCGTCGGAGGAGCGGTACGCGGCCTTCATCCTGGTCTGTACCTTCTTGTTCGCCTTCTCCTCCGCGTAAAGGGCCTCGTACCAGGTGGCATGCCCCTCGTTGAGCCACAGATCGGACCACGTGCGGGGGCCGACGCTGTTGCCGAACCACTGGTGGGCCAGCTCATGGACCATGATCGAGTCGACGAACCACTCGGGGAAGCCGGACCCGGTGAACAGGTCTCTCTCGAAGAGAGAGAGGGTCTGCGTCTCGAGTTCGAACCCGGTGTCCGCCTCGGCGATGAGTAGCCCATAGGTCTCGAAGGGGTACGGCCCGACCTTGCCCTCCATCCACTTCATCTGCGCAGGGGTCTTCTTCAGCCACGGCTCGAACAGCTTGCGGTCCTTGGTGGGGACGACGTCCCGGATCCGCATGCCGTGCGGCCCGGTGCGGTGCAGCACCGTGGAGCGGCCGATGGAGACCTGGGCGAGTTCGGTGGCCATGGGGTGCCGGGTCCGGTACGTCCATGTCGTCTTCCCGCGCGCGCGGTCGACGCCGGCCGGCATCCCGTTGGCGACGGCGGTGTGGCCGTCGGGGGCGGTGACCCGGAAGGTGAACATCGCCTTGTCCGAGGGGTGGTCGTTGCACGGGAACACCAGGTGCGCGACGTCGGCCTGATTGGCCATGACGAGCCCGTCGGCGGTCCGCACCCACCCTCCGTCCCGGCCCCCGGCCGCCGGCCGGGGATCGCTGGTGTGCCGCACGGTGATCCGCATCCAGCTGCCGGCGGGCAGCGGATTCGCCGGGGTGACCACCAGGTCCTCCTCCGCGCTGGAGAAGGCTGCCTTTTCCCCGTTGACCTCGACCGACTTGACCTCGCTGTGCGCGAAGTCGAGGTTGACGCGGTCCAGCGCGGTGGTCGTCCAGGCACTGATCGTCGTGACCGCCTGGAGGGGCTTGCTGTTGGTGCCGGGATAGGTGAACGCGAGGTCGTACGACGCCACGTCGTATCCGGGGTTGCCCAGGTGCGGGAAGAGGCGGTCGCCGACGCCGAGGGGGGCCGGCGGGGCGCTTGCCGCGACGAGGCAGACGGACACGGCAGAGGCGAGCAGGGCCGCCTTCAGCCGTCGGGGGGTGCGGGGGGTGAGCAGCATGGACCACGGCTACCAGGGCTCACCCGGAGCACGGCGACGACGCGCGTCCGGCCCACTCGAATGGGGTGCTGAAGGAGGTCGTACGGTGCGGCACGCGCGCGTGGGCCGACGTCCCGCCCCTTACGCCCCCGGTGTCTGGGCCCGTCCCACGTCGTACACCCCTGGCACGTTCCGCATGGCCCGCATGAGGGCGGGGAGGTGGGCGGCGTCCGGGAGTTGGAGGGTGTAGGTGTGGCGGACGCGTTGCTGGCTCGGGGGTTCGACGGTCGCCGACACGATTTCCGCGCCCTCCAGGGCGATGGCTTCCGTGAGGTCGGCCAGGAGATGGGGGCGGCCGAACGATTCGGCGACCAGGGTGACCCGGCACTCGGTGGTGTCGCCCCAGCGCACGCCGACCTCCGCGCGCCCCGAGCTCTTCATGCGCGCCACCGCGGCGCACTCGACGCGGTGCACGGTCACCGCTCCCCCGCGGACGGAGAATCCGGTGACCTCGTCGGGCGGTACGGGCGTGCAGCAGCCGGCGAGCCGTGCGGTCGCGCCGGGCTGGTCGACGACCGCGTTCGCGGCGCCGGGCCGGGTGGCGGGGACGTCGGCGGCGGGCCGCGGGGCCGCGGACGGCGTCTCGCGGCCGCTCTCGGCCTCGGGTTCGGCCGGCGAAGGGTGGGTCGCGAGCCACCGTTGGATCGCGATCCTGGCCGCCGGTGTGTGCGCGTGCTCCAGCCACTCTCTGGAGGGCTCGGAGGCCGGGTCCTGCCCCATGAGGAGCTGGACGGTGTCGCCGTCCCGCAGGACGGTGCTCAGCGTCGCCAGGCGGCCGTTGACGCGGGCGCCCATGCAGGCGTGCGCGTCCTCGCCGTACTGCGCGTACGCGGCGTCGACGCAGGTCGCGCCGTCGGGTAGACCGAGCGTGCCGCCGTCGGGCCGGAAGACGGTGATCTCGCGGTCCTGGGCGAGGTCCTCGCGCAGGGTGGACCAGAAGGTGTCGGGGTCGGGAGCGCCCTCCTGCCAGTCGAGCAGGCGGGAGAGCCAGCCGGGCCGGGTGGGGTCGACGCGCTCGCCGTCGGCCGGGTCCTCGGGGGCGGGGGCGTAGGGGTTGCCGAGCGCGACGACGCCGGCCTCGGCGACCTTGTGCATCTGGTGCGTGCGGATGAGGACTTCGGCGACCTGGCCGTCCTGCCGGGCGACGGCGGTGTGCAGCGACTGGTAGAGGTTGAACTTGGGGACGGCGATGAAGTCCTTGAACTCCGAGACGACGGGCGTCATACAGGTGTGCAGCTCGCCCAGGACGCCGTAGCAGTCCGCGTCCTCGCCCACCAGCACCAGCAGCCGGCCGAAGTCGCAGCCCCTGAGGCGCCCCCGTTTGCGGGACACGCGGTGTACGGAGACGAAGTGCCGGGGCCGGATGAGGACTTCGGCCTGGATGCCCGCGTCGCGCAGAACGGTGCGCACGTCTTGGGCGACTTCGGCGAGCGGGTCGTCGGGGAGCGCCGCGTTGTCGGCGATCAACTTGCGTGTGTGGTCGTACTCCTCGGGGTGCAGGATCGCGAAGACGAGGTCTTCCAGTTCGGTCTTCAGGGCCTGGACGCCGAGGCGTTCGGCGAGCGGGATGAGCACGTCCCGGGTCACCTTGGCGATGCGTGCCTGTTTCTCGGGGCGCATCACGCCGAGGGTGCGCATGTTGTGCAGCCGGTCGGCGAGTTTGATCGACATCACACGGACGTCGCTGCCGGTGGCGACGAGCATCTTGCGGAAGGTCTCGGGTTCGGCGGCGGCGCCGTAGTCGACCTTCTCCAACTTCGTGACGCCGTCGACGAGATAGCGGACCTCGGCGCCGAACTGCTCGCCGACCTGATCGAGGGTCACCTCGGTGTCCTCGACGGTGTCGTGGAGCAAAGAGGCCGTCAAGGTCGTGGTCTCGGCGCCGAGTTCGGCGAGGATCAGGGTCACGGCGAGCGGGTGTGTGATGTACGGCTCACCGCTCTTGCGCATCTGCCCGCGGTGCGAGGACTCGGCCAGCACATAGGCGCGGCGCAGGGGTTCGATGTCGGCGTCGGGGTAGTGCGCGCGGTGGGCCTCTACGACATGGCCGATGGCGTCGGGCAGCCGGTCACGGGCGGTGGGGCCGAGCAGCGCGGCACGGCCCAGGCGGCGCAGGTCGATCCTGGGGAGCGACCTCCTGCGGGGCCCCGTGGGGGCTACGGGACCTGCGGCAGGGTTCGTTGCCTCCGCACTCATGGGCACCTCCGGCTGCGTGGACCGGCGGACGGGGTTGCCCCATGGCGGACGGCGGCTCAGGGGATGGCTTCGTTCCCCCGTCCGGGCCGGTGCTTGATGCTACCGAGCCCATCACGCGCGACTGACCGCCTCTCGCCGAGCGTGAAACGGATCACCCATTCGAGCGATGGTCTGGACGTTTGCGATTTCAGGCCATGTGACCTGCGACCGACGGCAGTTCCGGACCTCAGGAGCCCCTGAAACCAGGACTTCCGGTATCGAGGGTTGCGCTACGGACCGTCACCGAACCGCGTTTTCCAGCCATTCCGCGTCGATCTCTCCCTCGGCCACGATCACCGCGGGACCGGTCATCTCGATCTCGCCGTCGGGCCGCTCGGTGATCACCAGGGTCCCGCCGGGGACATCGACGGTGTACGTCGCCGGAGTGCCGGTGACCGCGGGGTCGGCGCCGTCTCTGCGGGCGGCGGCCACGGCGACGGCGCACGCGCCCGTGCCGCACGAGCGGGTCTCGCCGGCGCCGCGCTCGTGCACCCGCAGCGCGACGTGGGCCGGGCCGCGGTCGACCACGAACTCGACGTTCACCCCGTCCGGGTAGGCGGACGCCGGGTTGAAGGGCGGCGGGGTGAACAGGTTGCCCGCGTGCGCGAGGTCCTCCACGAAGGCGACCGCGTGGGGGTTGCCCATGTTCACGTTCCGCGCGGGCCAGCTGCGCTCGCCGACCCTCACGGTGACGTCCCCTTCGGGCAGACGCGCCTTGCCCATGCCGACCGTGACGGCACCGTCCTTCGCGATGTGCACGGTCTTCACGCCCCCGCGCGTGGCGACGGCGAGGTCACCTTCAGAGACGTGTCCGGCGCGCTGGAGGTAGCGCGCGAACACCCGCACTCCGTTGCCGCACATCTCGGCGATCGAGCCGTCGCCGTTGCGGTAGTCCATGAACCACTCCGCCTCGGCCGCCATGTCCTTGGCCTCGGGGTGCGCGGCGGACCGTACGACATGCAGCAGCCCGTCGCCGCCGATGCCCGCGCGGCGGTCGCACAGGGCGACTACAGCGGCCGGGGACAGATCGATGGCGTTCTCGGGGTCCGGGACGATCACGAAGTCGTTCTCCGTACCGTGCCCCTTGAGGAAGGCGATCCGCGTGCTCATTCCTCGATCGTAAGGGGTGGGTACGACACCGGGCTCAGCGCAGCCGGGCCACTCGCCAGACGGCCAGCACCACAACGGCCGCGACCACCACGACGTACGCGATCACGACCCGCCAGTCCGGGCGGCGGCCCGAGCCGCGCTGGGGCAGGCCGGGCCAGGTGTAGCCGACGCGGCGGGCGGCCATCATGCCCCAGCCGGCCGCGCAGGAGCAGATCAGCAGCCCCAGCATGGCGATCACGGCGCCGCTGTCGCCGAAGTCGAAGGCCAGCGGGAACCCGAACATCAAGGAGCCGACCGCGGCCAGGGCGACGATGGGCGCGAGCTGCCAGATGCGCAGTCGGCGCTGCGGCCGCAGCTCGACCTCGACCTCCGGGCCGCCCGCGAGCATCTCGTCGGGTTCAGGGCCGTCGTCGGTCACACCGTCCTCGTCGAGCCCGTCCGGGCTCAGACCGTCGCCGTCCGGCTCCTGCTCACCGCTCTCGGCGGTGAGGGGTTCGGTGTCTTGTGCGGTGTCGCGAGGGCCGGCCTCCATCGCCACGCGCCCTCCCAACTCGGACTCCACTTGGTCGATCGAAGCTCGATGATGGCACGGCGCCGGAGGCCGGGATGGTGGCCGGAGCGTCCCGATGCCATGACGTGATCAGGCTGTAACCGGTCGTTCGAGCAAGGCCAGCGCGAGGTGCGGAAGTTCTGTGAGATCCGCCGCCGCCCCACTCAGCCAGTGCACCCGGGGATCGCGTCTGAACCATGAATCCTGACGGCGCGCGAAGCGCTTGGTGGCACGGACGGTCTCGGCGCGCGCCTCTTCCTCCGTGCACTCCCCCGCGAGCGCCGCGAGCACCTGCTGGTAGCCGAGCGCGCGCGAGGCCGTACGCCCCTCCCGCAACCCATGCGCCTCGAGGGCGCGCACCTCGTCGACGAGCCCCGCCTCCCACATCCGGTCGACCCGGCGGGCGATGCGGTCGTCGAGTTCGGGGCGTGTCACGTCCACGCCGATCTGGACGGTGTCGTAGATCGAGTCATGGCCGGGAAGGTTGGCGGTGAAAGGCCTGCCGGTGATCTCGATCACCTCGAGGGCCCGGACGATACGGCGGCCGTTGCTGGGCAGGATCGCGTACGCGGCCTCGGGGTCGGCGGCGGCCAGCCGGGCGTGCAGCGCGCCGGAGCCGCGGAGCGTGAGCTCCTCCTCCAGGCGGGCCCTGACGTCGGGGTCCGTGCCGGGGAACTCCAGATTGTCGACGGCGCCGCGGACGTACAGGCCGGAGCCGCCGACCAGGATCGGCCAGCGTCCGGCGGCGAGCAGTGTGTCGATCCGTTCTCGCGCGAGTCTCTGGTACTCGGCGACGGACGCCGTGATGGTCACGTCCCAGATGTCCAGGAGGTGGTGCGGGACGCCGGAGCGTTCCTCGGGCGTCAGCTTGGCGGTGCCGATGTCCATCCCTCGGTAGAGCTGCATGGAGTCGGCGTTGACGACCTCGCCGCCGAGACGCTGGGCCAGAAAGACGCCCAGATCGGACTTTCCGGCCGCGGTGGGTCCGACGACGGCGATGACGCGGGGGGCGGGGGGTGCACTGCTCACCGACCCAGTCTCGCAAACCTCCGGCCGCCCTCTCGAACGAGTTACGTGACGGCACGGGCCCGGGGTCGTTCCCTGTTGCGAGGTTTTCGCCGCCGATTTCGAGAGGCGGTGACCCGGGCGGCACGAACGGACGCACCGGGCTACGCGGGAATTCGCCCGCACGAGTAACGTATGGAGTGGATATGGGCGTTTTTGCACGACTTCTCCGAAGGTCGAAGACTACGGAGGAGACGTCAACCACCGAGGCACAGGCCGACACACCGACGGCCGACACCGCGGCGGACGTGACGGAGGCCACTGAGGCGGCGGAGCCGAAGGTGCCGTCCGAGGCCACGGAGGAAGCGGCGGAGACCGCCGAGGCCACCGCCGCGGAGGGTGTCGAGGCCCCCAAGCACGACATCCCCAAGCAGTCCTCGGAGGAGGCCGCCGACCGGGAGGCCGGCGAGGGCGCCCGCACGTAACTGCTCCCGCGAGGGAAGGTGGACCATGGGTCTCCTGGACAAGATGAAGGCCAAACTCGCCCCGGCCAAGGACAAGGTCTCGGGCCTCGCGCAGCAGCACGGGGACAAGATCACGCACGGCCTCGACAAGGCCGCAGAGACTGTCGACAAGAAGACCAAGGGCAAGTACAGCGACAAGATCCAGTCGGGTACGGGCAAGGCCAAGGGAGCCATGGACCGACTCGCGCACAAGGACGACACCGGCACGGGCGACGCACCCACGACGCCGCCGCCGGACTCGCCGCCGCCGACTTCCTGAACGGCACACCGACGGACGGCCGTGGAGCGGATGAGCTCCCGGCCGTCCGCCGTTTCATCCGCGCGGAGCCGTTGCCGCCCTGCCGTGCCGATACGGCTCTACGACCAGGTCGCGACCACATACCCCACGCCGTACGGCGCGTCCTCGTACAGCAGCGCACCCTCCAGCCGCGCCTCCTGGGCCGCGCCCGCGAGGACCTGCCAGGGGGCCCGCCCCGATGCCTTCAGCTCATACGCCAGCTCCACGTCGAGCGCCTTCAGCGCCGCCACGTCCGCCGTCCCGAGCGCACACGCGACCTCCGCGTCGAAGGGCGCCGCCCGCTCGTCGAGATAGCCGGGGGCCTTCAGCGTGCGGCACGCGCTGGCGTCGCCCATCACCAGCAGCGCCACCCGCTCGGCACGCGCGGCGATCGCCCTTCCCATTTCCATACACCGCTCGGCCGCCAGCGGTTCCCCCACACCGAGTCCCTCGATCGGGGCGCCCGACCATCCGATGCGCTCCAGCAGCCATCCGGCCACGGCGAGCGAGGCCGGAAGCCGGCGCTCCGACTCCCCCGGTGCGGTGTCGTCGTCGCCCTTCGCGCGGCCCAGTCGTACGTCGAGATCCACGCCGAAGCCGTGGAAGGAGCCGCGTGTGCCCTCCGGGTGCGTTCCGTGCCCGCTCTGCTCCGCCGGCCCGAGCACCACGAGCAGGTCGGGCCGGGCGGCGGCGAGGACGCCGAGCGCGTTCGTGCACGCCGCGCGCGCGGCGTCCATCTCGGGCGCGGCGCCCGCGGCGACCTCCGGCACGAGGAGCGGTGGGCAGGGGCAGACGGCGGCGGCGACAAACATGGTCGGCAGATTAGCCCCGTAGAGCTGGGACCGAGCTGCGCGCCTCGCTCAGGACCGCCGCCCCAGGTCAGTCGCAGCCGCAGCCGCTGGCCGTGGCGACCGGCAGCGGCTCGGGGACACCGATCTTCGGCAGGCCGAGCATCACGCCGGCCGGTTCGGCCGCCTCTGCGGCGTTGCGCTTCTCCCAGGCATCGCCCGCGCGCGTGGGGCGCACGTCGAGGACGGCGCCCTCGGCGAGGAGGTGGTGCGGGGCGGCGTACGTGATCTCGACGGTGACGACGTCGCCGGGGCGGACCTGCTGGTCGGGCTTGGTGAAGTGGACCAGGCGGTTGTCGGGGGCGCGGCCGGAGAGCCGGTGGGTGGCGCCGTCCTTGCGGCCCTCGCCCTCGGCGACCATGAGCTCCAGGGTGCGGCCGACCTGCTTCTTGTTCTCCGCCCAGGAGATCTCCTCCTGGAGGGCGACGAGACGCTCGTAGCGCGCCTGGACGACCTCCTTGGGGATCTGGTTGTCCATGGTCGCCGCGGGCGTGCCGGGCCGCTTGGAGTACTGGAACGTAAACGCTTGCGCGAACCGGGCCTCGCGGACGGCGTGCAGCGTCTGCTCGAAGTCCTCCTCCGTCTCGCCGGGGAAGCCCACGATGATGTCGGTGGTGATCGCGGCGTGCGGGATGGCGGCGCGGACCTTCTCGATGATCCCCAGGTAGCGCTCCTGGCGGTAGGAGCGGCGCATCGCCTTCAGGACCGTGTCCGAGCCGGACTGCAGCGGCATGTGCAGCTGCGGCATCACGTTCGGCGTCTCGGCCATGGCGGCGATGACGTCGTCGGTGAAGTCGCGCGGGTGCGGGGAGGTGAAGCGGACGCGCTCCAGGCCCTCGATCTTTCCGCAGGCCCGCAGCAGCTTGCTGAAGGCCTCGCGGTCACCGATGTCGGAGCCGTACGCGTTGACGTTCTGGCCGAGCAGCGTGATCTCGGAGACGCCCTCGGCGACCAGGGCCTCGATCTCGGCGAGGATGTCGCCGGTCCGGCGGTCCTTCTCCTTGCCGCGCAGGGCCGGGACGATGCAGAAGGTGCAGGTGTTGTTGCAGCCGACGGAGATCGACACCCAGGCCGCGTACGCGCTCTCGCGCCGGGTCGGCAGCGTCGACGGGAACGCCTCCAGCGACTCGGCGATCTCGACCTGCGCCTCTTCCTGCACGCGCGCGCGTTCCAGCAGGACCGGGAGCTTGCCGATGTTGTGCGTGCCGAAGACGACGTCCACCCAGGGCGCCTTCTTCACGATCGTGTCGCGGTCCTTCTGCGCCAGGCAGCCACCGACGGCGATCTGCATGCCGGGGCGCGAGGCCTTCCTCGGGGCGAGGCGGCCGAGGTTGCCGTACAGCCTGTTGTCGGCGTTCTCACGGACGGCGCAGGTGTTGAAGACGACGACGTCCGCGTCGCCGTCGGAGCCCTCGGGGGCGCGCACGTAACCGGCCTCTTCGAGCAGCCCGGACAATCGCTCGGAGTCGTGGACGTTCATCTGGCACCCGTAGGTGCGCACTTCGTAGGTCTTCACGTCCACTGCCTGGCTCCGGTCGCTGCTGCTGGTCATTCCTCAAGGGTAGGCGGTCCCGGCAGAACCCTTGGCCCCAGTGCCGAGGGCAGGGAGCCGGAGCCCTGGGCCGCCGTAAATGAATGGCACACCGCGCGGCACGCCGGAATGATCCGTGCATGGCCTTCGCCTCGCCCGAGCCTCAGCCCGTAGCCGAACCTCAGCCCGTACTGGTGCGCACGACCGCCGGCACGGTGCGCGGCATCCAGGAGGGCGATGTGGCGGTCTTCCGCGGCATCCCCTTCGCCGAACCGCCGGTCGACGCCCTCCGATTCGCCGCACCTCAGCCCGCGCGCGGGTGGGACGGAGTGCGGCCCGCCCTGGACTTCGGGCCGCCGCCCCCGCAGGGCATGGACACGACCGCGGCGGACTCGCGGGGCGACGAGTGGCTGACGGTCAACGTCTGGACGCCCGAGCCGGACCCGGGTGCGGGGCGTGCGGTGATGGTGTGGATCTACGGCGGCGCCTATACGTTCGGCATGTCCGGCCTTCCCGAGTACGACGGTGCGCGTCTCGCCGAGGACGTCGTCGTGGTGACCTTCAACTACCGGGTCGGCGTGGAGGGTTTCACGCAGATCGAGGGCGCACCGGCCAACCGCGGACTGCTCGACCAGGTCGCGGCCCTGGAGTGGGTGCGCGACAACATCCGGGGCTTCGGCGGCGACCCCGACCGTGTCACCGTCTTCGGTCAGTCGGCGGGCGCCGGTTCCGTCGCCGCGCTGCTGGCCATGCCGCATGCCGCCGGGCTCTTCCGGAGGGCGGTCGCGCAGAGCGTGCAGGGCACGTTCTTCTCACCGGAACTCGCCGCGGACATAGCAGCCGCATGCGCGTCCGAGCTGGGCCTGCGTCCCACGGCCGCCGAGCTGTCCACGGTGGACCCGCAGCTGCTGGCCGCCGCCGGAGACGCGGTCATCGCCCGGATGCCCGCGTCGGTCGAGCGGTGGGGCCGGGCCGCGTACCGGTCGATCATGTACGCGCCCGTCGTCGACGGCGACGTCCTTCCCGTGACGCCCTGGCAGGCCCTGGCCGACGGCGCGGGCCGGGGCATCGACCTCCTCGTCGGGCACGCGCGCGAGGAGCAGCGCTTGCTCAGCCTGCTCGACGGAACGCTCGGTCAGGTCACGGAGGAGCAGGCCGAGGCGGCGCTGCACATGCTCGCCCCGGGGCCGGACGGCACGCGCCGCTTCCGCGACGGCTTCCCCGACGCAGGCCCCGACGCATTGCACGAACTGGTCCTTTCGGACTGGCTGTTCCGCATGCCGAGCCTCCGCCTCGCCCACGAGCAGCAGGCCGTGGGCGGCCGGGCGCACGTCTACGAGCTGACCTGGCCCGCCCCGGGCATGGGCGGCGTCCTCGGCGCCTGCCACGGCCTGGACGTACCGCTCGTCTTCGGGAACCTGGACCGCGGCCAGCCTGCCATGCTGCTCGGCGACGGCCCGTCCCCCGAGGCGGAGGCGTTGTCCGCACGCATGCGCGCGGCGTGGACGCGGTTCGCCGCAGAAGGCGACCCCGGCTGGCCCACGTACGACACGGAGCAGCGCCTGGTGCAGCTCTACGACGCCCGGCCGACCGTCACCCGCTACCCGGAAGAGACCTCACGCCTCCTCTGGCAGCACCACGCCTTCGACCCGCTGCCGCTGCTCAGCTCACCTTCCGGCAGTACAGCGCGTCCGGCGTTCGAGCCGACCCCACCCGGCCGGTGAACGCGATCCCGGCCGCGTACTCGTCGTCCGCGCACTGCCCTTTGTAGTGGCCCTGGGCGAAATCGCCGCCCTTGGGGGCCGATCCCCGGTTGTCGCCCCGGTCGAACCAGACCGTACGGCCGCTTGTGCTCGGGATGGAGCCGACCGCGCACAGGGCGGAGGACACGGCCGCCCCGCGCGCGCTGTACCCGATCAGGAAGTCGCCGTCGGCGCACTGGAGTTTGGTGTAGCCGGAGGCCCAGTCGTTGCCCGGCGTCACATGCCGTTCGTTGACGACCACCTCATGACCGGCCGCGCCCCACGAGGACCCTATGTCCGAGCACAGGCCACGGTTGCCGGTGTGGGCGATGCCGAGCAGCCGCTGTCCGTCGGGGCAGACCGCCTTGCGGGCACCGGAGTCGAAGTCGGGCAGCGCCCGCATCCGCCGGGACTGCACGAAGTCACCGTGGTCGGGGCTGAGCATCGACCACTCCGCGACCGGCGCGACGTGGCCCGTACGCCCTTGCGCCTGGACGAGCCGGGTCCAGGCCGCCGCGCGCCAGTCGTCACCGTCGTACACGCCCATCCGGTGGCCCGCCGCGTCCCAGCGCAGCAGGGCCCAGCCGTTGCCCTTGCGGTCCTCGTGCCAGCCGACGAGCGGCCAGTAGGCGAAGTCGGCGTCGGTTCGGATGAGTTGGTCGACGAAGTTCTCGAACCAGGCGCGCTGCTTGGCACCCGTCTCGTCACGGCCGCCGATGCCGAACTCGCTGATCCAGAGCGGTGCGGTGAAGTGCTGGTCCTGTTCGGCGGTGACGAAGAAGGCCTGGCGGTTCAGCACGTCGATCAGCTCGGTGGGGCTGAAGTCCCGGTAGCGCGGGTCGCTGGTCTCGCCCGTCCCGGTCGCCCCGCTGTGGTTCGGGCCCGTGTAGTCGTAGAAGTGGGCCGAGTACACGAGCTTTCCGGAGTCGACGAGGGTGTGCGAGAGGCGGCGTACGGGCTCCAGGGTGGGGCGTTCGTGCGCGAAGCCGTCGACGGGGATGCCGGTCCAGTTGATGCCCTCGACGATGATCAACAGGTCGGGGTTGGCCTCCGTCAGGATGCGGTCGCCGACGCGCTGGGAGGCGGCGAACCAGTCGTGGCCCTCGCCGAGGCCCCAGTTGGGGTCGTCCCAGATGTTGCGGCGGACCTCGTTGTAGAGGTCGGCGCCGACGACACGATCGTTGTCCCGGTAGCGGCGGGCCATGAACAGCCAGTCGTTCTCCCAGGTTCCGGCGGACTGGCTGGCGTTCCAGCGTTCGTTGCCGTCGACTCCGCAGCACCAACGGGTGGTGTTGGTGTGGTTGTTGAGGATCACGGCGAGTCCGGCGCCGGTGAGTTCGCGCACTACGACGTCGTACACCTGGAGCGGTGTCTTTCCGCGCAGGGACGGATTGGCCGCGACGGCGTCGTCCGTGACGGGAACGGTGTCGTGGATCATCTCGTTGGAGAAGGGGAGGCGGATGCTGTTGATCCCGATCTCCTGGAAACCGGCGATGATCTCGGCCATGGGCGCGCGGTCCAGGCCGAGCGGGATCCGGCCGGAGTTCTCGCCGGCGTGGTGGTTGGCGTCGTCCGCCGTGCTGCCCGAGCCGTTCCAGGTGCCGCTGGCGCCGTGCCAGTTGCCGGAGCGCAGCTTGAAGCGGTCGCCGTCGGCGTCGACGATCCAGCGGCCGCGGGTGCTGAGCGGACCCGTCCAGTCCGCCTCGGCCGCCTGTGCGGGGACGGACGTCAGAGGCACCAGGAGGAGTACGGCGACCAGTGCCGCCTTGAGGAAGCGCATCCGCATTGTCATGGCAGCGTCATGATGACGCGGCGCCCGGACTTAGTCCATACCTAAGCGCTCAGGGCTCGATGAGCCCCGCCCGTATCGCATACCGCGTCAATTCCAGCCGGTCCCGCATCCCCAGCTTCTGCAGCAGATTGGCCCGGTGCCGTTCGACCGTCTTCGCGCTGATGAAGAGGAGTTCGCCGATCTCCTTGGAGGTGTGCCCCTCGGCGACCAGCTTCAGGATCTCCTCCTCGCGGTCGGTGACGGCCCGCGCGGGCAGGTCGTCGCCCCGGTGCAGACGGTCCAGGTAGGAGCGGACGAGGGCCCGTTCCGCGCCCGGGTAGACGAACGGCTCGTCGCGCATCGCCGCCCGGCACGCCTCGACCAGGTCCCGGTCGGCGACGGACTTCAGGACATAGCCGCTGGCCCCCGCCTTCAGGGCCTCGAAGAAGTACTGCTCGCTGTCGTACATCGTGAGGATGAGGATCCGCAGCCCCGGCATGCGGCGCGAGAGTTCGCGGGCCGCCTGCAGGCCGGTCATCCGCGGCATGGCGATGTCCAGGACGGCCAGATCCACCTCGGTGTCACGGGCCCGCGCGACCGCCTCGGCGCCGTCGCCGGCCTCCGCCACGACCGTCAGATCGTCCTCGCCGTCGAGGATCAGCCGCACACCACGGCGTACGAGCGTGTGGTCGTCGGCGAGCAGGACGCGGATGCGGTCGTGCGATGCCGGCATGCCGTGGTCCGATGCGGGAATTCGGTGTTCCGATGCGGACATCAGCGGCCTCCGGCCGGTATGCACAGGCGTACGTCCGTCCCCCGGCCCTCGGACCCCGGCCGCACGGCGAGGTCCGCGCCGATCAGCAGCGACCGTTCGCGCATGCCCCCGATCCCGGCGCCCTCCGCCGCCGTACCGACGCCCTTGCCGTTGTCGCCCACGACCAGCTCGACGCCGTCCGCGATCCGCCGGAACCGGATCTCGGCGCGATCGGCTCCGGCGTGCCGGGCGGTGTTGGTGAGGGCCTCCTGGGCGACGCGGTAGACGACGAGTTCCGCTTCCTCGGGCAGGGCGGGCAGGTCGCCGGGAATGTGGTGGCGCACCGCGAGACCGTGCGCGGTGAACTCCGTCGCCAGCGAGCGCAGGGCGCTGGACAGGCCCAGCTCCTCCAGGACGCCCGGGCGCAGCCGGCGGGCTATGCGGCGGATCTCGTCGAGGCCGGCGCGGGTGGCTTCCTGGGCCTGGCCGACCTCAGCGCGCAGGTCCTCGGGTGCGCGGTCGGCGACGCGCTTGAGCTGGAGGAGGACCGCGGTCAGGGTCTGGCCGACCTCGTCATGGAGTTCCCGGGCGATGCGATGGCGTTCCCGTTCCTGCGCGGACAGCGCACGGGCGGCACCGGCGGCGCGCTCGGCCTCCAGGCGGTCGAGCATCGTGTTGTACGTCGTGATGAGCTCTGCCGTCTCCGCGGGACCGGCGACCACCGCGCGGGCGCCCGGGCGCAGCAGGTCCGCGGTGGCCATGGCCCGGCCCAGCCGCTGGAGCGGGGCCAGCCCGACGCGCAGGACGACGGCGTTGGCGGCCAGCAGCACGGCCAGTCCGGCAGCGACGACGAGGGCCTCGGCGGGCTGGACGGGGGTCGAGACGGTGACCGGGCCCAGCAGCAGGGCGGCGGCCACGATCAGGCCCGCGGCGTTGAGCGAGAAGATCCGCCAGAACAGCGACACGTTCCCGGCTCCGCTCCGTCCGATCCGTCGGCACTTCTGTGCCCGTACCAGACTCGCCGACCGCCCGCGGCCACGTATATCCGTCACAACACCCATGTCGCCACCGTATGTGCGAGTGACAGCATGGCGGCGTCGGTCTGAAGCCGATCAAGCCGGCCGGCACCGGGACGAGAGCAAGAACCGGGACGAGAGAAAGAGAAGAAACGTGTCCGCTCCACGCCTGAGGGCCACGCCGCTGCCGGGCATCGGGGTCCAGTACGACCTGATGACGCGAGAGAACCGCCATCTGTCGGTGGTGGCACACCGCGACGGCGCCCGCACGGTGAGCGTGTACCGGGCCGACGACCCCGACTCCTGCGCCCAGTCGCTCCGGCTGACCGGCGCCGAGGCGGGCTCGCTGATCGATGCGCTCAAGCCGTCCCACCACAGTGCGAGCCTGCTCTACACCTCGGACCTGGGGCTGGTCGCCGAGCGGGTCGAGGTGGCCGCCACCTCACGCTGGAACGGGCGCGTGCTGGGCGACACCCGGATGCGGACCGAGACCGGCGCGTCCGTCGTGGCGGTGCTGCGGCGGGCCGAGGCGATCCCGTCCCCGGCACCGGACTTCCGGCTCGTGGGCGGTGACACGCTCATCGTCGTCGGCACCCGCGAGGGCGTCGACGCGGCCGCGGCGATACTCGGGCGGGAGTGAACGGGTGCACTCCGCGGTCCTGCTCATCGAGTTCGGTTCCATCATCCTCGGCCTCGGCCTGCTCGGCCGGTTCGCCGGCCGCTTCCGGCTCTCGCCCATCCCGCTGTACCTGCTCGCCGGTCTCGCCTTCGGCACGGGCGGGCTGCTGCCGCTGGGCGCGAGCGAGGAGTTCATCGCCACCGGTGCCGAAATCGGCGTCATCTTGCTGCTGTTGATGCTCGGCCTGGAGTACACGGCCGGCGATCTGGTCACCAACCTCAAGTCCCACTACCCGGCCGGGCTGGTCGACGGTGCCCTGAACGCCCTGCCGGGTGCCCTGGCCGCGCTGCTGCTGGGCTGGGGTCCGGTGGCCGCCGTCGTGCTGGCCGGTGTCACCTGGATCTCGTCGTCCGGGGTGATCGCGAAGGTGCTCGGCGACCTGGGCCGGGTCGGCAACCGCGAGACCCCGGTGATCCTGAGCGTGCTGGTTCTGGAGGACCTGGCGATGGCGGTGTACCTGCCGATCGTCACCGCGCTGGTGGCCGGGGCCGGGCTGCTGGCGGGCAGCGTGACGCTGGCGATCGCGCTGGGCGCGGCGGGGCTGGTGCTGTTCGTGGCGGTGCGGTACGGGCGGGTGATCTCCCGGTTCGTGTCGAGCGACGACCCGGAGAAGCTGCTGCTGGTGGTGCTCGGGCTGACGATCCTGGTCGCGGGCGTGGCGCAGCAGCTCCAGGTCTCCGCGGCCGTGGGCGCGTTCCTGGTCGGCATCGCGCTGTCCGGGGAGGTCGCGGAGGGCGCGCACACGCTGCTGAGTCCGTTGCGTGACCTGTTCGCCGCCGTCTTCTTCGTCTTCTTCGGGCTGCATACGGACCCCGCCAGCATCCCGCCCGTCCTGCTCCCCGCCCTCGCGCTCGCCCTCGTCACCGCCGCGACGAAGATCGCCACCGGCTACTGGGCGGCCCGCCGCGCCGGCATCTCCGTCAAGGGCCGCTGGCGCACGGGCGGCGCCCTGGTGGCCCGCGGCGAGTTCTCGATCGTCATCGCCGGGCTGGCGGTCAGCGCGGGCATCGAACCGTCCCTGGGCCCACTGGCGACGGCGTACGTCCTGATCCTGGTCGTCCTCGGGCCGCTGACCGCGCGTTACACCGAGCCGGTGGCCATGTGGTGGGGCGGCCGTCGGGCCAAGCGCCGGGACGCACGGGAGAGTCCGCCTACGGCGACGGAATCGCCGGGGGCGACCGCTGCGGCGGATGCCTTGGACACGGGGACGGGCCGCTGAGGGGTTGGGGCCGGGGTTCGTCGGGGCCGCAGTACACGGCAGCGCGCCCCTGCCGTCACGCGGCGCCGGGCGCCCACCCCTGGCGGCGCAGTACCCCCGACACGTCCGGTGCCTCGTAGTGCTCGCCCTTGAGGACCTTGCCGTCGGCTCTGCGGGCGACGTGGCCTTCGGGGCCCAGCTTGCTCATGTTGGAGCGGTGGATCTCGGCGATCACCGCGTCGAGGTCGATCCCATGGACGAGCGCCGTGCCGTACGCCACATAGACCACGTCCGCCAGCTCGTGCGCGAGCCGGTCGAGCGGGCCGGTGACCGAGACCTCGGCGACCTCCGCGGCCTCCTCGGCGAGCAACTCGCCCCGATGGGCGGCCAGTTCGGGAGACACCTCGGTCGGGGTACTGCGGGCGTCCAGCCCGACGGCGCGATGGAAGGCACGGACCAGGTCGGCGGGCGAAGAGCTCATGCGGGGAACTGTAGCGACCGCCACTGACAGTCCCTGGGGGCGGCGCCGTCGCCCCACCTGTGACCCCGGCGCTGGTCAGCACCGCATCCGTGCTGGCAGGATCGCCCGCATGTCCCAGGTCTTCCCCCGTATCGACAGGCGCCGGGCCCTGCAGGGCGCGGCTGCCGGGTTTGTCGCGTTCGGGCTGCTCCTGTGGTGGCTGCTGCCGCTCGGGGAGGATCCGCCCGGTGGGACGATCACGTTCAGCACCGGGACACCCGCTGGCGTCTACCAGAAGTACGGCGAGCTGCTGCGCACCGAGCTGGACAAGGACATGCCGAACCTGAACGTGCGGCTCACGACCAGCGACGGTTCGCAGGAGAACGTCGCGCGCGTGGCGACCGGGAAGGCGGACTTCACGATCGCGGCTGCCGACGCCGTGGAGACGTACGAGCTGGCCGGCAGGCCCGGCGCCGACCGGCTGCGCGGTGTCGCGCGGCTGTACGACGACTACGTGCAGCTCGTCGCCCGTCCGGGCTCGGGCATCGACTCGGTGGCGGACCTGCGGGGCAAGCGGGTGGCCATAGGGCCGGCTCACTCGGGCGTACGGCTGATCTCCAACCGCGTGCTCGAGGCGGCGGGTATCGACCCGGAGAAAGGCATCACGCCGCTGTCCGACGGCATCGACACCGGGCCCGCCCGGCTCGAGAAGGGCGAGATCGACGCGTTCTTCTGGTCCGGCGGGCTGCCGACGGAGGGCCTGCTGAATCTTGCCGACAGCCTGGCCTACCGGTTCGTGCCGATCGACGCCGACCTCGTCGCCAAGGTGCACGCGATGGGCGGCGCCACCCGCTACTACCGCGCCACCGAGATGCCGGAGTCGGCCTACCCCAGCATCCAGAAGGGCAACGCCGTGCCGACGATGGCCGTGTCCAACCTGCTGATCACCCGGGCCGACATGGATCCCCGGCTCACCGACTGGCTGACCCGCACCGTGATCAACAGCCGTGATGGCATCGGCAACCACGTCCACTCGGCCCAGCTGGTCGACGTACGCACCGCGATCTACACGGACCCGCTGGCGCTGCATGAGGGCGCGCGGCGCTACTACCGGTCCGTCAAGCCGTAGGGCCCACCATCAGCAGGACCCGCTAGGACACCGGCTCCGACCGCGGCACCGTCACCGTCGCCGTCAGTCCCCGCGGCTCGTGATGGCCGAACGAGATCGAGCCGCCTGCCGCCCCCAGCAGCGCACGCGTGATGGACAGGCCGAGGCCGGAGCCCTTGATGTTCTGGTGGCGGCCACTGCGCCAGAAGCGGTCGCCGATGCGGGCCAGCTCCTCGTCCGTGAGGCCGGGGCCGTTGTCGGTGACGACGACGGTCGCGGTGTCGCCGTTGGCCGTGACGGTCACCTCCACCCGCTCGTCCTTCGGCGTGAACTTCACCGCGTTGTCGATCACCGCGTCCAGCGCGCTGGACAGGGTGACGGGGTCGACCCACGCCGTGGTGGGCGGGCAGTCCCCCACCAGCCGTACGCCCTTGGCCTCGGCGGTCGGCGACCAGGCCGCGACGCGCTCGGCGGCCAGCTCGCCGATGTCGGTGAGCCTGAGGTCCGCCTCGACGTGCTCGGCCAGGGCTAGGTCGAGCAGGTCGTCCAGGACCTGGGCCAGCCGCTTGCCCTCGGCCTGGACGGAGGCGATCTCCTCATTGCCCTCGGGCAGCTCGAAGGCGAGGAGCTCGATCCGCAGCAGCAGCGCCGCGAGCGGGTTGCGCAGCTGATGCGAGGCGTCGGCGACGAAGGCGCGCTGCTGCTCCAGGACGCCCTCGACGTTGTCCGCCATCTCGTTGAACGACCGGGCCAGCCTGCGGAGTTCCGGCGGCCCGCCGGCCACCGCGACCCGGGATTTCAGGCTGCCGCTCGCGATCGCGTGGGTGGTGGAGTCCAGGACCCGTACCGGCCGGAGCACCCAGCCGGTCAGGCGTAGCGCCGCGCCGACCGCCAGCAGCATCGCGGCGCTCTCGCCCGCGGCGATGATCAGCCAGCCGTGCAGGATCCGCGAACGCATCTGCCCGGTGGGCGAGTCGGTGACGACGACGGCGACGACGTCACCGTCCCTGATCACCGGGGACGCGACGACCAGCCGATTGCGCTGCCAGGGCCACACCTGCCGCGGGTCGTGACTGCGGCGGCTGAGCAGCGCCTCACCGAAGGCATCACGCACCTCACCCTTTTCCGGCTGGTCCCAACTAGTCGGCGCACTGGCCATGGGGGTGCCGTTGCGGTAGAAGACACCGGCACGAATGCCGTAGACCTCGTAGTAGCTGAGCAGCTCGCGCTTGAGGACCTCCTGGCGCTCGTCGACGACCGTCGTGCCGGTCCGCCCGCTGGGCGTGTCGGTGACGAACTGGGCGAGAGCGGCGAAGCGTGCCGTGTCGTCGATCCGGTCGACGACCACCTTCTGCTGCTGGGCTCCGGCCACGCTGACGGCGAGCGGGAAGCCGAGGGCGAGCAGTACGGCCGCCATCAGGACGATGAGCAGCGGGAGGAGACGAGTGCGCACCTTGCCCGCTACGAGGTGGGGGCGACGAGCCGGTAGCCGACGCCGCGCACGGTCTCGATCAGGGCCGGCATGCGCAGCTTGGCGCGCAGGGACGCGACATGCACCTCCAGGGTGCGCCCGGTCCCCTCCCAGCTGGTGCGCCATACCTCGCTGATGATCTGCTCACGCCGGAAGACCACCCCGGGGCGCTGGGCCAACAGGGCGAGGAGGTCGAACTCCTTGCGGGTCAGTTGGACAACCGAACCGTCCACACTGACCCGTCGCGTGGGCAGGTCGATGTGCATGGAGCCCAGCTTCAGCACGCTCTCGCCGCCGGCCGCGGCGTCCTCGTGGACGGTGCGCCGGCTGACGGCGTGGATACGGGCGAGCAGTTCTCCGGTGTCGTACGGCTTCACCACGTAGTCGTCGGCGCCCAGGTTGAGGCCGTGAATGCGGGAGCGGACGTCGGAGCGCGCGGTGACCATGATCACCGGGATGCTGGTGCGCTTGCGGATCTTGCCGCACACCTCATAGCCGTCCTGGTCGGGCAGGCCCAGGTCGAGCAGTACGACACCGAAACCGGCGCCCTCGGGAACGAGCGCCTGGAGAGCCTCCTCGCCGCTGCGGGCGTGCGTCACGTCGAAGCCGTGCCTGGCCAGGACCGCGGACAGAGCGGCGGCGACGTGGTTGTCGTCCTCGACGAGGAGCAGTCTCATCCCGGCTCCCTTCAGTTCATCGGCCGTACGGTGAGGGTGTGTAGAAAAACGCGGGCACGCGCGCGTGCGCACGTTGCAGTCACGCTGATGGATGAGGACGGCGTCAAGAGGGTTCCGGTTGCGCGGCGTATCCGTTACCCGGAAGAAACCCGCCCAGGTCACAACTGCTACGACAGGTGTCCGATTGCTATCGGATCGTGATGCTCAGATTCCCCTCAGATGTAGAGACGCAGGTCGCGTAGGGTTATTACTGTCCTCCGGAAACCGAGGAGGACGGAGCCTGAGTGCGATGACCAAAGTATCGGTGGCCAAGGAAGATGTGGCCGCAACCGGCGACCTGGTCGTCCTGAAGAGCGTCAACAAGCATTTCGGCGCGTTGCACGTACTCCAGGACATCGACCTGACGATCGCCCGCGGCGAAGTCGTCGTGGTCATCGGGCCCTCCGGGTCCGGGAAGTCCACCCTGTGCCGCGCCATCAACCGCCTCGAGACGATCGACTCCGGTGCGATCGCCATCGACGGCAAGCCGCTGCCCGCGGAGGGCAAGGAGCTCGCCCGACTGCGCGCCGACGTCGGAATGGTCTTCCAGTCCTTCAACCTCTTCGCGCACAAGACCGTGCTCGAGAACGTGATGCTGGGCCAGATCAAGGTCCGCAAGGCGGACAAGAAGAAGGCCGAGGAGAAGGCCCGCGCGCTGCTCGACCGGGTCGGGGTGGCCAACCAGGCCGACAAGTACCCCGCGCAGCTCTCCGGTGGCCAGCAACAGCGTGTCGCCATCGCACGCGCCCTCGCCATGGACCCCAAGGTCATGCTCTTCGACGAGCCGACGTCGGCTCTCGACCCGGAGATGATCAACGAGGTCCTCGAGGTCATGCAGCAGCTCGCCCGCGACGGCATGACCATGATCGTCGTCACCCATGAGATGGGCTTCGCCCGTTCGGCCGCCAACCGGGTGGTCTTCATGTCCGACGGCAAGATCGTCGAAGAAGCTGTGCCGGACCAGTTCTTCAGCAACCCGCGCAGCGACCGTGCCAAGGACTTCCTGTCGAAGATCCTCCACCACTGACCCCCACCCGTCGCGCCCGCGCGACGAGCTGCGTCACCCGCACCAAACGGCATTCTCCTCATCACACCAAGGGATGTTCACCATGAAGCTCCGCAAGGTCACCGCAGCGGCCGCGGCTGCGCTCGTCCTCTCCCTGACCGCGACGGCCTGTGGGGGCGACGACGGCAACGGCGACGCCGGGTCGGACTCCACCGCCGGGGGCGGCGGCACGATCAAGGTCGGCATCAAGTACGACCAGCCCGGTCTCGGCCTGAAGGAAGCCGGCGGCGAATTCTCCGGCTTCGACGTCGACGTGGCCACGTACGTGGCGAAGGAACTCGGCTACGAGCCCGACAAGATCGAGTTCGTCGAGGCCAAGAGCGCCGACCGCGAGACCATGCTGGCCCGCGGCGACGTGCAGTTCATCGCGGCCACCTACTCGATCACTGACGAGCGCAAGCAGAAGGTCGACTTCGCGGGCCCCTACCTGCTGGCCCACCAGGACCTGCTGACCAAGGCCGACTCGGACATCACCGAGGCCACCGACCTCAACGGCAAGAAGCTGTGCTCGGTGACCGGCTCGACCTCGGCGCAGAACGTCAAGGACGAGATCGCCCCCAAGGCCCAGCTGCGCTCGTACGGCACGTACTCGGAGTGCATCGCCGGTCTGCAGAGCGGCGCCGTGGACGCGGTGACGACCGATGACTCGATCCTCGCGGGCTTCGCGGCGCAGGAGCAGTACAAGGGCCAGTTCAAGCTTGCGGGCCTCAAGCTCAGCAACGAGAACTACGGCATCGGCGTCAAGAAGGGCGACACCGAGACGGTCAACAAGATCAACGCCGCCCTCGAGAAGATGGTCAGCGACGGCGCCTGGGACACGGCGGTGAAGGAGAACTTCGGCCCGGCCAACTACAAGAACGAGCCTGCCCCGAAGATCGGCGACATCAAGAGCTGAAGCAGCGCCTGACAGGTGCGCCGCCCGGCGGGGCGGCGCACCCGGGCATCTCTACACCCGGAAGCGCGGGAGATCGTGTTCGATTTTCTTGAAGGTTACGACGTCCTAGGGGCGTTCTGGACGACGGTGCAACTCACCGTCCTCTCCGCCATCGGCTCGCTGATCTGGGGCACTGTGCTGGCGGCCATGCGGGTCAGTCCCGTCCCGCTCATGCGCGGGTTCGGCACCGCGTACGTGAACATCGTCCGGAACATCCCGCTGACGGTCATCATCGTCTTTGCCTCACTCGGCCTCGCCGACATCTTCAGGGTGACGCTGGGCGCCGCCGACGACTTCGAGGCCCTGAGCTTCCGGCTGTCGATCCTCGGTTTCATCGCCTACACCGCGGCCTTCGTCTGCGAGGCGATCCGCTCGGGCATCAACACCGTGCCCGTCGGGCAGGCCGAGGCGGCCCGTGCCATCGGGCTGAGCTTCGCCCAGATCCTCTGGCTCATCGTGCTGCCCCAGGCCTTCCGTTCGGTGATCGGCCCGCTGGCCAACGTGCTGATCGCGCTGACCAAGAACACCACCGTGGCAGCCTCGATCGGTGTGGCGGAGGCCGCCCTGCTGATGAAGGAAATGATCGAGAACGAGGCGCAGGTCGTGCTCATCGGCGTCGTCTTCGCGTTCGGATTCGTGGTTCTGACCCTGCCCACCGGCCTCTTCTTCGGCTGGCTGAGCAAGCGACTGGCGGTGAAGCGATGACCTCGGTCCTCTACGACGCTCCCGGCCCCCGGGCCAAGCGGCGCAACATCATTCTCTCGGTGGTGTTCTTCGTCCTCCTCGCCCTGCTCGCGTGGTGGATCTACAAGACGTTGGACGACAAGGGCCAGCTGGAGTGGGCCCTGTGGGAGCCGTTCACCGAGTCCGAAGCCTGGACGACGTATCTGCTGCCCGGCCTCGCCAACACCCTGAAGGCAGCGGGGCTCTCCATGATCATCGCCCTCCCGCTGGGCGCGTTCTTCGGCATCGCCCGTCTGTCCGACCACCGGTGGGTACGGATCCCGGCCGGTGCGGTGGTCGAGTTCTTCCGGGCGATCCCGGTCCTGCTGCTGATGCTGTTCGCCAACCAGTTCTACTCCAGCTACACGGACGTCAGCTCCGAAGACCGTCCGCTGTACGCGGTCGTCACGGGCCTGGTGCTCTACAACGCCTCGGTCCTCGCCGAGATCGTCAAAGCCGGCATCCTCTCCCTGCCCAAGGGGCAGACGGAGGCGGCCCAGGCGATCGGACTGCGCAAGGGCCAGACGATGACCAGCGTCCTGCTGCCGCAGGCCGTCACCGCGATGCTGCCGGCCATCGTCAGCCAGCTGGTCGTCATCGTGAAGGACACCGCGCTCGGTGGCGTGATGATCGGCTTCACCGAGCTGCTCAACTCGCGCGGCACCATGGCGGCGTTCTACGCCACCGTCATCCCGAGCTTCATCGTGGTGGCGGCCATCTACATCGTCCTGAACTTCATCCTGACGAGCTTCGCAGGCTGGCTGGAGCAGAGGCTCCGGCGCAGCAAGCGCAGCACGGGTGCGGTGCTCGGCAAGGACGACGTGGAGGAGCTCAACGCGGCCGAGGTGGGCGGCTCCTACGGGACCGGCGCCGGCGGCGGCTTCGGGGGCGGCATCTGATCAACCGTCAAGTGGCACGACCGCACGGAGGGCAGTGGCTTGATCGCCACTGCCCTCCGTCACTTGACGCAAGCACCAGCAATAGGTTGCATACGTTCTGTGATCGTGCACCCTGCTCCAACTTCCTGTTCACACACGTCCCTGAGGACACCACTGCGGGCAGGGGGCGCCGCGCCGTGGACCCGGTGATCATCGTCGGGGCGGGGCCTGTCGGGCTCACGCTCGCGCTTGCGCTGGCGCGTCAGGAAGTGCCGTCGGTGGTCCTGGACGAGGGCCCGGGCAAGGACGAACCGCGTCCCGCACGCACGGTCGTGCTGCGCGAGGACACCGCCGCCCTTGTGGAGCGCCTCACTGGTGTCCCGTCGGCCGAGGCGGGCTGCCGCTGGGCCGGATGGCGGTCGATGCGCCGCAAGCAGGTGATGCGGGCGGTCACTTTCGACGAGACCGAGACCGAGACCGAGACCGAGACAAGGCTGGCCGCCCCGCTGCACATCGCACAGCACGTGCTGACGGCCTCCCTGCGCGCGGCCGTCACCGGCGAACGGCTGGTCAACATCGCGACGGACAGCCGCCTCGACACCATCGAGCAGGAACCTTCAGGCGTCACCGCCCACACCCGCGGCCCCAAGGGAACATGGTGGCGCGGCAGTTATCTGGTCGGCTGCGACGGCCCGCGCTCGACCGTGCGCAAGCTCCAGGACATTCGCTTCCCCGGCCGTACGGCGGTGGAGCGACACGCCGTGGCCGCGCTGCGTGCGGAACTTCCGTGGCCCGATGAAGCGTTGCTCCATCGGATGCCGCCGTGGCGGACGTCGGGACCCTCCGGCGGGGAGGTGACCGGGCGCCCGCTGCCGGACGGTGTCTGGCGGCTGGACTGGCTGCTGCCGCCCGGCAAGGACCTGGTCACGCCGGAGCTGCTGGTGGCCCGCGTCCGGGAGACGCTCGCGGGCTGGACGGGCGGTTCGACACCGCCGTACGAGCTGCTGGACACCGGAGTCCACATCGTCCATCACCGCCTGGCCCGGCGGTGGCGGGCGGGCCGGGTCTTCCTCGCGGGGGACGCCGCCCATCTGCTCGGCGCGCTGGGCACGCACGGGCTGGACGAGGGGCTGAGGGACGCCGACAACCTCGCCTGGAAGCTGGCGCTGGCCTGGCACCACGGGCCGCACGAGGCACTGCTCGACAGCTACCAGGCCGAGCGGCGCGGCATCGTCGCCGCCCGGCTGCGCGCCGCCGACCAGGCTCTGCCCCTGGTGCGCGGTGGCGGAGGGCTGCGGTCGTACGTCCCCGGATCGGCCCGGGGCCATGACGCCCTGCTCACCGACGGCCACCTGGGGCAGGGAGCACTGGGCGCGAGGGGGGCGTACGACCGCTCACCGCTCGCGCCCCGGCCCCTCGAGGGCGAGACCGTCGTGGACACACTGCCCGGCGCACAGGTCACCGACGTCCGGGTCACCGCGGAGGACGGCTCCTTCGTACGGCTGCGGGACCGGCTCGGCCGTGGCGCGCTGCTCGTCGTGCTGGTCGCGCCGGGCACGGGCGTGTGGGAGCGGCGGCACTGGGTGACCGCCGGGATCATGCCCCGGCTGGCGGCAGCGGTGACGGCGCTGCCTCACCCGGCCGAGCTGCTGGTCACGGAGAGCTACCCGGGAGCGGCCGCGCACACGGTGCTGCTGGTGCGGCCCGACGGACACCTGGTCACCGCGCTGAACGGCGTGCGCCCGGCCGACCTGTACACAGCGGCCGAGGCGACACTGGGCGGGCCGGTACAGGCGGGGGCGGGGGCAGAGGCAGAAGCGGAGGCCACGGCGGGGTCGCGCTGAGCGGCACCCGGCGCCGTCCGGTCCACATAGTGACGGTGAGTTGACCGGTCCACACCGAGATGGTGTACTCCGCATCGTGATCGACACGTGTGTGCACCTGTGGCGGAGGGTCCATATGGACCTCGTCCGCTATGCGGGCTGCATGTGTACCCGGTCCTGCTGAATTCGCATCCCTCTTCACCTGCGCGCGCCGCCGAAATGCAGCCGCGCGCTCCCGCGAACGCTCATCAGGACGGTGTACGTGTCTGTCTCCCCCTCTCTCTCCAGCTCTGTCCCTGCCTCAGCGCCTACTGCGCCCACCCAGGCGGACCTTCTCGATTTCGTACGGCGCACAGCGGCCGACGCCGTGTTGATCGCCTCGCTTCCACTCGACCCCGAAGGCCGCACCTGGGTGCGTCTGGAGGGGCCCGGCGGCAGTGAGGCCTGGCTGATCGGCTGGCCGCCCGGCACAGGCACCGGCTGGCACGACCATGCCGACTCGGTCGGTGCCTTCCTGACCGCCGCCGGCGAGCTCAAGGAGAACTCGCTCGCCGCCCGGCTCCCCACCGACGGCTGGAAGACCCTGGAACTCAGCGAGGACGTGGACCGGGAGCGCCGACTGCCGGCCGGCCAGGGCCGCTCCTTCGGCCACCACCACGTCCACGAAGTCCTCAACGAGTCGCCGGACCGGCACGCCATCTCCGTTCACGCCTACTACCCGCCCCTGCCACAGATCCGCCGCTACAGCCGCACCGGGCCGATCCTGCGCCTGGAGCAGGTCGAGCGCCCGGAGGACTGGCAGTGAGCGGCGGCAGCAGTACGAGCGAACGGCCGGTCGGCATCGACGAGTTGCTGCAGCGGATCCGCGAGAGCTACGACCGCATCGAGCCGCAGGACGCCTACGACGCCGTCCAGGCCGGTGAGGCGCTGCTGGTGGACATCCGGTACGCGGCCCTGCGCGAGCGGGACGGTCTGATTCCGGGCGCGCTGGTCGTCGAACGCAATGAACTGGAGTGGCGCCTCGATCCCCAGGGCAGCCACCGGGCACCCGAGGCCACGAGCCATGACCTGCGTGTGGTCGTGGTGTGCAATGAGGGATACGCCTCCAGTCTGGCGGTCGCATCCCTGCATCGGCTGGGGTTGCGGCGGGCCACTGATCTGGTGGGCGGTTTCCAGGCTTGGCGGCATGCGGGGCTTCCGGTGACGTCGCGGCGGGGTTGAGCGACATGCGATGCCGTCCATCACGCGGAACCGCTGGGCGAGTTGGTACGGCATGTGCGGCCCTGGACGCGATGGGCGCCCCCGCGCGTCCACCGTGTCCTGGGCCGACGTGCCAGGAGCCCTCCCCCGCGGAGAGCCCCCTTCAGAACTCGTCGCTTTCAGAACCCGTTCCTCTTCAGAACCCCGCATCGCCGAGGAACTCCGTGTCCTCGCCCTCCTCTTCGAGCGCCTGCCGGACCACCCGTAGGGCCATGCCCTCGGGGTAGCCCTTGCGGGCGAGCATGCCCGCGAGGCGGCGGAGTCGCTTGTCGCGGTCGAGGCCGCGGGTGGCGCGCAGTTTGCGGGCGACGAGTTCGCGTGCGGTCGCTTCTTCCTGCTCGGAGTCGAGCTGCGACACGGCCGCGTCGATCAGTGTGGAGTCGACGCCCTTGGTCCGCAGCTCCTGGGCGAGAGCGCGCCGGGCCAAGCCCCTGCCGTGATGCCGGGACTCCACCCAGGCGTCCGCGAACGCGCTGTCGTTGATCAGCCCGACCTCCTCGAACCGCGACAGCACCTCCTCGGCGGCGTCGTCTGGAATCTCGCGCTTGCGCAGGGCGTCCGCGAGTTGCTTTCGCGTGCGCGGGGTCCCGGTGAGCAGGCGCAGACAGATCGCCCGCGCCCGCTCCACCGGGTCCCCTGAAGGTTCCTCCCGCTCGGCCCTCGACGAGGAGAAGGCACCTTCGTCCTCACCGGACGGCTCCACGCGACCACGCCGTCGGCGCCCGCGCCCACCACCCCCGGCGCGAGCTCCGCCGCCCATGTCGCGGCCCCCGCCATCCGCGTCCCAAGCCTCACTGCCCGAGTCCCAAGCCCCACTGCCTCCGTCCCGAGCCCCACCGCCCGCGCCACGAGACCGGCCACGGCGGCGCGAACGGCCCGCCGAACCCGTGCCGGACACCGCGCCACCGTCCGGCGGCTCTCCCCCGTCCGGCCACGCCGCACCGCCCGGCTCGGCGCCGTACTCCCCGCCCGTGCCGTACCGCTCCACGTGGTCGTACAGCACGGCCCCGTCGCGGTCCCCGCGGTCGTCCGCCGCGCAGGAGCCTCCGTCACCCGGTCTCTGCCGCTCACGCGGAGCCTCCGGGTAGACGTACTCGGCCCAGTCGGTTCGTCGTGTCACGGCGTCAGCTCTTGGCGGTCGCGGCCTTGGTCTTGGTGACCTTGGCGGCAGCCGGCGCGGGCACCGTCTTCGCGGCGTCAGCCGTGGCGGAGACCGCGGCGTCCGCGCCCGGTTCGGCGGCCGGCTCCTCCGGGCGTACGCCGACGCCCAGCTTCTCCTTGATCTTCTTCTCGATCTCGTTGGCCAGGTCGGGGTTGTCCTTGAGGAAGTTGCGCGCGTTCTCCTTGCCCTGGCCGAGCTGGTCGCCCTCGTACGTGTACCAGGCGCCTGCCTTGCGGACGAAGCCGTTCTCCACGCCCATGTCGATCAGGCCGCCCTCGCGGCTGATGCCCTGGCCGTAGAGGATGTCGAACTCGGCCTGCTTGAAGGGCGGCGCGACCTTGTTCTTGACGACCTTGACGCGAGTGCGGTTTCCGACCGCGTCGGTGCCGTCCTTCAGGGTCTCGATGCGACGGATGTCGAGCCGCACCGAGGCGTAGAACTTCAGCGCCCGGCCGCCGGTCGTGGTCTCCGGCGAGCCGAACATCACGCCGATCTTCTCGCGGAGCTGGTTGATGAAGATCGCGGTGGTCTTCGACTGGTTGAGCGCACTGGTGATCTTCCGCAGCGCCTGGCTCATCAGACGGGCCTGCAGTCCGACGTGGCTGTCGCCCATCTCGCCCTCGATCTCCGCGCGCGGGACGAGCGCGGCGACGGAGTCGATGACGATCAGGTCGAGGGCGCCGGAGCGGACCAGCATGTCCACGATCTCCAGTGCCTGCTCGCCGTTGTCCGGCTGGGAGAGGATCAGGTTGTCGATGTCGACACCGAGCTTCTTGGCGTACTCGGGGTCGAGGGCGTGCTCCGCGTCCACGAAGGCGACCTGGCCGCCCGCCTTCTGAGCGTTCGCCACCGCGTGCAGGGTCAGCGTGGTCTTACCGGAGGATTCCGGTCCGTACACCTCCACCACGCGGCCGCGCGGCAGGCCGCCGACGCCGAGGGCGACGTCGAGCGCGGTCGACCCGGTGGGGATGACCTCGATGGGCTCGTTCGGCCGCTCGCCCAGGCGCATCACCGCGCCCTTGCCGAATTGCCGTTCAATCTGTGCGAGCGCGGCGTCCAGTGCCTTCTCGCGGTCGGTACCTGCCATGGGTTCCACCCGGTTTGCTTGAGTCGATCGCTTCACGTCAAAGACGCTAACGCCTGCCACTGACAATGCGCCCCGACGCCCGTCCGGCCTGTGGATAACTCGGGCACTTCTCCATCCAAACCCGATGGAAATCCCCGTCGAGAGCCTCGCCGGAGCTTCCATAAGAATGGATGTTCGATTTTCGTGTCAAGCGCACCACGTGACACCTCCGAGCCTACGTTCACGGCCCGACAACGCCCCGAATGCGACGGATCCGCCCGGGATTCAGCGCTCCGTCCGGGCGTCAGAGCCAGTCCGAGAGTCAGCGCTCGTCCGGGAGTCAGTGCTCGTCCGGGAGTCAGTGCTCGTCCCGGGCCTGCCCGCCCACAGCTCACGCGCCCGCATGAACAGGCCGGGCCCGGACTGCCCTTTCCGATGCCCATGGACACGGGGGTCGTCCGTGACGTCGTACCGCTTCACATAGGCCCCGAGGAACGCCTGCAGCGTGGCGACCGCCGGGATGGAGATCAGCGCGCCGACGGCACCGAGGAGGGCGGTCCCCGCGACGACAGAGCCGAAGGCGACCGCGGGGTGGATGTCGACGGTCTTCGAAGTCAGCTTGGGCTGCAGCATGTAGTTCTCGAACTGCTGGTAGATCACGACGAAGATCAGCACCCACAGCGCGTACCAGGGATCGACGGTGAAGGCGATCAGCATCGGCAGGGCGCCCGCGAGATAGGTGCCGATGGTGGGGATGAACTGCGAGACCAGGCCCACCCACACGGCGAGCACGGGCGCGTACGGCACGTCCAGTATCTGGAGCAGGATGTAGTGCGCGACTCCGGAGACGAGCGCCATCAGTCCGCGTGAGTAGATGTAGCCACCGGTCTTGTTGACGGCGATCTCCCACGCGCGCAGCACCTCGGCCTGCCGGGCGGGCGGCAGCACCGAGCAGATCGCGCGCCGCAGCCGGGGGCCGTCCGCGGCGAAGTAGAACGAGAACAGCGCGATCGTCAGCAGCTGGAACAGGCCTCCCAGGACCTGGGTGGATACATCCAGGACCCCGGTGGCGCTGTTCTGCACGTAGCTGCGCAGCCAGTCGGAACGGAGCAGGCCCTCCTGGACGTCCACCCGCTTCAGATCGGAGTGAAAGTGCGCGTTGACCCAGTTGATCACGGAGTCGAGATAGTTCGGGAAGTCCTCGACGATCTTGATGATCTGCCCCGCGAGCATCGAACCGAGCAGCGTGACGAACCCCGCGGCCGCGATCATCACGGCGAAGAAGACGAGGAAGGTGGCCAGTCCCCTGCGCATCCCGCGCGCGGCCATCCAGCTCACCGCGGGCTCGATGGCCAGGGCCAGGAAGAACGCGATGAGGATGTTGATCAGCAGGCCGGTGAGCTCATGGAAGGCCCAACTGCCCAGCTGGAACACGGCGAAGAGGGCAAGCGCGAGCAGCATGGCGCGCGGCAGCCAGCGCGGCATGCGGGCGTTCGACCCGGCGCCGCCGGCCGGGGGCCGGGTGGGCGGCGTCGTGCCCAACGGGGATGCCTGCGGGGTGACCTGGCCGGTCTCGTCAGTGCGTGCCACGGAGCAAGTCTCGCCCACGGCACCGACAATCGAACCCCGTCCTGCGATCTTCGTGACCTGTCAGCGCCTGTCCTGTGGCACGTTCATGACCGCGCAAACCACGCGCCATACGTCCTTGGCCTCCCAGCCGGCATCGAGCGCCCCGTACACCGTGCGCCCGCCGAGTTCCGCCATGACGTGGTCGCGCGCGAACGTATCGGCGTATCCCTGACCGAAGTGGTCAGCCATCCGCTGCCAGAAGACCGTCAACCGCATGACTCCAGTATCCCGCCCCTGAGAGTGGGCCTCGGCCGGGAGCCCTCGCCGGGACCGCGTTGCGCCCTACGGTCTGTCGCATGGCCGAATCCGGAGCTTCCCCACTCCCCCCGACGCCCCCGGCGCACTCCCCGCTGTTCCGCGCCGAGCAGTTCGTCTGGCTCACCGCGCGCGTGCTGGAACAGCGCCTGTTCGCCCACCACTTCCTGAACGGCAGCCCCGACCCCGTGGAGACCGCGCTCGACGCCTACCGCAACGAGGACGGCGGTTACGGCCACGCGCTGGAACCCGATCTGCGCGGCCCCGTGAGCCAGCCCCTGCACACCGGTCACGCCCTGCGCGTGCTGGACTCCATCGCACGCTGCGCCGGGCAGCGGGTGGAGCGCGTGTGCCGCTATCTGACGTCCGTCTCCACTCCGGACGGCGCACTGCCGTCCGTCCATCCCGCCCAGCGCGGCTACCCCACTGCTCCGTTCGTGCCGATCGTCGACGACCCACCCAGCGAACTCCTGGCCACCGGACCGGTGGTCGGCCTGCTGCACCGCAACGAGGTGTGGCACGCCTGGCTGTTCCGGGCCACGGACTTCTGCTGGCACACGGTCGAGTCCCTGAAGCAGTCCCATCCGTACGAGATCGAGGCGGCCGTGGCCTTCCTGGACTCCGCGCCCGACCGCCCGCGCGCGGAGGCGGCCGCCGACCGTCTCGGCCGCCTGGTGCGCGAGAACCGGCTCGCGGCACTGGACCCGGAGCACCTCGACGCCTTCCCGGTCGCGCCCGGCTACGCCCCGGGCGAGCATCACTTCCCGTACGACTACGCCAGGACCCCGAACTCTCTCTCGCGCGCGTGGTTCACGGACGAGGAGATGGAACGCTCCCTGGACCACCTGGCGAGCCGGCAGCAGGAGGACGGCGGCTGGCCGATCACCTGGCGCCAGTGGGCACCGGGCACGGCACTGGAGGCACGCCCCATGGTGACGATCGAGGCACTGCGCACCCTCAGGGCGTACGGCCGGACCATCGGCTGAGCCCGGTCACCCGCCCACGGCGCGCATCCCGGCCGTCACCACCACGGCCGCCGCGACGACCAACAGGAACGGAGCGCGCAGCACCAGTGCGACAGCGGCTGCGGCGAGACCGGCGGCCCTGGCGTCCAGCACCAGAGCACGGCCGTCGGCGAAGGTCTGCTGGGCCGTGAGCGCGGCGAGGAGGGCGACGGGCAGCAGGGCTGCCAGGCGCCTGACGAGCGGCCTCTCGAGGGCTCCCGCGGGCACGAGCAGTCCGGCGAGCTTGACGGCGTAGCAGCCCACGGCCGTCGCGGCGATCGCGATCCAGATGTTCAACGGGCCTCCTCTTCCGCCTCGTCGCGCACGGTGCCCCTGCGCCGCCCCTCCAGGAAGAGCACCACCGGTGCCGCGAGCGCGGCTGCCAGGACCGGCACCCCGGCGGGCAGGACGGGCAGTAGGCCAAGGCCCAGGAGGACGGCGAGAGCGGCCACGGCCCGCTCGGTGGTGGACTTCAGCATCGGCGCGAGCAGGGCCAGGAAGACGGCCGGCCCTGCCGCGTCGATCCCCCACGCGTCCGTGTCGCCGATGGCTTCGGCTCCCAGCGCGCCGAGCAGCGTGGTGAGGTTCCACAGCACGTACAGGGTCAGTCCGGTGACGGCGAAGCCGATACGGGCGCTGTGTCGGGTCGGCTGCGCGAGCGCCACGGCCGCCGTCTCGTCAATGACCCACTGAGCGGCGAACGGCCGCACCGCGCGCGGGAGTGCCAGCAACTGCGACAGCCGCAGCCCGTAGAAGGCGTTGCGCACGCCGAGGAAGAAGGCACCCGCGGCTGCCGTGAGCGGATTGCCGCCCGCCGCCAGTGCCCCCACCAGCGCGAACTGGGACGCGCCGGTGAACACCAGAAGGCTCAGCGCACAGGTCTGCAGGAGCGTGAGCCCGCTTCCGGCCGAGGTCACCCCGAAGGCGAACCCGGACAGTCCTACGGCGACCCCGACTCCGAGGGCGTCGCGGACGACGGCGGCGTCGGCCCTGTCTTCTGCTCCGGCGCGTATCTCGGGGAGAGCTGTCTGGTCTGCCACGCCTGGGACGGTAGGCGCAGCCCCTGCTGTGCGTCTTGTACGTTCTTGCGCTCACGCCGGTACGCCCCCGGAGGGACCCCCACGATCCGGCTGAAGTGACGGTTCAGGTGAGGCTGATCGGTGAACCCCACCGCCACGGCCGCCTCGGCGGGCGTCGAACCCGCGTCCAGCAGGCGCCGCGCCCGCCGCACACGCGCGTCGGTGAGCCAGGCGTGCGGCGGCATCCCGTAGGCGTCCCGGAAAGCCCGAAGCAGGGCGAAGGGACTGGATCCGAACTCGGCCGCCAGCCGCTCCAGAGTCGGCGGCTCGGCCATCCGCTCCTCCAGTACGGCACGCGCGCGTGCCGCGATCCGAGCGCCAGCCGTCCGCGGGTCTCGCCGCGGCAGCAGCCCGCCGTTCAGCCTGAGCAGCCGGGTCACCGCGACCCTCAACAGGGTGTCGGCGGCCAGCGCGTTGCCCTCGTCGGCGGCTCGGAGCACCTGATGCACCAGGCTCACGGTGTACGGATCGTCGACCACGGGGCTGATGAAGCCGGGGGTACCGCGGATCGTCGTGGTCTCCGCGGCGATCTCGGCCACGACCTCCGGAGAGGGATAGACGGCGCCGTACCGCCATCCCTCGGGCACGCCCGCACGGCCCGTGTGCGCGGTGTCCGGGTTGACCAGCGCGAGCGCGCCGGGGCCCGCGTACTCGTCGGCACCGCGGTGGTGGAACACCTCGACGCCCTCGGCGATGGCGGCGATGACGAAGTTCTCGTGCGTGTGCCGCACGAAGGTCTTGTGGATGTACCGGGCCCGCAGCAGATCGACACCGGGCAGCTCCGCGTACTGCCAGTGCCGCGCCCGCTCACCCGATCCGGCCATGCCCCCATTCTCACCAGGCCCCCGCCCAGCCCGCCGCCGGTTATGTCGTCGCAGGTCAGAGCGATTGTCAGTGGCCGGGTGCAGGATGGACGCATGGTCAGCTCCGCACATCGAGCCCTGGACGGCTTCTCCCCCGCGACCCGCGGCTGGTTCACGGGGGCCTTCTCCGCGCCCACCGCGGCCCAGGCGGGCGCGTGGCGGGCCATCGGGGAGGGCTCGGACGTGCTGGTGGTGGCCCCCACCGGCTCCGGCAAGACCCTGGCCGCCTTCCTGGCCGCCCTCGACCAGCTCGCCTCGACACCCCCGCCGGCCGACCCGAAGAAGCGCTGCCGTGTCCTCTATGTGTCTCCGCTGAAGGCCCTGGCGGTCGACGTCGAGCGCAACCTCCGCAGTCCATTGACCGGCATCCGGCAGGAATCCGTGCGCCGCGGCCTGCCCGAGCCGGAGGTCAAGGTGGGCATCCGCTCCGGCGACACCCCGGCCGCCGAGCGTCGCGCCCTGTCCACCCGCCCCCCGGACATCCTGATCACCACCCCGGAGTCCCTGTTCCTGATGCTGACGTCGGCCACCCGCGACGCGCTGACCGGCATCGAGACGGTGATCCTGGACGAGGTGCACGCGGTGGCCGGCACCAAGCGCGGCGCCCACCTAGCGCTCTCCCTGGAGCGCCTCGACGAGCTGCTCCCGAGGCCCGCCCGCCGTATCGGCCTCTCCGCCACGGTCCGCCCGGTCGACGAGGTGGCCCGCTATCTCTCCCCCCGCCGCAAGGTGGAGATCGTCCAGCCCAAGTCCGGCAAGGAGTTCGACCTGTCGGTCGTCGTCCCGGTCGAGGACCTGGGCGAACTGGGCGGTTCCCCGGTGGCCGATGGCAGCGAAGGGGCGGAACGCCCGTCGATCTGGCCGCATGTGGAGGAGCGCATCACCGACCTGGTGCAGGCCCACCGCTCGACGATCGTGTTCGCCAACTCCCGCCGCCTCGCGGAGCGGCTGTGCAACCGGCTCAATGAGATCGCCTACGAGCGGGCCACCGGCGAACCCCTGGACGAGCACCACGCCCCCGCCGAACTCATGGGCGGATCGGGAGCCGCCCAGGGCGCCCCACCCGTCATCGCCCGCGCCCACCACGGCTCGGTCTCCAAGGAACAGCGCGCTCTCGTCGAGGAGGACCTCAAGGCAGGCCGGCTCCCGGCCGTGGTCGCCACCTCCAGTCTCGAACTCGGCATCGACATGGGCGCCGTCGACCTCGTCGTCCAGGTGGAATCCCCGCCGTCCGTCGCGTCCGGCCTCCAGCGCGTGGGCCGCGCGGGACACCAGGTGGGCGCGGTCTCCACCGGCGTGGTCTTCCCGAAGTACCGCGGCGACCTCGTCCAGGCGGCCGTGGTCACCGAGCGCAT
Organism: Streptomyces sp. NPDC050211; assembly: GCF_040656035.1. NCBI lineage: Bacteria > Bacillati > Actinomycetota > Actinomycetes > Kitasatosporales > Streptomycetaceae > Streptomyces > Streptomyces sp. NPDC050211. Next base: position 124,295 of record NZ_JBFALC010000017.1, read on the forward strand.
GCGCACCGGCTCGATCGAGTCGCTGAAGGTGCCGGCCAATCCCCTGGACGTCCTCGCCCAGCAGATCGTCGCCATGACGGCGTTGGACACCTGGCAGCTCGACGACCTCCTCGCCACGGTCCGCCGGGCCGCACCCTTCGCCTCGCTCCCGGAGTCGGCGTTCACCGCCGTGCTCGACATGCTCGCGGGCCGCTATCCGTCCGACGCCTTCGCGGAGCTGCGTCCGCGCGTGGTGTGGGACCGCGTCGCCGGCACGATCACCGGCCGCCCCGGCGCCCAGCGTCTCGCCGTCACCTCGGGGGGCACGATTCCCGACCGGGGCCTCTTCGGGGTGTTCCTCGCCGGAGCCGACCCCAAGAAGGGCGGCGGCCGGGTCGGCGAGCTCGACGAGGAGATGGTCTACGAGTCCCGCGTCGGGGACGTCTTCACCCTCGGCACCAGCTCCTGGCGCATCGAGGACATCACCCGCGACCGCGTTCTGGTCTCCCCCGCGCCGGGCGTACCGGGCAGGCTCCCCTTCTGGAAGGGCGACCAGCTGGGCCGCCCGCTCGAACTGGGCCGCGCGGTCGGCGCGTTCCTCCGCGAGGTCGGCTCCCTGCCCAAGGACGACGCCCGCCTCCGTCTGCTCGCCGCGGGCCTGGACACCTGGGCCGCAGACAACGTCCTGTCCTACCTGGACGAACAGCGCGAGGCCTGCGGCCACATCCCGGACGACCGCACGATCGTCGTGGAGCGGTTCCGCGACGAGCTCGGCGACTGGCGGGTCGTCGTCCACTCCCCCTTCGGCGCCCAGGTGCACGCCCCCTGGGCGCTGGCGCTCGGCGCCAAGCTCTCCGAGCGGTACGGCATGGACGCCCAGGTCATGCACGCCGACGACGGCATCGTGCTGCGCCTGCCCGACGCCGACATCATGGGCTTGGACCTGCTCGACCAGGCACCGATGAAAGCAGGCACGGAGTACGACGCCGAACAGGCGCCGGTCGGCGCGGCGGACGTGGTCTTCGACAAGGGCGAGGTCGACCAGGTCGTCACCGACCAGGTGGGCGGCTCGGCGCTGTTCGCGTCCCGTTTCCGCGAGTGCGCCGCCCGCGCGCTGCTGCTGCCGCGCCGCAACCCCGGCAAGCGCACCCCCCTGTGGCAGCAGCGCCAGCGCGCCGCCCAACTGCTCCAGGTGGCCAGCGAGTTCGGCTCGTTCCCGATCGTCCTGGAAGCGGTCCGCGAGTGCCTCCAGGACGTCTTCGACGTCCCCGGACTCGTCGAGCTGATGGGCGACCTGGAGGCCCGCAAGGTCCGCCTGGTCGAGGTCACCACCCCCGAGCCCTCCCCCTTCGCCCGCTCTCTCCTCTTCGGGTACGTGGCCCAGTTCCTGTACGAGGGAGACTCCCCGCTCGCCGAGCGCCGCGCCGCCGCCCTCTCCCTGGACTCGCGACTGCTGGCCGAGCTGCTCGGCCAGGCGGAGCTGCGCGAGCTGCTCGACGCAGAGGTTCTCACCGAGCTGGAGAAGGAACTCCAGTGGCTCACCGAGGACCGCCGCGCCAAGGACGCCGAGAGCGTCGCCGACCTGCTGCGCCTGCTCGGCCCGCTGACGGAGGCCGAGTTGGCGGAGCGGGGCGCCGAACCGCAGTGGGCCCAGGAGCTGGCCGGCGCGCGCCGCGTCATCCGGGTCAGGATCGCCGGCGCCGACCACTGGGCGGCGATCGAGGACGCGGGCCGCCTGCGTGACGCGTTGGGCACGGCGCTGCCGGTCGGCGTCCCGGAGGCCTTCACCGAGCCGGTCAAGGACCCGCTCGGCGACCTTCTCGCCCGGTATGCCCGCACCCACGGTCCGTTCACATCGGCCACCGCGGCGGCCCGCTTCGGTCTTGGCGTGGCGGTCACCGAGGGCGCGTTGCAGCGCCTGGCGGCGAACGGCCGTGTCGTACAGGGCGAATTCCACCCCGCCGGTATCGGTCAGGAGTGGTGTGACGCGGCGGTCCTGCGCCGTCTCCGGCGCCGTTCGCTGGCCGCGCTGCGGCATGAACTGGAGCCGGTGTCGCCGCCCGCGCTGGCCCAGTTCCTGCCCCAGTGGCAGCACATCGGCAAGGGCCACGGACTGCGCGGCGTCGACGGACTGGTGCGTGCCGTGGAGCAGTTGCAGGGCGCGTCCGTACCGGCATCGGCTCTGGAGAAGCTCGTCCTGCCGTCCCGCGTCGCGAACTACACGCCCGCGTTGCTCGACGAACTCACCACCGCCGGAGAGATCGTCTGGGCCGGCGCGGGCGCGCTCCCCGGCAAGGACGGCTGGGTGTCCCTCTACCTCGCGGACGCGGCCCCACTGCTCCTGCCGCCCCCGCACCCCCTGGAACTGACCGCGCTCCACCAGTCCGTCCTGGACGCCCTCTCGGGGGGCTACGGCCTGTTCTTCCGTCAGATCGCCGACCAGGTCCGGGCCACCACCCACCCCGACGCCACGGACCCCCAACTGGCCGACGCCATCTGGGACCTCGCCTGGTCGGGCCGTCTGACGAACGACACCCTCACCCCCATGCGCTCCCTCCTGGGCTCGGGACGTACCGCGGGCTCCACGGCCCACCGCGCCAAGCGCACGATCCCGCGCGGCCGCTACGGCTCGCTGACCGCCGCTGCCCGCCCCGCCTCCCGCACCGGCCCTCCGACGGTCGCCGGCCGCTGGTCCCTGCTGCCGGAGCGCGAGGCCGACCCCACCGTCCGCGCCCACGCCCTGGCCCGGACCCTCCTCGACCGGCACGGCGTGGTGACGCGGGGAGCCGTCTCCGCAGAAGGCGTCGAGGGGGGCTTCTCGGCGACGTACCGCATCCTGTCCGCCTTCGAGGACAGCGGCCAGGCACGGCGCGGCTACGTGGTGGAGGGCCTCGGCGCCGCCCAGTTCGCCATGGACGGCGCGATCGACCGCCTCCGCGCGGTGGCGTCCGCCCGAGAACGGGGCGAGGCCCTCCCGCCCCAGCCGCACGCCGCCTCCCACGACTTCCCGCCCGGTGCCTTCGATCCGCTGGACGGCTTCACGCCGGAGGGCTTCGACGCGCCCGACGGCTCCACAGCGGACGGCTTCGAGGAAACCGACGGCTCCACCCCCGGCCGTCACCACGATTCTGCTCCCGGCCATGACTTCGGAACCCCCGGCTTCGAAGACGGCTTCGGCACCCCCCGCTCCCACGCCTCCCGCCCCAACTCCCCCCGCTCCCGCGACGAGTACACATCACCGCGCGACTTCCCCCCACCCCGTACGACCCCGCACCGCACCCGCACCACCTCCGACTCCCGAGCCGTCGTCCTCGCCGCCGCCGACCCCGCGAACGCGTACGGTGCCGCGCTTCCCTGGCCCGAGCCACCGACCGGCGCCGGGCACAAGCCGGGTCGCAAGGCGGGCTCCCTCGTGGTCCTCGTCGACGGCGAGCTGACGCTCTACATGGAGCGCGGCGGCAAGACGCTCCTGGCCTGGCCCTCCACCCCGGACAGCGCGGCCACGGACGACCCACGCCTGCGGGAGGCCGCGGACGCGCTCGCCGCGGCGGCCCGCGCGGGCTCCCTCGGCACGGTCACCGTGGAACGCGTCAACGGCGCCTCGGCCCTGACTTCCCCCCTCGGCAGCCTCCTGGAAGGATCCGGTTTCATCGCCACCCCCAGGGGCCTCAGGCTGCGGGCCTGACCCACCCACACGCACGGGCACGGCATCAGAGCACCACGACGGCAGCTCTCACCAGAGCACCACGACGGCACCCCTCGTCGGCGCACCAAGGCAACCCCGTCAAGGACGAGGCCCCCGAAGGAGAAACGGACCACATGCCCGAAGGAGACACCGTCTGGCAAGCCGCAAGGCGCCTGCACGGCGCGCTCGCGGGCCAGATACTGACCCGGAGCGAACTCCGGGTCCCCAAATTCGCCACCGCCGACCTCACCGGCCGCACCGTCCTGGAGGTCGCTCCCCGCGGCAAGCACCTGCTCGCCCGCATCGAAGGCGGCCTGACCCTCCACTCGCACCTACGGATGGACGGCTCCTGGAAGGTGTTCGACGAGGGCCAGCGCTGGACCGGCGGCCCCGCCCACCAGATCCGCGCCATCCTCGGCGCAACCGCCCACACAGCCGTCGGCTACCGCCTCCCCGTCCTGGAGCTCCTCCGCACGACCGACGAGCACCGGGCCGTGGGCCACCTCGGCCCCGACCTCCTGGGCCCGGACTGGGACCCCGACCGCGCCCTGGTCAACGTCCTCGCGGACCCCGCCCGCCCGCTCGGCGAGGCCCTGGTCGACCAGCGCAATCTGGCCGGTATCGGCAACGTCTACAAGAGCGAGCTCTGCTTCCTGCTCGGCGCCACCCCCTGGCTCCCCATCGGCGCCCTCCCCAGCGAGCACGCCGCCCACCTGCCCGCCCTCGCCAAAAAGCTCCTGGAGGCCAACCGCGACCGCCCTGTCCGCGCCACCACGGGCCTCCGCGGCCAGGACCTCTTCGTGTACGGCCGCGCACCCCGCCCCTGCCTCCGCTGCCACACCCCGATCCGCGTGGCCGACCAGGGCGACGGCCGCCGCGAACGCCCCACGTACTGGTGCCCGACGTGCCAGGCCGGCCCCGCCCCGGCGCCCGGCACCGCTCGCAGGAGACGGAACCCACCCTCGTACGACTGAACAAACCGGCCGATGCGACGGAACCCGGCCCCGCTCTACTAATTGACGACCCGTCAGAAACCCTCGTACCGTCCCTTCATGCCCGTCAAGGCGTACGACCTCACCGGACGCACCGCATTCGTCACCGGGGCCGCCGGCGGAATCGGCCGGGCCTCGGCGGTCCTGCTCGCGGAGGCGGGAGCCACCGTGCACTGCGCGGACCGCGACGCACAGGGCCTGCACGAGACGGCGACCCTGATCAAAGACAAAGGCGGCACCGCCCACACCCACGCCCTCGACGTCACCGACCGCACACAGCTCCAGCAGGCCGTCCACTCCTGCGAGCATCTGCACGTCATGGCCGCGATCGCCGGAATCATGCACAGCAGCCCTGTCCTGGACACCAGGGACGAAGACCTCGACCGCGTACTGAACGTCAACTTCAAAGGCGTGCTGTACGCCTGCCAGGAGGCCGCCCGGCTGATGCTCGCCCAGCAGATCAGGGGCAGCATCATCACCATGGCGTCGGGAGCCGTCGACACCGGCGGCCCCGGTCTGCTCTGCTACGGCGCCGCCAAGGCGGCCGTGGTCCAGCTGACGAAGACTCTGGCGGCCGAGGTCGGCCGGCACGGCATTCGCGTCAACGCGGTCGCTCCGGGCTGGATCCGCACCCCCATGACAGACCGCCACGACAACGAGGCCCAGGCGCACACCGAGTCGCTGATGGCCCGGAGGTCGCCGCTGGGCCGGGTCGGCGAGCCGGAGGACGTGGCCCACGCGGTCCTGCATCTGGCGTCGGACGCGTCGGCGTTCACGACGGGCCAGATCCTGCGCCCTAACGGCGGGGTGGCGATGCCCTGGTAGCGAGGGCCACCCGCCAGGCCTCGCGCCAGCGCCCGGCCCGCACGGCGCCTGCCGCCCGCGCCTTCGGCACACAGTGCACCGGCAGCAGGCTCAGCCCCCATCCCCCGGCGGCGACGGCACCCTCCAGCACCCCGGCATCGGGCGCCAGCGCGAGCCGCAGCACGGCCCACCACCACAGCGCCCCGAGCCCGAGGGCTGCCCCCCAGCGCACTATCGACCCCGTCATGGCAGCACCTCCAGCCCGACGCTAGGGGGCCGCCTCACCCGCCGGAAGGGCGCACCCACGGCACACGGATGCAGCACAGGCCAATGCCGTCACACCCAGGAGGCGCGCCCCGTCAGGCACGGCACCCTCAAGCTCGCGGCCCGGATCATCCTCAGAGCACGACCACGTCACAGAGCTGCGGCGCGGAACATCCTGCAAGCACCAGCACGTCACCCGTTCTCGGCCTGGAACATCCAGTGATGCTTCTCCAGGTCCGCGGTGATCCCGATGAAGATGTCCTGGCTGACCGGATCAGGCTCGGCGGTCGCCCCGATCCGTTCCCGCATACGAGTGATCACCGCACCCAGGGCATCGACCAGTGTGGACACCGCGTCGCTGTCCGTGACCCAGCCCTCGCGCACCGGACCGATGCCGCTGCCGACCGCCACGGTCGCCGCGCGCCCGTCCGGCGAGACACCCAGGGCCGAGGCGCGCTCGGCGACGGTGTCGGAGTGCGTCCGGGCCAGGGCCACCACCTCGTCGAGCTGAAGATGGACGGTGCGGAAGCGCGGGCCGACCACGTTCCAGTGGATCTGCTTGGCCACCAGGGCGAGGTCGACCAGGTCGACGAGGGCGCCCTGCAGCGCCTCGGACACGGTCTTCAGATCCGCGTCGGACAGCGGGCTCTTGACGACGTACATCCGAACCTCCGTTGGTCGCCCCGTCACATCTCTCCACCATGACCGCCCCACCCGACACCGGCAAACGGACCAAAAGGGACATGCAAGGGACGAGAAAACCCCGGCAGCGCTCCCCCGGATCTTCCCGGCGGAGCCCCGACCGGGGCTTCACACACTTCGTCAGCTCATGCGCCAAGGCGCATGACTCACGCGGCAACCACGTCCACGGCCTCGGCGGGCGCCTTGATGGTCACCCGTTCCGGTGGCACACCGGTCACCGATACGGAACCCAGCATCGGACGTACCGACGTGGGTACGGACTCGCTCGAAGTGGCCGCAGCGGACCGGGCCAGCTCGGCGAGTGCGAGCTCGTCGCTCACTTCCCGCATGAGTTCGGACATCCGTACGTCCAGCGCGTCGCAGATGGCGGACAGCAGCTCGGAGGAAGCCTCCTTCTGCCCCCGCTCCACCTCGGAGAGATAGCCGAGTGAGACTCGGGCGGACGAGGAGACTTCGCGCAGAGTACGGCCCTGGCGTTGGCGCTGCCGACGCAGCACGTCACCCAATAGGCGACGGAGCAGAATCATCGGTGGCTCCCTCCTCGGACCGCGTAGCCGCATCCTTCACGCCCCACCGTACCGCCTTGCGCCGCGGCCGTGCGGGGAGCGATGTCGTGTTCACTCAGGGCTGCAAACATCAAAACCCCCCGTTCTGTTCCGTATCCTGTGCCCGCTCATTCCCAGTTTGTTCGCTCGCAAGCTGCTGCAGGAGCAGAGCGAGCACGCTCCGTACACTCTCCATACGAATTTCCGCCCGGTGGCCGTTCAACCGCAGCGAGGCCACTTTCCCGCCACCGGTTGCCGTGGAGTCCGCCGCGAAGGGGCCGTCGACGGCGATGAAAACCGTGCCGACGGGCTGCCCGTCCTGGGATTCCGGACCGGCGACACCGGTCGTCGCGAGGCCCCAGTCGGCGCCCAGCGCCTTGCGCACTCCTGCCGCCATCTGTGCCGCGACCTGCGGATCCACCGCTCCCCGCTGCGCCAGCAGGGTGGCGTCGACACCGAGCAATTCATGCTTCAGCTCGGTGGCATAAGCGGTCACCGATCCGCGGAAGGCCTTGGACGCTCCTGGCGCCGCTGTGATTTCCGCCGCAACGAGCCCACCGGTGAGGGATTCGGCGACGGCCAGCGTCTCACCTCTCACAGTGAGTAGTCGCACCAGCTCGTCAGCTGCGGAACTCATGCGTCCGCCTCCTCCGACGCGGCCCTGCGCTCGGCGATTCCCTGCCTGCGCAACACAATGGCTTGTCTCACATAGTCGAGCCCGGTCACCACGGTCAGAATCACCGCCGCCGCCATCACCCACCACCGCAGGGTGGCGAGCCATCCCGTGAGCGCCAGGACATACATCCCGACCGCGACGCCCTGGGTGAGGGTCTTCACCTTGCCGCCACGGCTCGCCGGAATGACGCCGTACCGGATGACGATGAAACGCAGCAGGGTGATCCCGAGTTCCCGGCCGAGAATGACGATCGTCACCCACCACGGCAGATCGCCGAGGGCGGACAGACAGATCAGCGCCGCCCCCATGATCGCCTTGTCGGCGATGGGATCGGCGATCTTCCCGAAGTCGGTGACGAGGTTGTACGCGCGCGCCAGGTGACCGTCGAACAGGTCCGTGATCATGGCGATGGCGAAGGCCGCCCAGGCGAGCGAGCGCCACGCCGGGTCGTAGCCGCCGTCGGCCAGCATCAGCGCGACGAAGCCGGGAACGAGGAGCAGCCGGAGCATGGTCAGGAGGTTGGCGATGTTCCAGACGCTGGCCTGATCGACGGCTGCTGCGGCCAGCTTTCCGCCCCGCGCCGACTTGGCACCGCCCGATGCAGCCGACTTGGGGCCGCCCGATGCACCGGAGGCACCACCGGACACGGACGCGGAGGCACCTCCGGAGACGGACGCTGCCGAGGTCACCGGTCCTTTCGCCTTGGCGGAGCCGCCCGCGGCGGACGCCGGGACTCCCGTCATCTGGTCGCCTCCTCTCCGTATCCGAGCGAGCCCTGCAACGGCTCGGCCACCAGGTCGACACCCTCCGTACCGACCACCTTCGCCTCGACCATACGACCGACGCCGAGGCCTTCGCCGCTCGTGAGCAGCACCTGGCCGTCCGTCTCCGGCGCCTGGTGCATACCGCGGCCGTACGCGCCCTCCTCGTCGTCGACGGATTCGACGAGCACCTGCACGGTCTCGCCCACGCGCTCCTCCGCGCGCTGCGAGACGAGTTCCTCGGCCAGCCGGGAGACATGTGCCAGTCGCTCGGCGACGACGTCCTCGTCGAGCTTGTGGTCGTAGGTCGCCGCCTCGGTGCCCTCCTCGTCGGAGTAGCCGAAGACGCCGATGGCGTCCAGCCGCGCGCCGTTCAGGAATCGCTCCAGCTCGGCCAGGTCGGCCTCGGTCTCGCCGGGGAAGCCCACGATGAAGTTGGAGCGCACGCCGGCCTGCGGGGCCTTGCTCCGGATGGTGTCGAGGAGTTCCAGGAAGCGGTCGGTGTCGCCGAAGCGGCGCATCGCACGCAGCACGTCCGGGGCGGAGTGCTGGAAGGACAGGTCGAAGTAGGGCGCGACCTTCTCGGTCGACGTCAGGACGTCGATGAGCCCGGGGCGCATCTCGGCCGGCTGCAGATAGCTGACGCGCACCCGCTCGATGCCGTCGACCCCGGCGAGCTCCGGCAGCAGGGACTCCAGCAGCCGGATGTCGCCCAGGTCCTTGCCGTACGACGTGTTGTTCTCGGAGACCAGCATGATCTCCTTGACGCCCTGCTCGGCCAGCCACCGCGTCTCGTTCAGCACATCGCTGGGCCGGCGCGAGATGAAGGAGCCGCGGAAGGACGGGATGGCGCAGAAGGAGCAGCGCCGGTCGCAGCCGGAGGCGAGCTTCACCGAGGCGACCGGGGAGCCGTCCAGACGGCGGCGCAGGGGCGCACGCGGCCCGGAGACCGGAGCCACACCTTCCGGCAGGTCGGCCGGAGCGCCATGGCCGGGGAGGGCGACATCGGACACCGACTGGCGCTCCGCCGGGCTGATCGGCAGCAGCTTGCGCCGGTCACGCGGGGTGTGGGCGGCGTGGATGCCGCCGCTCAGGATGGTCTGGAGCCGGTCGGAGATGTCGGAGTAGTCGTCGAAGCCGAGCACGCCGTCGGCCTCCGGCAGCGCCTCCGCCAGCTCCTTGCCGTACCGCTCGGCCATGCAGCCCACCGCCACGACGGCCTGGGTTCTGCCCTGCCCCTTGAGGTCATTGGCTTCGAGGAGGGCGTCGACGGAGTCCTTCTTGGCGGCTTCGACGAAGCCACACGTGTTGACGACGGCGACATCCGCGTCCTCAGCGTCCTCGACGAGTTCCCAGCCGTCCGCCTCCAAGCGGCCTGCGAGCTCCTCCGAGTCCACCTCGTTACGGGCGCAGCCAAGGGTGACGAGTGCGACGGTACGGCGTTCAGGCATGGGCTCAAGACTACTTCGTCCCACTGACACCCCACGTCGACGGGGTTGGCCGATCTTGGCCAACCCCGTGAGTGCTTCACCCGATGCGACCGCTTATCCGACCTGCGGATCGCCCTTCGTGTACGTCAGCCGCTCGACCGCTCCCTGCTGCCAGTCCTCGTCGATCTTCTTGCCGTTGACGTAGAGCTGGATCGCGCCGGCGTCACCGAGGACGAGGTTGATCTTCTCGCTGTCCTGGAAGGTCTTGGACTCGCCCTGCTTGAGGAGGCCGTCGAAGAGGAGCCGGCCGTTGTGGTCCTTGGCCGAGATCCAGCTGCGGCCGTCGGCGGCGCTGACCTGGACGGTCACCTTGTCCTGGGGCGCGGCCGCGATGGCGCTGTCCGTCGGGTCGGGCTTGGGTTCGTCGGGCTTGGTCGGCGTGGGCGAGGCGGTCTTGCTGGTCGAGGGCGTGGAGCCCTCGGCGACCTGGGTCTTGTCGCCGCCGTCACCGCCCTTGAACGCGGTGAACCCGACGAAGCCGACCACGGCGACGATCGCGGCGACCATGGCCGCGGTCCAGTTGGGCCCGCGCCGCTCGGGGCGGATGCGTTCCGCCTCGAAGAGCGGGGCCGCCGGGGTCGGCGCCGGACGCCCGCCGTGGTCGGCGTCGTACTGGGCGAGCAGCGGGGCCGGGTCGATGCCGACGGCCTTGGCCAGGGTCCGGATGTGACCGCGGGCGTAGACGTCTCCGCCGCAGGGGCCGAAGTCGTCCGCCTCGATGGCGTGCACGATGGGCAGGCGGACCCGGGTGGCGTTGGTGAGGTCGTCGACGGTCAGCCCGGCCGCGATGCGTGCCTGCTGAAGGACACGGCCGATCGACAGGCGGGCTTCCTCACGGTCGTCTTCGAACGGACGCTCGTCTTCAGGGGAGTTGCCGATGGACACGGGGGCGCCTTTCGAGCGTATAGCCACCTGTGCTGGAGGTTCAGTCTAGGGGGGTGCGAAAGGGTGGGGCAACCGGGCGGTGGGACTTTGTACGCCATCGGAATGGCCGGGCATCCCGATGGTGGGGCACAAGCTTTTCGCTTCCCTCAACTTGACGTACGTCCAAGGGAAACGGTTGCTCAATGATCCCTTACGGGCAGGTCACGGTTGCACATCGGCCCGCCGCGCATCCGCACGCAAGGTGACCATTGCGACGTGGTTCCTACCCGTCAGACTCCCCACGGATCACGGCCAGCACGCCATCCAGCTCGTCAGGTTTCACAAGAACATCACGTGCCTTGGACCCCTCGCTCGGTCCGACGATGCCCCGGGACTCCATCAGGTCCATCAGCCGGCCCGCCTTGGCGAAGCCGACGCGCAGTTTGCGCTGGAGCATCGAGGTGGACCCGAACTGCGTGGAGACGACCAGTTCGGCCGCCTGGCACAGCAGGTCGAGGTCGTCGCCGATGTCCTCGTCGATCTCCTTCTTCTGCTTGGTACCCACGGTGACGTCGTCCCGGAAGACGGGCGCCATCTGGTCCTTGCAGTGCTGGACGACGACCTCGACCTCTTCCTCGGTCACGAAGGCGCCCTGCATACGGGTCGGCTTGTTCGCCCCCATCGGCAGGAACAGGCCGTCGCCCTTGCCGATCAGCTTCTCGGCACCGGGCTGGTCGAGGATGACCCGCGAGTCCGCCAGCGACGATGTCGCGAAGGCGAGCCGGGAGGGCACGTTGGCCTTGATCAGACCGGTCACGACATCCACCGACGGCCGCTGCGTGGCCAGCACCAGGTGGATACCGGCCGCGCGCGCGAGCTGCGTGATCCGCACGATCGAGTCCTCGACGTCCCGCGGCGCGACCATCATCAGGTCGGCGAGCTCATCGACGATCACCAGCAGATACGGATAGGTCTTGAGCTCCCGCTCGCTGCCTTCCGGCGTCTTGAGCTTGCCGTCGCGGATGGCCTGGTTGAAGTCGTCGATGTGCCGGTATCCGAAAGCCGCCAGGTCGTCGTACCGAAGGTCCATTTCCCGTACGACCCACTGGAGCGCCTCGGCGGCCCGCTTCGGGTTGGTGATGATCGGCGTGATCAGGTGGGGAATGCCCTCGTAGGCGGTCAGCTCGACGCGCTTGGGGTCGACGAGGACCATGCGCACGTCCTCGGGGGTCGCCCGCATCATGATCGACGTGATCAGGCAGTTGATGCACGAGGACTTACCCGAACCGGTGGCTCCGGCGACCAGGACGTGCGGCATCTTCGCCATGTTCGCCATGACATAGCCGCCCTCGACGTCCTTGCCGAGCGCGACGAGCATCGGATGGTCGTCCTCGGCCGCCGCCGCGAGCCGCAGTACGTCCCCGAGGTTGACCATCTCGCGGTCGGTGTTCGGGATCTCGATGCCGACCGCGGACTTTCCGGGGATCGGGCTGATGATGCGCACGTCCGGGCTGGCGACGGCGTACGCGATGTTCTTGGTGAGCGCGGTGATCCGCTCGACCTTGACTGCGGGGCCGAGCTCGACCTCGTACCGGGTGACCGTCGGCCCGCGCGTGAAGCCGGTGACGGCCGCGTCGACCTTGAACTCGGAGAAGACGGTGGTGAGCGAGGCGACGACGGCGTCGTTCGCGGCGCTGCGCGCCTTGCCGGGGCCCCCGCGCGTGAGGAGGTCGAGCGACGGCAGGGAGTAGGTGATGTCTCCGGAGAGCTGGAGCTGCTCGGCGCGCGGCGGCAGATCGCGGATCTCGTCGGGGGCGGACTTCGTGAGATCCGGTACGTCCGCCTTGAGCTTCTCCTGCTTCGGCCGTGCGGCCGGGACAGGCGTCGGGGTGGGGGTGGGGGTCGGAGTGGCCTCGCGGTCGCCCACGCTCACGCCCTGGGTGAGGTCGGCGACGATCGGCGAGGGCGGCATGCCGTGCATCACGGCGCCGTCCAGCGCGGCAGCGGCGGCCGCCGCGACGTCCACGGCGTCCATCTGCCGGTCCATCGCGGGCTTGGGCACCGCGGAACGCCTCGGGCGACCGCGACGCCGTGAGAGGGCCTCCTGCTCCGCGCTGTCGGGGTCGTACGCCTCGGGCTTGGGTCCGCGCCTGCGCGGGCGCGCGGGCAGCGCATCGCGCCACTGGTCGTCGTAGCGCTCGTCGTCGTCGGAGAACTCGTCCTCGTCGTCGGCCGGGTCGTGGAGGAGCCCGAGCTTCCTGCCGAGCAGCCGCAGTCGCTGCGGGATGGCGTTGACCGGGGTCGCCGTGACGACCAGCAGCCCGAAGACTGTGAGCAGCACGAGCAGCGGTACGGCGAGCAGTTCACCCATGGCGTACGTCAGCGGGGTCGCCGCGCCCCAGCCGATGAGACCGCCCGCTGCCCTTATGGCCTGCATGCCGTCGCTGCGCGCGGGCGCGCCGCAGGCGATGTGGACCTGGCCGAGCACGCCGATGAGGAGCGCGGACAGGCCGATCACGATGCGGCCGTTGGCCTCGGGCTGCTCGGGATGCCGGATGAAGCGCACGGCGATGAGGGCGAGCAGCAGCGGCACCAGCAGATCGAGGCGGCCGAAGGCGCCGGTGACCAGAATTTCGACCAGGTCGCCGACGGGACCGCGCAGATTGGACCAGGTCCCCGCGGCCACGATCAGCGCGAGTCCGAGCAGCAGCAGGGCGATGCCGTCCTTGCGGTGCGCCGGGTCGAGGTTCTTCGCGCCCTGCCCTATGCCCCGGAAGACCGCGCCGACGGCGTGCGCGGCGCCGAGCCAGATCGCGCGCACGAGCCAGAAGATGCCCCCGGTGGGGTTCGGCGCCGGCTTGGGCGCGGGCTTCTTGGCCGCGGCCTTCTTGGCGGGCGCCCTCTTGGCCGGGGCCTTTTTGGCGGCGGCCTTCTTCGCCGGAGCCTTCGCCGAAGCGGCAGCCTTCTTCGAGGGCTGCTTCTTGGCTGCGGAGGGACGTGAGGCCATAGGTGTGAGGTTACCGGTGGAGACGGCAGCGGACACGTGTGCCCACTGCTTCACCCGTTCGTGTCGCCCTTGCCGGGGCAGGAAACTGACGCGCGCTCAAACACCACGTGCACGCAGGTACAACTGCGTCCGCGGCGGGCGTCAGTTCTGCGAGGGCACCGACGGTGCTCCACTGCCCGTGCCCGGCTCCAGAGCGTCCAGCGCCCGGCGCAGGCCGGTGAGTTTGCGCTCCAGGTGCGCGGCCGTCGCCACGGCCGCCGCGTCCGCGGACTCGTCGTCGAGCTGCTTGGACAGCGCCTCGGCCTGCTCCTCGACGGCCGCGAGCCGCGCCGACAGCTCGGCGAGCAGCCCGGCCGGCTCCTTCGCCTCGCCGACCGCGGTCTTGCCTCCGCCGCCCTCCAACTGGAGCCGCAGCAGGGCCGCCTGCTCCCGGAGCTGGCAGTTCTTCATGTAGAGCTCGACGAAAACGGAGACCTTCGCGCGCAGCACCCACGGGTCGAAGGGCTTGGAGATGTAGTCGACCGCGCCCGCCGCATAGCCGCGGAAGGTGTGATGCGGGCCGTGGTTGATGGCGGTGAGGAAGATGATCGGGATGTCCCGGGTCCGCTCTCGCCGCTTGATGTGTGCGGCGGTTTCGAAACCGTCCATGCCCGGCATCTGCACATCCAGCAGGATGACCGCGAAGTCGTCCGTCAGCAGTGCTTTGAGCGCTTCCTCCCCGGACGATGCCCGCACCAGCGTCTGATCGAGCGCGGAGAGGATGGCCTCCAGCGCCAGCAGATTCTCCGGCCGGTCATCGACCAGGAGGATCTTGGCCTTCTGCACCATGGCCCGCCCTCCTCGCCCCGGCTTGGGGCCTCCCCTGTCCTCAGGACTTGGGGTGACGCCGGTGCGCGCCGCCCCAGGGGACGGCTCCCTTGCGCCGCCCGTCCTTGTGCCGGTCATGGTAGCCGCACCCCGCCTGTCGCCACACCCTGTCACCGCGATGTCACTGTGCACGTAGCAGAAACGCAGCAGGAGACCAGAAGGTTCCCCGTATCCCGTACTTCTACACGGCCTCGGCCACACTGCGTCAGCAACTCCGGGTGAACACCGAAGGTTCCCACTACTTCCCCGCCGCTTCGCCTCGCGGCCCGACGGTTCTCGTCACTCCTCCCTCATCCACTGCTGCATGACCGCCAGCAGATGATCGGGGTCGACCGGCTTCGTCACATAGTCGGAGGCACCCGACTCGATCGCCTTCTCCCGGTCGCCCTTCATCGCCTTCGCGGTGAGCGCGATGATCGGCAGCCCGGCGAACTGCGGCATCCTGCGGATCGCCGTCGTCGTCGCATACCCGTCCATCTCGGGCATCATGATGTCCATCAGGACGACCGCCACATCGTCGTGCTGCTCCAGGACCTCGATGCCCTCACGGCCGTTCTCGGCGTACAGCACCGACAGGCCGTGCTGCTCCAGGACGCTGGTGAGCGCGAAGACGTTGCGGATGTCGTCGTCGACGATCAGCACCTTCTGCCCGCCGAACCGGATGCCCCGGTGCGACCGTGGCGCCGTGTCCTGGTCGTCGGCGGTCCAGCGCTCCTGTCCCGGCTGCTCGGCCGGCGCGATGGGCGTGGTCCTGCGCCGGCGCCGGAAGAGCGCGGCGGCGCCGTTCTGAGTCTCGCGGTACGACCTCACCTCGGCCGGCGTCTCGACCTCCACCTCGGACAGCTCCGACAGGTCGGCCGCGGCCCGGCGTGCGGACGCCACCAAGTCGCCGGCCTCCAGCACGGGCAGCCCCTGCTGGTAGCCCTGCGGCGGCAGTTCGCTCGGGTGCAGCGGCAGATAGAGCGTGAACGTCGAGCCGCGGCCCGGCTCGCTCTGCGCGTGGATCTCGCCGCCGAGCAGCTGGGCGATCTCCCGCGAGATCGACAGCCCCAGACCTGTACCGCCGTACTTCCGGCTGGTCGTGCCGTCCGCCTGCTTGAACGCCTCGAAGATCACCCGCATCTTGCTGGCCGCGATGCCGATGCCGGTGTCGGTCACCGAGAACGCGATCAGATCCGCGTCCGCGTCCCGCAGCGAGCCTGTCTCCAGGAGCTGCTCGCGAATCGCCAGCGGGACGTCCGCGCCGGCCGGCCGGATCACCAGCTCGACCGATCCGGAGTCGGTGAACTTCACCGCGTTGGACAGCAGGTTGCGCAGCACCTGGAGCAGCCGCTGCTCGTCGGTGTGCAGCGTGGCGGGCAGTTCCGGAGACACCCGTACGGACAGGTCGAGGCCCTTCTCCGCGGTCAGCGGGCGGAAGGTCGCCTCCACGTAGTCGACGAGCTGGACGAGCGCGATACGCGTCGGTGAGACGTCCATCTTGCCCGCCTCGACCTTCGACAGATCGAGGATGTCGTTGATCAGCTGAAGCAGATCGGAGCCGGCGCCATGGATCGTCTCGGCGAACTCCACCTGCTTGGGGGTGAGGTTGGAGTCCGCGTTGTCGGCGAGCAACTTGGCCAGAATCAGCAGTGAGTTGAGCGGCGTACGCAGCTCGTGCGACATGTTCGCCAGGAATTCGCTCTTGTAGCGCATGGAGACGGCGAGTTGCTCGGCACGCTCCTCCAGGACCTGCCGCGCCTCCTCGATCTCGGTGTTCTTGACCTCGATGTCGCGGTTCTGCTGGGCCAGCAGCTCGGCCTTCTCCTCCAGTTCGGCGTTGGACTCCTGGAGGGCCTTCTGCCGGTTCTCCAACTCCGCCGACCGCTCGCGGAGTTGCTCGGTCAGCTCCTGCGACTGCCGCAGCAGCACCTCGGTCTTGGTGTTGACGGAGATGGTGTTGACACTGGTCGCGATCATCTCGGCGATCTGGTTGAGGAAGTCCTTCTGGATCTGCGTGAAGGGCGTGAAGGAAGCCAGCTCGATGACACCGAGCACCTTGCCCTCGAACAGCACCGGAAGCACGATCACTTGTGCTGGCGGTGCCTCGCCGAGCCCCGAGGAGATCTTCAGATAGCCGCTCGGCGCGTTCTCCACGAGGATCGTGCGCTTCTCCTGGGCGGCCGTCCCGATCAGCGCCTCACCGGGCCGGAACGACGTCGGCATGGAGCCCATCGAGTACCCGTACGAGCCGAGCATGCGCAGCTCGTACGCGTCCTCCTGGCCGCTGCTGATGTCCTTGCCGTCGAGCAGGGGCATGGCGAGGAAGAACGCGCCGTGCTGTGCGGAGACCACCGGCGTCAGCTCGCTCATGATCAGCGAGGCCACGTCGTCGAGGTCGCGGCGGCCCTGCATGAGCGCGGAGATACGGGCCAGGTTGCCCTTGAGCCAGTCCTGCTCCTTGTTGGCGATCGTTGTGTCGCGCAGGTTGGCGATCATCTTGTTGATGTAGTCCTGGAGTTCCTGGATCTCGCCGGAGGCGTCGACGTCGATCTTCAGGTTCAGGTCACCGCGGGTCACCGCAGTCGCCACGCGCGCGATGGCACGTACCTGCCGCGTAAGGTTTCCTGCCATTTCGTTCACGGACTCGGTGAGGTCGCGCCAGGTTCCGTCGACGTCACGCACGCGTGCCTGACCGCCGAGCTGGCCTTCGGTGCCCACCTCGCGGGCGACTCGGGTGACCTCTTCGGCGAAGGACGACAACTGGTCGACCATCGTGTTGATGGTCGTCTTGAGCTCGAGGATCTCACCGCGCGCGTCGATGTCGATCTTCTTGGTCAGATCACCCTTGGCGATGGCGGTCGTGACCATGGCGATGTTGCGCACCTGACCGGTCAGGTTGGACGCCATCTGGTTCACGGACTCGGTGAGGTCCTTCCAGGTGCCGGCCACGCCCGGTACGTGCGCCTGCCCGCCGAGGATGCCGTCCGTGCCCACCTCGCGGGCCACCTTGGTGACCTGGTCGGCGAACGAACTCAGCGTCTTCACCATGGTGTTGAAGGTGTCCGCGAGCTGCGCGACCTCGCCGCGCGCCTCGATCGTCACCGTCCGGGTCAGATCGCCGTTGGCGACGGCCGCCGCGACCTGGGAGATGTTCCGCACCTGCATGGTCAGGTTCTTGGCCATCAGGTTGACGTTGCCGCTGAGGTCCTTCCAGATGCCCGTGACGCCCGGTACGTGCGCCTGGCCGCCCAGGATGCCCTCGGTGCCCACCTCGCGGGCCACGCGGGTCACCTGCTCGGCGAAGGACGACAGCTGGTCGACCATCGTGTTGACGGTGGTGACGAGTTCGAGGATCTCGCCCTTCGCGTCGACGGTGATCTTCTTCGACAGGTCACCCTTGGCGACCGCTGTCGTGACCTCGGCGATCTGACGCACCTGGATGGTCAGGTTGTTCGCCATGAAGTTCACGGACTGGGTGAGGTCCTTCCAGGTGCCGGAGACACCCTGCACCTCGGCCTGCCCGCCCAGCTCGCCCTCCGTGCCCACCTCACGGGCGACTCGGGTGACCTCCTCCGCGAACGACGACAGCTGGTCCACCATCGTGTTCAGGGTGTTCTTCAGCTCCAGGATCTCGCCGCGCGCGTCCACGGTGATCTTCTGGGACAGATCACCCCGGGCCACCGCGGTCGCGACCTGCGCGATGTTGCGCACCTGGGCGGTGAGGTTCCCTGCCATTCCGTTCACGGAGTCGGTCAGGTCGCGCCACACGCCGGCGACGCCGGGCACCTGCGCCTGCCCGCCGAGGCGGCCCTCCGTGCCCACCTCGCGGGCGACCCGGGTCACCTGGTCGGCGAAGGCGGAGAGCTGGTCGACCATCGTGTTGATGGTGTTCTTCAGCTCCAGGATCTCGCCGCGCGCGTCGACGTCGATCTTCTGGGACAGATCACCCCGGGCCACCGCCGTCGTCACCTGGGCGATCTGCCGCACCTGCGAGGTGAGGTTGCCGCCCATGAAGTTGACGGAGTCGGTGAGCTCCTTCCACGTACCGGACACGCCCGGTACGACGGCCTGCCCGCCAAGCCGGCCCTCGGTACCCACGTCCCGGGCCATCCGGGTGACCTGATCCGCGAAGGCCGACAGCTGGTCCACCATCGTGTTCACGGTGTTCTTCAGCTGGAGCATCTCGCCGGAGACGTCCACGGTGACCTTCTGCGACAGATCACCGTTGGCCACCGCGGTCGTGACCTGCGCGATGTTCCTCACCTGTCCGGTGAGATTCCGGAACGCGGTGTTGACGGAGTCCGTCAGGTCCTTCCACGTCCCCGCCGCCCCCGGCACCTGCGCCTGCCCGCCCAGCTCACCCTCGACACCGACCTCCCGCGCCACGCGCGTGACCTCGGAACCGAAGGACGACAGCTGGTCCACCATCCCGTTGACGGTGTTCTTCAGCTCCAGCATCTCGCCGGCCACGTCGACGGTGACCTTCTGCGACAGGTCACCGCTGGCCACGGCCGTCGTCACGGCGGCGATGTCCCGCACCTGGGTGGTCAGGTTCCGGAAGACCGTGTTGACGGAGTCCGTCAGGTCCTTCCACGTCCCCGCCGCGCCCGGCACATTCGCCTGACCGCCCAGCTGCCCCTCGGCACCGACCTCATTGGCCACACGCGTGACCTCGTCGGCGAAGATCCGCAGCGTCTCGGTCATCTGGTTGATCGTGTCCGCGAGCTGCGCGACCTCACCGCGCGCCGACACCGTCACCTTCCGCGACAGATCACCGTTGGCGACCGCCGTCGTCACCTGCGCGATACCGCGCACCTGGGCCGTCAGGTTGCCGGCCATGAGGTTCACCGAATCGGTGAGGTCCTTCCACACACCGGCCACACCCGGCACCTGCGCCTGCCCGCCCAGCTCGCCCTCGGTGCCCACCTCGCGTGCGACTCGCGTCACCTCGGAGGAGAAGGACGACAGCTGGTCCACCATCGTGTTGACGGTGTTCTTCAGCTCCAGCATCTCGCCGGCCACATGAACCGTGACCTTCCGGGACAGATCACCCTTCGCTACCGCGGTCGTCACCAGCGCGATGTCCCGCACCTGGGCCGTCAGCCGGTACGCCATGGTGTTGACGGAATCCGTGAGGTCCTTCCACGAACCCGACATACCGCGCACCTGGGCCTGCCCGCCCAGCTTGCCCTCGGTCCCGACCTCACTGGCCACACGCGTGACCTCGTCAGTGAAGATCGACAGCTGGTCGACCAGATTGTTGACCGTCCGCCCGACCTTCAGGAACTCCCCACGCAGCGGCTGCCCCGTGGTGCCGTCCGGCGCCTGCGTCCGCAGCTCCATACGCGGCGACAGATCACCCTCGGCCACCGCCGAGAGCACCCGGCCGACCTCGGAGACCGGTCGTACGAGATCGTCGACCAGGGCGTTCGAGTGGTCGATGGCGGCCGCCCAGGAGCCCTCACAGGCGCCTGATTCCAGCCGTTCTGTGAGCTTGCCCTCACGACCCACCATGCGCCGCACTCGCGACAGCTCACCCGTCAGGTGCAGATTGCGGTCGGCCACCTCATTGAAGACCGCGGCAATCTCGGACATCACGCCGTCGCCGGACACCGTGAGCCGCTTGCGGAAGTTCCCGTCCCGCATCGACACGAGGGCCGCCAGCAGTCTGTCCAGGGACGCCGTGTCGACCGCGGTGGTACCACCCCGCGGTTTGCGCTGGTTACTCAGGGACTGTCCGCCTTTCGCGCGCGTTTTAGTGCCCCGCGTCGCTGCGCCAGACTCCACTTGTCCCTCCCGCAGGGGTCGACCGTTGCTGCTGCGATCCGGTACTACTGCTCGGCGTACCAGTTACTACTGCGTATTCCTGCCGGATATACCAGGCCACACCCGGGGCTGCTGCCCGCCGGAAGCGGATCTCACTCTGCCTGTCCGGACCTTCACAAGAAGCTTGCCCAGTGTTTCACCCTCGCTGAACCCGGCCATAACAGTTCGGCAGCTTCCCACACCGTCCGCACACCCTCCGGACGGAAACACTGCAGACCGGCATCCGCATGGACGGGGAAGGTAAGTAACCTTGCATGCGGCTGTCCAGCCGCGCCGGTCCGTCCGGCCTGGGCGGTGGCACGAGAACGAGCGGGCATCGGAGGGGCGGCCGCACCATGACCACCGGACTGATCCCGGGGGGACATCCCCCGGACCCCCGGCCGACCGACGGCCTGCCGTCGCAAACGCGACGGGAGCCGGTCGGCCAGGGAGCCCTGCACGTCGACAACCGGTCGAGGAGTTCTGTGATCACCGCGCGCGCGGCCGCCAGCTTCGAGCCCGTCGGGCGATCGGTCGCGACCGCCCGCGCCTTCGTCCGCGACACGCTCCAGGGCTGGGGCTTCGCCGACATCGTCGACGACGCCGTGGTCCTCACCAGCGAGCTGGTGACCAACGCCGTGGTCCACGCGGGCACCTCCGCGGACGTCCTGTGCCTGCGCAGTGACGACGGCGTCCGGATCGAAGTCGCCGACCGCTACCCGGAGCGCGAGATCCCGCTCCAGGGCTCCGCCGTCAACATGGGCAGCCCGGACCGCGAGGGCGGCCGCGGCCTCCAGCTGTGCGCGGCGCTGGCCGGCCGCTGGGGCGTCGAGTACACGCCCACGCACAAGCAGGTCTGGTTCCAACTCGACCTCCCCGACCGCGCGGTGGGCACCCGCACGGCGGGCCCCTCGCTCCCCGCAGACCTCCTGCCCCTCGCCGACGGCCGCGTCCGCGTCGCCGTCGTCCAGATCGACCGTACGGGCTGCATCTCCGCCTGGAACGAGGACGCCGAGGAACTCTTCGGCTACGCCTCCGAACAGGTCAACGGCAAGCCCCTCACGGACCTCGCGGCCTGGCCGCACACCCCGGGCACCAGCACCGGCGTCGCGGAGGCACTCCAACTCTCGCGCTGGGAGGGCAGTTACGGCATCCGCGGGGCCAACGGCCGGGTGACCCCGGTGTACGCCTCCCACCTCCGGGTCCGCGACACCGGCGGTGAGCCATCCACGGTCTGCCTTCTCGTACGGGACCACGAACGCGCCGTCCTGCAGACGCCGTTGCGCCACTCCTCCTCCGACTCCGCCACGGGCCCGGACGGCCAGAACACCGACCCCTTCGAGGTGTTCATCGGCTCCCCTCCCCCGGACGACCTCGACGGCCTCCTCCAGCGCACCGTGGAGCGCGCCCGCGACATGCTCGACGGCGACAGCGCTTTCCTGCTCCTCGCCACCGACGACGAAACGGAGTTGGAGGTCCGCGCCTCCACCGGCCTGCCCTCCGCCCGCCAGCGCTTCGCCCGCGTCCCCGTCGAGGCGGGCCCCGGCCGCTACGGCTCGGCCCGCATGCCGGCCGTCCACGAGGACCTCACCATGGTCCCCGGCGCCGTACCCCTGCTGAACGGCACCGGCATGCGCTCGGTCGTCACCGTCCCGCTGAAGGTCGAGGGCCGCCTCACCGGCTCCCTGGGCGTCGCCGCGGAGGGCCCCGGCAGATACTCGAACGAGGAGGCGCTGCGCCTCCAATTCGCCGCGGACCGCATCGCGTTGGCCGTCGAGTCGGCCCGTCTGGGTGAACTGGAGCGCCTGCGCCGAGGCTCGCTGAGCTTCCTGGTCGAGGCCTCCGACCTGCTCGCCGGCACGCTCGACCGCGACCAGACACTCGCCCTCATGGCCCAGATGACGGTCCCGACCCTGGCGACCTGGTGTGCGGTCTACACGATCGCCGACCAGGCCTCCGAGCCGTACCTGTCGTACGTCCTGCACGAGGACGAAGAACTCATCGACGGCATCAAGTCGTTGCTCTCGAAGATCGCCCCGCCGGATCCCGTGCCCACACCCGGTGCCCGCGTCTGGTCGGCCCCCGCGGAGTCGGCCCACCAGGCGGCGCTGCGCACGTCCATGCGCAGCCTGGGCCTCGGCGAGCCCATTCCGCGCGTCAGCTCGGGCATCGGCCCGACGCTGGCCACGGCCTCGGCGGTCGGCGGCGAGACCGTGGTCCTGCCCCTGGTGGCCCGCAACCGCGTGATCGGCATGCTCACCCTCGGCAAGCCGACGGACGAACACTTCCGCCAGGAAATCCTGGAGCTGGCCGAGGACCTGTCCCGCCGAGCCGCCCTGGCCCTGGACAACGCCCGCCTCTACTCCGAGCGCACAGCCATCAGCCAGTCCCTCCAGCGCAGCCTCCTGCCGCCCGAACTCCCCGACATCGAGGGCGTCGAGGTCGAGGTCATCTACCGCGCGGCCGGCGAGGGCAACGAGGTCGGCGGCGACTTCTACGACGTCTTCCCCATCAGCGACGGCGCCTACGGCTTCGCCATCGGCGACGTCTGCGGTACGGGCCCGAACGCGGCGGCGGTCACGGGCCTGGCCCGGCACGCCCTGCGCCTGCTCGCCCGCGAGGGCCTGAGCGGCCCGGCGGTCCTGGAGCGCCTGAACTCCGCCATCCTCGACGAGGGCGCCCGCAGCCGCTTTCTGACGCTCCTGTACGGCGAGATGCGCCCCCAGGACGACGGCAGCGCGGAGCTGAAGGTGGTCTGCGCCGGCCACCCGCTCCCCCTCCGCCTCCGCCAGGACGGCACGGTCGAACCGGCCGCCGAACCCCAGCCGCTCCTCGGTGTCATGGAGGACCTCGAGCTGTACGAGCAGACGGTCACCCTGGACCCCGGCGACGTCCTCCTGTGCGTCACGGACGGTGTCACCGAACGCCGCGAGGGCAGCCGCATGCTGGGCGACGACGGCCTCACCGACGTCCTTACGACCTGCACGGGCCTCACAGCCGGCGCCGTCGCGGCGCGCATCATGCGCGCGGTGGAGCGCTTCGCATCCGACGCCCCGTCCGATGACATGGCGATCCTGGCGATGCGAGTCCCGGGACTCCACAAGGACTAGAACAACAGCACAAAGGCCCCCCGCCGTTGGGCGGGAGGCCTTTTCACTGGAGCCCCCAAACGGAATCGAACCGTTGACCTTCTCCTTACCATGGAGACGCTCTACCGACTGAGCTATAGGGGCCTGTCGCGTTCTCGAGGTGACCCTCGCGGCGACGGAATAGATCATACCCCGAACGAACCTGTGCTCCCAACCCCGCTCTTCCTGTCAGAAGGCGGGCTGAAGCAGTCCCCCAAGGGCATTGCACGCGGACACTATTCGCTGCATGTCCCGCTTCGTCAACGACGCGTCCACAGGCAGCGCCAACGTCTCGTCCGCGGCCCGCTCGGTCTCCGGAAGAGACACACACCGACGGAACTCCGGCAGCCGATGCACAGGCGTCTTCACCGGCACCCAGCACTCAACTCCCCTGGCCCGCAAGGCCCGAGCGAAGGCGTCCCGGTCGGGCCGCCCGTTCCCCGGCACCCGCACGACGTACTGCTGATAGGTGTGCCCGTGACCCCCATCCGGCGTCAGCACACCCCGCAACTTCGCATCGAGATAGGAGGCACGCTCCCTGCGCTGAGCAACCTCGTCGTACGGCACCTCGGACTCCCCCTGCTCCAGCACAAGCAGCCCATGCCGCTGCCCGAGCTCATGCAGCCGCGCGATGTCCGCCGGCCGACCGAAGCGGTGTACGACAACCAGGGCCGCCGTCCGCGGAGTTACGGCCGCTTCGACGGCGGACGTGTCCAGGCAGTACGTCACCGGATCTATATCGGCGAACACCGGCAGCGCACCGGCCATCGCCACGGCCTCGGCGACCTCCACGTTCCCGAACGCCGGGACGACGACCTCGTCACCGACTCCGACGCCGGCAGCCCGGAGCATTGCAGCAGTACCCATGTTGCGGATGCTCGTTGCACAACCTGAACTTCAAGTAACACAGAACAAAAAAGGGTTGGACCCAGAACCGAAGTTCTGGGTCCAACCCTTTCAAATTTTGTTCGGCGGTGTCCTACTCTCCCACAGGGTCCCCCCTGCAGTACCATCGGCGCTGTAAGGCTTAGCTTCCGGGTTCGGAATGTAACCGGGCGTTTCCCTCACGCTATGACCACCGAAACCCTATTGGTTTCGAGCGAACAAGCACACTCTTCAGTTAGATGTTCAAGCTCAAAGCCGACAACTGTTCGTTGTCTCAGAACTAACACAGTGGACGCGAGCAACTGAGGACAAGCCCTCGGCCTATTAGTACCGGTCACCTCCAGCGGTTACCCGCCTTCCAGATCCGG